>NZ_JBIRZS010000025.1:0-58177 GCF_044391085.1 Paenarthrobacter sp. NPDC018779 | reverse complement strand
GCAACCCGCTACGACAAACTCGCCCTCACCTACCGCGGTGGAGCCGTCCTGCGAGCCATCAGCATCTGGCTGACATCTTTAGGAGACACGCCCTAACTGCCAGTCAGTGATTTACGACGGCGGCGGGCCACCTCTGGTGGTCCGCCGCCGTTGTCTTTCCCGGGACTAATTCCGCGACCCCCGCCGTTAGCACCGGGAGGGGACGGAAACACGGTACGAACGCGACGGGATAAGACATACATGACTACAGAAACTGCCGACGGAGTCGGATTTCGTTCCAAGCGAGGGCCCATCCTCATTGCCCTGATGCTGTCCACCGGCCTCGTGGCCATCGATTCCACGATCGTCGCCACGGCGGTCCCGTCGATCGTGGGGGACATCGGCGGCTTCTCGTCCTTCCCCTGGCTCTTCTCGGCCTACCTGTTGGCGCAGGCGGTGTCCGTCCCCGTCTACGCGAAGCTCTCGGATGTGTTGGGCCGCAAACCGATCATCCTCAGCGGGATCGCGCTTTTCCTGCTCGGCTCCACCTTGTGTGGACTCGCGTGGAGCATGCCCGCCCTCATCGCCTTCCGTGTGCTGCAGGGTCTTGGCGCGGGTGCGGTCCAGCCGGTATCGATCACCATTGCCGGCGACATCTACACCCTCGCCGAACGCGCCAAAGTGCAGGGCTACCTGGCCAGCGTGTGGGCCATTTCCTCGGTGGTGGGTCCCACGCTGGGTGGTGTGTTCGCATCGCTGGGCATCTGGCGGTGGATCTTCCTGATCAACATCCCGCTGTGCCTCCTGGCCGGCTGGATGCTGGCCCGCACCTTCCACGAAGACGTCAAAAGGACCACGCACCGCATCGACTACCTGGGCGCCGTCCTTCTTACCACCGCGCTGAGCCTCCTGATTCTCGGGGCGCTGGAAGGCGGCCAGGCCTGGGCCTGGAACTCGCCTGTCAGCATAGCGGTTTTCGCTGTGGGGGCCGTCCTGCTTGCCGCGTTCCTTGTGGTGGAGAGGAAAGCAGCCGAACCGGTCCTCCCGCCGTGGGTGGTCTCCCGCAGGCTGTTGTCGACGACGGCGATGATCGCCTTCGGAATTGGCGCGGTGATGCTTGGCCTCACATCCTACGTGCCGACCTTCCTTGAAGGAGCACTGCAGACTTCACCGCTCCTGGCCGGTCTGGCCCTGGCGGCGTTGACCCTTGGCTGGCCCATCAGTGCCTCCCAGGCAGGCCGTTTCTACCTGCGCATCGGCTTCAGGCGCACGGCCCTGATCGGCATTTCCATCACGGTGGTGGGAACCGGCATCCTGGCCCTCACGGCGTCCGCGCCAAGCGTCTTGTTGGTCGCGGCCTCGTGCTTCGTCGTGGGCCTGGGCCTCGGGCTGGTGGCCACCCCAACACTCATCGCCGCCCAGTCGAGCGTCGAATGGAACGAGCGAGGCGTGGTGACGGGCACCAACCTCTTTGCCCGGTCCATCGGCAGTTCCATCGGCGTGGCGGTGTTCGGCGCCGTGGCCAACGCGATCTACGCCAACAGCGGCGGGCCGAACCCGCAATCGACCATCCAGGCCTCAAGTGCCGTGTTCCTCGCCGTCCTGGTCGGCGCCGTGCTCACCGTCGTCGCGGTCATCGCCATGCCGGAAGCCGGCGCCAAGAGTCCCGAGGCGGCCCCGGAGACGGATGCGGTGCGCTCGCAGGACTAGGCTCTATCCCGGGGTCACAACGGAAAGGTCACCGCATGGAACTGATCACGGGCACGCTTGAAAAGGTCTTCGAAGGCACCATCTGGGCGGAGGGGCCTGTGTGGATTCCACAGTCCCAAACCGTCCGCTGGAGCGACATCCCCAACAACAGGATCCTTGAGTACAGCCCGGAGTCAGGCCAGACGCGTGAGTACGCCACCGCCGTCGAATTCACCAACGGCCGTACCCTGGACCGCGACGGCAGCGTGGTCCAGTGCAGCCACGGGCGGCGCCGCGTCGAGCGGGATCACGACGGCGTGGTGTCGGCAATCGTCGATTCGTTCGGCGGGCACCGGCTCAACTCGCCCAACGATGTTGTGGTGGCCAAGGACGGGACGGTGTGGTTCACGGATCCGCCGTACGGCATCCTGCCCGGGACCGTGGAGGGCCACGAGGGGGAGCAGGAATACGGCGGTTGCTATGTGTTCCGCTTCGATCCGGCCACCCAGGAACTGACACCGGTGGTTACTGACCTGGTTCATCCCAACGGGCTGGCGTTCTCTCCGGACGAGTCCGTTCTGTACGTCGCGGACACCGCCGGACCGGACCGGGGTTCGCCGTTCCGGATCGCCGCCTACCCGGTGGGGAACGGGACGTGCGGAGACGGGCGGACGTTCGTGGAACTCGAGGACAACAAGGTTTCGGATGGTTTCCGCGTGGACGTCGAGGGCAGGGTCTGGACATCCGCCGGCGCTTCGGTGCGGGTTTACGCGCCCGACGGCGGCCTGCTGACCGCCGTCGATGTTCCCGAACGCGTTTCCAACCTGTGTTTCGGTGGGCCGGACGGCCAGGACCTGTACCTCACCGCAACGACGTCCCTGTACCGGCTGCGGACATCTACGCGGGATACCGTCCGCCCCTAGCGCTTGCCGCCCCGATGGACGATCATCGGGAGAATAGCGGTTCAAGCCAAGGACAGGCCATGAAGGACACCAAGAACCTCGTGGGGGATCCAGTCCAAGCTACCGCCGCCTTCAAGCGGCGCTTCATGTACAGGATGGTATTCGTCCTGGCTGGAGGCATGTTCCTGGACGGCTACATTCTGGGCATTTTTGGTCCCGTAACGGGCTCCATGACGGAGGACCTGGATCTTTCCACGCTCTGGGAAGGCCTGATCGCCGCCGGCCCGCTGTTCGGGATTCTCCTGGGCTCACCCATTGGCGGTTGGGCGGGGGACAAGTTTGGACGGAAGCCCCTGTTCCTGATCGATATGAGCCTCTTCGTCGTGGCGTCAGGTGTTCAGTTCTTCGTCGACTCGCCCGAGTTGCTCTTCGCTGTCCGCTTCGCCATGGGCGTGGCCATCGGCGTCGAGTACTCCGTTGGTTGGCCGTTGATGTCCGAGTTCGCTCCGGCACGGCTGCGGGGGCGGCTCCTGGGGCTGACGTTGGTGGCTTGGTACGCCGGGTTCATGCTCGCCTTCCTCTTCGGCTACCTGCTGGAGCAGTTCACCGCGGTGGACTGGAGAGTCATTCTGGGCAGCAGCACGCTCATTGCCGTGGTGTTGTTCGTCTTCCGGATCGGCCTGCCGGAATCTCCCCGCTGGCTCTGGAACCAGGGACGGCGGGATGAGGCCATGGCCGTGGCCCACAAGTACATGGAAAGCCCTGACGAAATGGCTGACGTGCAGCGGGAAGACACCAAGCACGGGACGTTCTCCATGCTCTTCTCGCGGCAATACTGGCGGTCCACGCTGTTCGTCTCCATGTTCTGGTTCTGCGGCGTCGCCCCGTACTTTGCCATCGCCACTTTCGCCGACAGCGTGCTGAGCGGTTACGGACTCGGTGGAGGGTTGGCCGGCGGCGTCGGGCTTTCAGCGGTCGCCCTCGTTGCTGTGATCATCACGGTCCTCCTGGTCGATAAGGCCGGCCGGCGCGCCATGACCGTCCCGCCCCAGTGGGCTGCCGCCGTCGTGCTTGCCGTCATTGGACTGTGGGGCGGTGCGCCGCCGCTGGCGGTGCTGATCCTGTTCCTGGTGTTTTCCTTCGTCAACGCCATGTACAACACACTGACCGGCATCTACCCGGGCGAGGTCTTCCCCACGGAGATCCGTGGCATCGGGACGGGCTTCGCGGCTGCAGTAAGCCGGGTGGGCGCGGGCCTGGGTACCTTCCTGCTGCCGTGGTCCATGGTTAACCTCGGCTCGGCCACCACCATGCTGATTGCCTCGGGCGTGGCGTTCGTCGGTGCTGGCCTCTCGCAATGGTTGGCGCCGGAGACGAAAGGGAAGAGCCTCACGGAGGCGGCCGCTGGCTTCTCGCACTAAAACTGGCGGCGGATTCCTGCCCGGCATCTGGCATTCCTCGCGGCTGGAGTCTGCCCGTGCCATTGCTTATGTCGAAATCCAACATTAGACTGTTGCAAACCAGACTAAGTGGCATCCGGGGCTTCCACGCTCGATGCCTCGTTGGAGTAAACGACAAGAGGAGAACCCCCAATGACGCGTCCATCGCTGAGGGTCGGCATCTTCGGGACTGGAAGCATCGCCGAGCGGGCCATGGTTGAGCCCTCCGCCCTGGTCGATAGCGTCCAAGTGATAGCCGTGGGGTCCCGCGACCCGGAGCGGGCACGGGCGTTCGCCGATCGCTTCGGAATCCAGGCGGCCGGTGACTATGCCAGCGTCATGGCCGATCCCGACGTCGATCTTGTCTATGTGGCCCTGCCGCCCACCGTTCACGCGCAATGGGCGGTGGCTGCCCTCGAAGCGGGAAAGCATGTGCTCTGTGAGAAGCCGCTGTCCGCAAATGGTACGGATGCCAAAGCCATCGCGGATGCTGCGTCGGCCAACGGCCGCTCGGCCTTCGTCGGCTTCCACTACCGGCTCCACCCCTTCACCCGGCGGCTCCTGGATGTCATCCGATCAGGACAGTTCGGAGTTATCCAGGATGTCGAGATCGACTTCAGCATTCCCCATTTTGTGGTCAAGCCGGGCAATATCCGGTTGAACGGTGCCCTGGGAGGCGGCGCTGTCATGGACGTCGGCTGCTACGCGATTGATCTTCTCCGGGCTGCCTGGGGTGAGGCGACGGTGGAGTCGTCCACGTCCAAGCTCTACGACGACGATCCCCGCGTGGATATGGAGACCGACTTCGTGCTCGCTTTCACGTCCGGCATCAAGGCCCGGGTCCGGGCGTCCTTCCTTGGCGACGACAAGGGGCGGATGTCACTGGATATCGTCGGCTCCAAGGCATCGCTGCACGCTACCAGCGTGATCGTTCCCCAGTGGGGCGCTACGCTCCGCGTCACAGCCGGCGACACGGTGCTCATCGACGAAAAGGCGACCGAAGGGGAGTCGAGCTATGTAGCTCAGCTTGAGCACTTGGTGGAGGTGCTCCGTGCGGGCGCTCCGACGCCGCTCGGTGCCGCCGACGCCACAGCCACCATGGCACTCGTCGACGACGTCTACCGGGCTTCGGGGCTCCAGCCCCGCTGAGCATGAGCAGCGGAATTTCCTACGTACAACCAGAGAGAAAGAGCAACGATGCTTCTCGAACGAGACCTTATCCAAGCCACAGGCTTCCGCAACGTCCGGGACGGCGATCGCGTGACGGGGTTCCAATTCCGGGTGCGCATGCCCTCTTACCGGGGCATGGCTGCCTCCCTCATTGATGGCATCGCCGTCCGGGTGGGCAACCTCGTGGATGTACCTGCTGACGTTCCGTCGTGGACCCTGCAGGGCAAGACGTACACGCTGCAGGAACTCTGGGCCAGCGAGGGCGTGCGCTGGCAGCTGGACGAGGCCGCTACCGTGACGGTTCCCCTTGAGGGAGGGCTGCCCCAAGGCGTCCACGAACTCCAGATTGAGCTGAAGCTGCGCATGTCCTACATTCCCGTGGAACACCAGCCCTCGATTTACCGGGAATCCCGGTGGATTACGCTTGGCCCGGAAGGCGGGAACGGCGTGTTCCGCTATGGGGTGTCCCTCTACAGCTTCATGCACGATTTCGGCACCGTCCTCGACCTGGAGACCGCGTTGGCGGCCGTGGCAGATACCGGGGCCACCGGCGTCGAAATCCTGGGCGAGGGCCACGTGCCGGGCTATCCGGAACCCACCACCGAATGGATCGACCAGTGGTTCAGCCTGCTGGAGAAGTACTCGCTTGAGCCCACGAACTACGGCTCCTGGATCGACACGAGGCTCCGTCCTGGCGTGGGCATGACTGCCCAGGAGGGGGCTGCCGCCTTGCAGCGCGACTTGAGGTTGGCGAACCGTCTGGGCTTTGGGTTTGTGCGGCCCAAGATCGGCGTGGTCTCCAGCGACCTGATCCCGGACCCCATCTGGACCGAATCCGTGGAACGTTCCCTGGACCTGGCCCACGAACTGGGTGTGGTGATCTGCCCCGAGATCCACTCGCCCACTCCCATCAAGCACCCCGTGGTGGACGATTACATCAACCTGATCGAGCGCACCGGGACCAAGAACTTTGGCTTGCTGATCGATACCGGCATTTTCCAGGACCGGCCCATTCCGCTGCGCGCGGGCGAAACCCGGGAAACCCGTCCGGCGTTCCTTGATGGCATTGGCGTGGACCCCGCCGATTTCGCCGACGTCGCGAAGTACGTGGTGTTTGTCCAGGCCAAGTTCCATGACATCGACCAGAACCTTGAGGACCAGCAAATTCCGTGGCGCCCCGTGCTCAAGGCGCTGAAGGACTCGGGTTACGACGGCTACCTGTCCAGCGAATACGAGGGCGAACGGACCCCGTGGCGCTCCATCGAGCAGGTACGCCGCCAGCATTCACTCCTCCGCAACATTGCCGCCGAACTCGCCTGAACCACACAGCAAGGACCAAAGATGCCCAACGGACTCATTCAAGAAGACAGCCTCCGTCCACACCCGGACGGGCTCGCACTATCGCTGACCCTGCCGTGGTACCGGAGCCTGTGGTTGTCCTCGGTTTCCACCCTGAAACTCACGGTGGATGGCGAGGAGATTCCACAAGAGGACCTTTCCCTCCAGCTTGGCGGAAAGACGTACTCGCTGGCCGAACTGCCGGCCCAGTCGGAAACGCTGTGGTTCCTGCAGGAACATCCGCACCTGGTTGCCCGACGCCCGATCCCGGTGTCCCCGGGCGAAAAGCACACGGTGCAGATCTTCGGCGAACTTCGCCTCCCGTACATGCAGATCGCGCCGGGCCAGGACGGCGGACCGGGTATGTATGTGCCGAACTTCGTCAACCAGGCGATGGAACTGACAGTGGTGGACGCGGCCTCGCCGGCACCGGAAACCACGACGGCGGTCACTCCGGCCCCGCCGAAAGCGGACGAAGACCCGTTCCACTTGGGACTGACGCTCTACTCGGCCAGCGCGGAATTCCGGGCCGGCTGGTACGACTTTGACGGCTTGCTTAACCGTGTGGCGGAACTGGGCATTGGGCCTGGTATCGAGATTGTTGCCTCCCAGGTGTTGCCCACGTACCCGGAGGTCAGCGACGACTTCGTCCGGTCCTGGCAGGCTGCGTTCGACAAGCACGGCTTCGACGCAAGCTCTTTCGGCGCCAACCTGGACATGGGACGGCGGCGCGACCGGGACATGACCCCGGACGAGGAATACGACTTCACCGAGACGCTCTTCCATGGAGCAAAGAAGCTCGGCTTCCCGCTGGTGAGGATCCAGAGTGCCAAGCCCGCCCTGCTGCGACGGCTGCTCCCGTTGGCAGAACGACTGGAATTGAAGCTGGCCTACGAAATCCACGCTCCGCTTGGCCCCAACTCGCCGGAAATCATGAAGGTCCGGGACGTCTACGAGGAATTGAATTCCCCTCTTCTTGGGTTCGTGGCGGACTTCTCTTCCACCATGCACAGCATGTCGCCCACGTTGCTCCGGGCCGTTTCCCGTGCCGGCCTCGATGGGGAAGCGCTGGAGCGCCTTCAAACCATCTGGGCCACGGATGCTTCCATGCGGGAACGCCAGGAAGAATTCATCGGCTACTTGCGAAGCCGGGACTTTGATCCGGCGCGGTTGGGCTCTATCGCCCACCTTGCCTTCAACATGCACGGCCACGTCAACCCGCGCGAATGGGCAGACATCATGCCGCAGATCATGCATGTGCACGCCAAGTTCTACGACATCGACGAGCACGGCAACGAGCCGGCCATCGACTACCCGGAGCTCGTGAGGGTGTTCGTCGAGGGCGGCTACCGGGGCTATTGGTCGAGCGAATGGGAGGGCCATGCCTTCGCCGAGTTGGGCGAAGTGGATCCGTTGTTGCTGGTCCGGAAGCAGCATGACCTGATCCGCCGCAGCATGCGTGCTGCGGTAACCGCTGCGGTGTAACCCGGCGGCCAATCAACACAAACATCAAGCCTGGCCGGATTTCCGGCCAGGCTTGATGTGCTGGGTCCTACTGCCGGTCCCTAATGCCTAACCGTGCCGCCGCGGGATCAGTCTTCGGCGCCGGCGTCGGTTCCGGAAGCCACGATTGCTGCTGCCTCTTCGAACAGTCCCCGCATCCAAATGTGCTCCGAGTCCGCGTTGTGGACCGGGTGCCACCACAAGGCGTTGACCAAAGGGGTGGCCGGGAATGGCAGCGGCAGGACCCGAACGCCGCCCAGCCGCCGGGCGATCGGAGCCAACGCTGCCTGGATCAGCCCGATCCTGTTGGTGCCGGCCACGAAGTGGGGGAGTGCCTGGAAGCTCTCCACCACTACCTCCACCCGGGGCTCGATGCCCAGTTGCTGAATCTGGCGCTCAGCGGATGTGAAGGCGGAGCGCGATTGGTACGTCATCACCCAAGGCAGTTGCGCGATGTTGTCCATGGAGACAGCTTCGCCCACCTCCTGGTTGGTTTCGGAAACGACGGCCAGCCAATCGTCGCGCCACAGGTCCACGAACGGCAGCCCTGTGAGGATACCGTGCGGAATCACCATGCCGTCCGCGGCCCGGAGGCGGTTGGCTGCGTCTTCCACCACCACCGGGTTGTGCAGCATGAAGCGGAAGCGGACGCCCGGAGCACGCTCGGCCGCAAGCTCCGAGACCACACGGCCAACCGTGGTGAACCCGTAGTCCGAGCCATAAATGGAGAACTCCCGGGCTGACTCGTTGGGCTCCCAACTGGCCTGGCTTTCGAAGACCCGGCGGGCAGCGTCCAAGGCCATGGTGGTGTGCTCGGCGAGGCGCAACGCAAAGGGCGTGAGCTCGTAGGTGTTGCCACGGCGGGCCAGGATCGGATCCCCGAAATGGTTGCGCAGGCGCGCGAGCGAGGCGCTCAAGGCTGGCTGGCTCAAGTGCAGGCGCTCTGCTGCGCGGGTCACGCTGCGTTCGGTGATCAGGGCATCCAAGGACGTGAGCAGGTTGAGATCGAGCCTGGAGAGCAGGGAGTGGTCCGTCACAACGGGCATCCTTCGAGTCGGGGCAGGGGCGTCTTTCCGCCTGATGAGGGCGCAGCACGTTCATCTTAACTCAGAGCAGCCGGACTTATGTGCGGTATCCGAAATACTTATGTGTCTTTCTGGCAGATGCCATGCATACTGGTGAGTGACCGGGGTCACGGACCCCGCCAGACAAAGAAGTCAGAAAGGCTGAACATGACACAGCACCGCTTCCGGGGACTCAAGCTCGGCGTCCTCGTTATCCCAACCGCTGCTGCACTTGCACTCACAGGCTGCTCGAACTCCGCCTCGACGGGCGGCAACGGTGGTTCCAAGGAATTCTCCTTGACGTTCTCCACCTCCAACACCATCGAAAGCCCCTTCCAGAAGCTGGGCGAGCAGTACATGGCTGCGCACCCTGACGTGAAGATCACGTTCAACGCACAGCCCAACGACTCCTACGACCAGACGGTCCGCACCCAGTTGCAGGCAGGCAACGCCTCGGACGTCATTGTTACCTCTCCCGGATCAGGCACTGGCCGGAGCATCCTCCCCCTCGTGGAAGCGAACTTCCTGGAACCGCTGGATGATTCAGCAAAGAACCTGGTTCCCGTAGGCAGTGAAGCGCTTTTCGGCAAGGACGGCAAAGTCTACGGCCAGGCCGCCGAAATGACGGTCGTTGGCTTGGTGGTGAATGAAACCGCCGCGAAGGCCTCCGGTGTTGCCGACTTCCCTGCCGACTTCGCAGGGCTGGAAAAGCAGTGCTCCACGCTTGGCTCCGCCAATAAGTCGTTCTTCGCCCTGGCCGGCTCTGCCGCACCGAACACGGGCTTGATGGCGATGTCCCTCGCCGCGTCTCGCGTGTACGCAGAAGACCCCAAGTGGAACGAAAAGCGGGCCGCCAACCAGACCAAGTTCGCCGACTCCCAGGGCTGGAAGGACTCCCTCGAAGCAGTCAAGAAGCTGAACGACGCAGGTTGCTTCCAGAAGGGTGCGGCCGGCGCAGGCTTCGACGCCATCACCAAGGGCCTGGCCAGTGGCACTTCCGTTGCCGGCTTCGTACCCGCTCCGTCCTGGAAGCAGCTCAAGACCGCCGCTGCTGATTCCGACTTCGTAGTCCGGGCGCTTCCGTCCGAGCAGAGCTCCGACAAGGGCTTTGTCTACGCCAGTGCCAACTACTCCTTCTCCATCAACGCCGCGTCCAAGAACAAGGACGCAGCCAAGGCGTTCCTCGATTGGGCAGCCCAGCCGGAGCAGACCAAGGCCTTCGCCGAGATCGACGGCGCCCTCCCAGTCAGTGGCTTGGATACCTATGACTACGCTTCCGGCGCCTACAAGAACGTGGGCGACCTCATCAAGGACGGCAAGTACGGTCCGCTTCCCAACAGCCAGTGGCCCAACTCTGCTGTCTACGACGCCCTCGCCACCGGTGTCCAGGGCCTCCTGACCGGCCAGAAGTCCGTTGACCAGGTCCTGCAGGCCATGGATTCGGCCTGGGGCTAAGCCGGATTCCCACCATCACCGTTCGCTCTACTCCAAGGGATAAGCAAGGATTACCATGACTGCGACGATGCAATCCAAGACCGAAGCAGCTGACGCTTCCCGGCGAGGCAAGCGCGCTCCGGGGACGGTCCGAAAGGTCCGTTCCCGGGGTGGCTCCCTGCAGTTCGGACACTGGTGGTGGGCCCTCCCGGGCATTGCCCTGGTGATTGCCATCCATTACGTGGCAACCGGCATCGGTGGCTACTTCGCCTTCACCAACTGGACCGGCATCGGTTCCTTCAAGGTAGTGGGACTGGCCAACTTCGAAGCCATCTTCAAGGACCCCACCAAGCTGGGTGCCTTGATGAACACCCTGTTCCTGGCGTTTTCCTCGGTCTTCATCGGCAACGTCGCCGGCCTCGTCATCGCACTGGGCCTGAACCGCGTGCTGAAGACGCGCTACATCCTCCGTACCTTGTTCTTCATGCCCGTAGTGCTCAGCCCCCTGGCGACGGCCTACATCTGGAAGTACATCTTCGACTTCGACGGACCCATCAACGTTTTCCTCAGGTCCATCGGTGCGGAGGACCTCGCCAAGCCGTGGCTCGCAGACCCGCAGTGGGCCATCTGGACGGTCTTGATCGTGCTGGTCTGGGGTTCCACCGGATTCGCGATGGTGATCTTCATGGCCGGCCTGGCCAGTGTCCCGGTGGAAATCGAGGAAGCCGCCGCCATTGACGGCGCCAACCTGTGGCAGCGCTTCTGGAACGTGACGCTTCCAGCGATCCGTCCGGCCGTGGCCATCGCCACCACGCTCGGCATCGTCCAGGGGCTCCGGGTCTTCGATCCCATCATGGCCCTCACCGGTGGCGGTCCGGCCGGCGCAACCGAAACGCTGGCCACGCAGGTCTACAAGCAGGCCTTCGCCCTTGGAAACTTCGGTGGCGGCGCGGCACTGGCCCTGGTGCTCGCAGTCATCATCCTGATCTTTGCCGTCATCCAGCAGCGACTGACCCGCTCCAACCCGGAGGACTGACCATGTTCCGCTACACGAAACTGACCCTTCTCCGCGAAATCGGGTTGTGGGCGCTGGCCCTGCTCTTCCTTTCCCCGTTCTACTTCCTGGTGACCACGGCCTTGAAGCCCAGCAGCGAGATCTACACCACGTCGCCGCTGGCACCGCCGTCGAACCCTGACTTCAGCAACTTCACTGCGGTCTTGACCGCCTCCGGCAACTCCAACGTGGTCCTCGGCCTGGTGAACAGCGTGATCATCACCGCCGGCAGCATTTTGGGCCTCATCGCCCTCGGGTCCATTACCGGCTACGTCATCTCGAGGCACACCCGCCGCTGGAGCAAGCTGGCCTACTATCTCTTCCTTGTAGCCATCATCCTGCCGGGGCAGCTCGGCGCGGTTCCCTTGTACATGGGCGCCCGGTCGCTGGGCTTGACCGGTTCTGCCTGGGGCTTGATTGTCCTCTACACGGGAATGCTGCTGCCGCTCTCGATCTTCCTTTACGCAAACTTCTTCCGCGGCCTGGGAACGGACTACGAGGAAGCAGCAACCATCGACGGTGCCAGCAAGACGCAAATCTTCTCCAAGGTGGTCTTCCCCATGATGGCGCCGGCCACGGGCACGGTCACGATCTTCGCTGGCCTGATCGTCTGGAACGACTTCTTCACCTCGCTGATTTTCCTGGGCGGCTCCAGCAACCAGACACTTCCGGTGGCCATGTACTACTTCATCGGCTCCCTGGTGTCCCAATGGAACTCGATCTTCGCGATCGTGATCGTGTCCATGATTCCCATCCTGGCCCTGTTCCTCTTCGCCCAGAAGCGCTTCATCCAGGGCTTCTCCGGCGGCTTGAAGGGCTAGAAATGACGGACAACCGCGCCGCTTTCGAAAAGTTCGTGGACGTTTTCTACACGCAGAAGAGGGTCCGCGAAGCCTTCGAGTTCCTGGTGGCTGAGGACTACCTTCAACACAACCCGAATATTCCGGACGGACCGGAAGCGGCGATCACGGCGCTGACACCGAAGTTCGACGGTTCTCCGGACGCTCGCTTCGAGGTCCAACGGATCCTCGTGGACGGCGACCTCGCCATGGTCCACGTCCGTGCATCACACCCCGACCGCCCTGACGCTGCGGTGGCAGACATCTACAGATTCGCCAACGGCAGGATCGTCGAGCACTGGGACGTTTTGCAGCCCGTTCCCGCAGATCCGGTCCACGACCACCCCATGTTCTAGAAACTCACTCTCGAGTCCAAGGAGACAACCATGTTCCAACTTGCGCCTAATATCGACCTTTTGTTCTCTGAAGCAGGCGAAAGTGCCGCTGACCGTGTCCGCGCCGCAGCAGCTGCCGGCTTTGACGCCGTCGAAATGTGGGGACCGAGTACCAAGGACATTCCGGCCCTCAAGGCCGCGCTCCAGGAAACCGGCGTCCAGCTCACCTCTCAGCTGGCGGAGCCGCGCATGCAGTTCATGATCCCGCCGAAGAACCACGAACCGTTCTACGAGGGTCTCGATGCCGGGGTGAAGGTGGCCCAGGAACTCGGTTGCCCGCGCATCGTTGTGGGGAGCGGTACGGGATTCGGCGGCCGGAAGCGCCAGGACCAGTTGGACGAGCTCATCGAGATCTTCACCAAGGGCACCAAGCACATTGAAGGCTCCGGCATCACCTTGGTGCTTGAACCGGTGAACATCCGCGTGGACCACCCTGGTGCCCTCCTGGACCGGACCTCGGAAGCTGTCTACATCGCCCGCGGCGTAGAATCGCCGAACTTCGGGGTCCTTTACGACCTCTACCACTCCACTGTTGAGGGGGAGGACGTTGCAGCGGAACTGGCGAACGCCGGCGACCTCATCAAGTACGTGCAGATCGCCGACGCTCCGGGCCGTGGGGAACCCGGTTCCGGCTCCATTGACTGGACGGCCCGCCTGAACGACCTTGAGGCCAGCGGCTACACCGGACCGATCGGACTCGAGTATTACCCCACCATCGATTCCGCGAAGTCGGTGCGCCGCATCCAGGAACTGGTGGCCTCCCGGTGAGCCAACGCGTGTACCCGGCATCGGTTGATGTCGCGATCGTGGGCAGCGGTCCGACGGCCTCAGCCTACGCCCGCATCCTGAGCGAGGAAGCGCCCGGAGCGACCATTGCCATGTTCGAGGTGGGTCCCACGGTCAGCAACCCGCCGGGCGCCCATGTCAAGAACATCGCTGACCAGGAACGGCGAACCGAAGCCCAGCGGGCCTCGGAAGGCCCGGGTGCAGGCGCCGCGACGGTGAACTCTCCGGGTGCGGTCAAGGCCGGCGAAAGGCGTGCGCGGCCGGGAACCTACCTGCTCAGCGAGGGCTACGCGTTTCCGGGCGAGGACGGCCTCCCGGTCGCCGCGATGTCCAGCAATGTTGGCGGCATGGGTGCGCACTGGACCGCGGCATGCCCGCGTCCGTCCGGCAAGGAGCGGATCGCCTTCGTTCCGGACACGGATGAACTGTTCGAACAGGCCGAACGGCTCCTGGGCGTCACCACCCACGCTTTCGACGGCGCCCCCTTCTCCGACATCGTCCATGACCGCCTCGCCGCGGCGGTGGACGAGGGCCGGGACCCGGCCACCAAAGTCCAGCCCATGCCGCTGGCTGTCCACCGCGAAACGGATGGCCGCCTCCTGTGGTCGGGAGCCGACGTCGTCATGGGCGAGCCGACCCGGAAGAACCCGCGCTTCGAGCTCTTCGACGAGTCTTTGGTCACCAAAGTGATGTACGACGGCGGTACGGCCTCGGGCGTCGAAGTCCTGGACCGCCGTACTGGTGCGAGCCATCGGGTGGCCGCCCGCTTCGTGGTGGTGGCGGGAGACGCCCTGCGCACGCCACAGCTTTTGTGGGCCTCGGGTATCCGGCCGGACGCCTTGGGCAGGTACCTCAATGACCAGCCGCAGGTGGTGTTTGCCAGCAGGCTGGAGGGCGTGACGGCTGCCGAGCCGGCGGAAAACCAGCCACATGGCGGCCTGTCCCAGCAAAGCGGCGTCGCCTGGGTTCCCTACACGGACGATGTTCCGTTCCATGGCCAGATCATGCAGTTGGACGCCTCGCCGGTGCCGCTGGCAGAGGACGATCCGGTGGTGCCGGGCTCCATCGTCGGCTTGGGTTTGTTCTGTGCCAAGGACCTGCAGCGCGATGACCGCGTTGCTTTCGACGATCGGGTCCTGGATGCCTACGGAATGCCCGCCATGCGGATCCACTACAAGCTGACCGAACAGGACCACGCGGTGATCGAGCGGGCAAAGACGGAAATCGTCCGCTTGGGTCACGCGGTGGGTCGCCCGCTGGATGAGCGACCCTTCGTGCTGCCGCCGGGCGCATCCCTCCACTACCAGGGCTCTACGCGTATGGGTCTGGAAGACGACGGCGAAAGCGTGTGCTCGCCCGACAGCGAGGTATGGGGAGTCCGTGGACTGTTCGTTGCAGGCAACGGAGTGATCCCCACTCCGACCGCGTGCAATCCGACCCTCACCGCCGTGGCTTTGGCCGTGCGCGGTGCACGAAAGATCGCTGAAGAGTTGGAAGCCTCTTTACTTATGTCAGAAACAGACAATAGAATTACTAAATAAGGAAAAAGTCCTTTTGTGGGCGCTGGTGCCCGGAGGCAAGACAAGGAGTCCCGATGATTGCCGACCGCATGATCGAGCAAGGAACACTCACCACGGAAGGCGGCCGAACCGCCGTCGAAGTCCGCATCCCCTGGTATCGGGCGTTGCCGGGATCGTGCATTGCCGGGGCAGCCCTCACCATCGACGGTGTAGCTGCTCCTGAAGAGTCACTCCGCTGGACCATGAACAACCGGACCTTCAGCTTCGAGGAGCTCGTGGAGGAAACGGGGGAGTGGTGGTATCCGCTCGATTCGGCAGTCCTTTCCGGTGAGCTTCCGGTGGACGCTGCGGCTGAGCACGAGGTCCGCGTGGATCTCAAGCTCTACATCCCCTACATCATCACCGACCACGGTGTGCTGCACATCGAAGAAAACGACACCAAGACCATGAAGGTAGGACAGTGATGACCGGCCTCGGCACTCCCATCCAGGGCGTAACGCTCTACAGCTTTACCCGCGCTTTCCACGGCCGGCAGTACGACCTCGACGGATTGATCCGCAAGGTGGCCGCTGAAGGCTTCGGCTCGGGACTGGAAGTCATCGGCTTCTCCAGCCTCCGCGGCTTCCCGGACCGCGTGGACGATGCCTTCGTGGGGCACTTCCGCGATCTCGTCGCCGAAGTGGACCTGGTACCCACCTCGCTGGCAGTCAACGTTGATACCGGCATCCGCCGGGACCGCCTCATGAACCACGATGAACTCGTGGAATACATGCGCAAGCAGATCGAGGTTGCTTCGCGCCTGGGCTTCCAGATCGCCCGCGTCCAGATCTCCCTCACGCCGGACGCCATGGAAAGCCTGCTGCCCGTAGCCGAAAAGTACGGGGTTACGCTCGCCCTGGAAGTCCACGCAGACCAGCACGGCGCCCACGAGCGCGTGCTTGCGCTGCGTGACCGCTACGAGAAGCTCAACTCCCCGCTGCTCGGCTTCACTGCCGACTGGGGTGCGACGGTCACCGGCTTCGCGCCCTCCCTCATCGAGGCCTACCGTCGTCGCGGCGCCTCCGAAGAACTGCTCCAGCAAGTGGTGGAACTCTGGAACGGCTTCTACGCGGAAGGTCCGCCCAACACCCAGAAAGTGCACGGCGAACGCTTCGGCGCGTTCATCGGCCTGGCCGCGCGCAACGGACGTCCGGACCTGGGTATCGACTTCGCGATCAACGGAACGGGACTCTTCGGTCCTGCCCCGATCGAGACCTGGCTGGAAATCATGCCGTTCGTCAAGCACGTGCACGGCAAGTTCTTTGGTATTGACGAACACGGTGAGGAACCCTCCGTGCCGGTGCGCCACCTGGTCCGCCAATTGGTGGAGAACGGCTACTCCGGAGCGATCTCAAGCGAATACGAAGGCTGGCACTGGAACAACTGGGAAGACCCCTTCGAGATCATCCGCGGCGAACAGGCCGTCCAGCGTTCAGCTGCCGCCAACGCCGGCTCGGCCATGATCACCGATCCTGCCGAAGCCCGCCGCATCCTCAACAGCCACCTCGCCCAGCCGGTCCTCGGCTGACAAGAAATGGATACCACTATGTCTAACGGCATCGCAGGCTCGGGCATCGAGCTTGGCATCACCCTTTACTCACTGACCTCCGAATTCGCCGCAGGCCTCTACACACCTGAAACGCTCATCAAGGCCGTCGCCGACGAAGGCCTGGGCCCCGGCGTCGAATTCAACATCGCGCAAATGCTGCGCACTTACCCGGACGTCGACGAAGACTTCGTTAAGCTCTGGCGCGACAGCATGGACCGCTATGGACTGACGCCCAGCGCGGTCGGCACCAACTTGGACATGGGCCGGCGCAAGGACCGGGACATGACCCCGGACGAAGAATTCGAGTTCTTCGCACGCCAGCTCAAGACCGCCAACACGCTCGGCTTCAACAAGATCGTGATCCGTTCCGCGGGCAAGGAACTGCTCCGCAGGCTCCTGCCGCTGGCTGAGAAGTACGACCAGAAGCTCGGGTACGAGATCCACGCCCCGCAGGGACCCAACGACCCCAAGATCCTGCAGATCCGCGAGATGTACCAGGAACTCGACAGCGAGCGGCTGGGCTTTACCGCCGACTTCAGCTCCACCATGCACAGCCTTTCGCCCACCCTGTTCCGCACGCTGACCCAAATGGGCCTGCCGAAGGAGCACTTCGCGGTCATGCAGGACATCTGGCGCAAGCCGCTGCCCATGCAGGAGCGCAACCAGGAGTTCGAGGACTACCTCCGCTCCAACAACTTCGATCCCGCGCAGCTTGGACCGTTCACCCGCCTGGCCTTCAACATGCATGGACTGGTGGCACCGGAGGAATGGCTGGACATCATGCCGCAGATGTTCCACGTGCATGCCAAGTTCTACGACATCGATGCGGACGGCAACGAGCCCGCCATGGACATCCCGCGGATTGTCCGCCAGTTCGTCAAGGGCGGCTACACCGGCTTCCTGTCCAGCGAATGGGAAGGCCACGCGTTCGCCGATCTGGGCGAGTCCGATCCGATCGAGCTGGTAAAGAAGCAGCACGCCCTCATGCGCCGCGCCATCGAAGAGGCCCGCGCCACTGACCCGGTTTCGGCCTGAACGGCCCAAACTCACCGACCTTCATCCAGATTTGAGTAAGGATCATCATGGCAACCCACAACTCCCTGTTCCAGGACGCTGACGTCCGCCGGCACCCCGAGGGCATTTCTGTTTCCGTTCAGTTGCCCTGGTACCGCAGCCTGTGGCTGTCCGCCGTCGACGATGTTGCTGCCACTGTGAACGGCGTGGAAATCCCCACGTCCGCACTGCGCTTCGAGCTCCAGGGCAAGTCCTACACCATTGCCGAACTCCCGGAGCAGTGGGAGACCCTCTGGTTCGTCGCGGACAAGCCGGAGATCATCATCCCGCTTGACCGGGTCCCCGAAGCCGGTGAGGAGATCGACGTCGAGGTTATCCTCACGCTCCGCCTGCTGTACATGCAGATCGCACCCATGCGCTACGTAGGCAACCGCGTGGCCGTGGACCGCAAGGTAGTGCTCGCATGAAAAAGCTCCGGGTGGCCATGATCGGCTACGGCTTCATGGGCGCGGCCCACTCGCAGGGCTGGCGCACGGCGCCGCGGGTTTTCGACCTCCCGGCAGAAACCGAGATGGCAGTCATTGTGGGCCGCGATGCTCACGCCGTTGCCAAGGCGGCCACCCAATGGGGCTGGGCGGAATCGGCAACGGACTGGCGGCAAGTCATTGCCAGGGACGACATCGACATCGTGGACATTGTCACCCCGGGTGACTCGCACGCGGAGATCGCGATCGCGGCTTTGGATGCCGGGAAGCACGTCCTGTGCGAGAAGCCGCTGGCCAACACCGTGGCCGAAGCCGAGGCGATGGCGGCAGCGGCCGAACGTGCCGCCGAAAAGGGCGTCAAGGCCATGGTGGGCTTCACCTACCGCCGGGTGCCGGCAGTGACCTTCCTGCGCCAACTCATCGCCGAGGGCGTCGTGGGCCGCATCGCCCACGTCCGCGCTTCCTACCGGCAAGACTGGCTCGTGGACCCTGACATGCCCCTGGCCTGGCGACTCCAGAAAGAACATGCCGGTTCCGGTGCGTTGGGGGACATCGGTGCGCACGCGATCGACCTGGTGGAGTATGTCACCGGCATGGACGTAGAGCAGGTTTCCGGAGTGCTGGACACCATCGTCAAGCAGCGCCCGCTCCAAGGCAGCGGCACTGGCCTTTCGGGGAAGGCTGCCGCAGGCTACGGGCAAGTCACTGTGGACGACATCGCGATCTTCACCGGCCGTTTGGGATCCGGTGCGTTGGCCTCCTTTGAAGCCACGCGGTTCGCCACGGGCCGCAAGAACGCGCTGTCCATTGAGGTCTCCGGCGACAAGGGTGCCTTGGCTTTTGACCTCGAAGACCTCAACAGCATCCAGTTCTACGACCGCACGGCTCCGGCCGACCTGCAGGGCTTCCGGAAGATCCTGGTGACCGAGCCAGTCCACCCCTACGTTTCGGCGTGGTGGCCCGCCGGACACATGCTGGGTTACGAGCATGGCTTCTCCCATCAGGTGAAGGATCTGGTGGAAGGCATCGCCAGGAACACGGACCCGCACCCCACGTTCGCCGATGGGCTCAGGGTCCAGCGCGTTCTTGAAGCCGTGGAACGCAGCGCCGACAACGATTCGGTGTGGACCCGCGTGGCCGCGGACGTCCCAATCAAGGCATAGGAAGAGGAACAAGATATGGCACGACCCATCACCCTGTTCACCGGACAGTGGGCGGACCTGCCGTTCGAAGAGGTGGCACGGCTCGCTGGAGAGTGGGGCTACGACGGGCTTGAAATCGCCTGCTGGGGCGACCACCTGGACCCCTGGCGCTGGGACGACGACGCCTACATCCAAGGCAAGCTCGACGTCCTGGAACGCTATGGCCTCAAGGTGTGGACCATCTCCAACCACCTCAAGGGCCAAGCCGTTTGCGACGATCCCATCGACCAGCGGCACCGGGACATCCTCCCGGATGTGGTCTGGGGAGATGGAGACCCGGAAGGCGTGCGCCGCCGGGCTGCCGAGGAAATGAAGAACACGGCCCGTCTCGCTGCAAAACTCGGCGTCAAGACGGTCACCGGCTTCACCGGCTCGGCCATCTGGAAGTACGTGGCCATGTTCCCGCCGGCCTCCGAGAAGATGATCGACGCCGGCTACCAGGACTTCGCGGACCGCTGGAACCCCATCCTGGACGTCTTCGACGAGGTGGGCGTGCGCTTCGCCCACGAGGTCCACCCGTCCGAGATCGCGTATGACTACTGGACCACCCAGCGCACCCTCGAGGCCATTGGGCACCGTGAGGCATTCGGCCTGAACTGGGATCCGAGCCACATGGTCTGGCAGGACATCGATCCCGTTGGCTTCCTGTGGGACTTCAAGGACCGGATCTACCACGTGCATTGCAAAGACACGAAGAAGCGCCTGGGCAATGGCCGCAACGGACGCCTGTCCTCGCACCTGGCCTGGGCCGACCCGCGGCGCGGCTGGGACTTCATTTCCACCGGTCACGGCGACGTGCCATGGGAGGACGCCTTCCGGATGCTCAACGCGATCGACTACCACGGACCGCTGTCAGTCGAATGGGAAGACGCGGGCATGGACCGGCTGGTCGGGGCGCCGGAAGCGCTCGGTTTCGTCCGGAAGCTCTCCTCCTACCAGCCCTCCGCGGCGGCTTTCGACGCCGCCTTCAGCAGCAAATAACTACATAAGGGGAACCCCATGCGGCTGCGCAAGCCCAGGCTCGAAGGCAAAACCGCCGTTATCACCGGCATAGCCAGCGGCCAGGGCCGCGCAGCCGCTTTGGCGTTCGCGGAGGAGGGCGCGGTGGTTGTCGGCTGCGCCCTTTTCCTTGCCTCCGATGAGGCCTCCTATGTCACGGGCGCCAACCTGATGATCGACGGCGGCTGGTCCGCCGTGCTGCCAGGCTGACGCCCGCGGCGGGAGACGAAGTCGCGGGTCCGCCGCCCACGACGCTGTTCGGCTACGGCGAATTGGGTCGGCTACGGCGAATTGGGCGAGGACCCGCGACGTGGCGTCAGGAGGCCCGTGCTGTTTCGCGGGCAGCGCCGGCGGCGAGCGAAGACTTGGCCAGCGCGAGGTGGCGGCCGGTCATTTCGGAGGGATCGTCCCGGAGCCACTCATGGCCGCCCCATTCGCTGGTGAGCGTGCCGGTGAATCCTTCGTTGCCCAACAAGCGGGCAAGGTCCTGTAGGGGCCCGGACACCCGTTGATCCGCATCTTCCAGGTCCCAGAATTTGAGGTGGAATCCTCCAACCAGCGGAAGGATTTCCTTTAACTCGGAGGCGTCGCTGCGTCCGAACCGGATCAGCAGGTTCATGAACAGGGTGTGGATGCGTGGGGGAACGGTCCCTGAACGCAGCGCCGCCATCACGGCGTCGTTGGTGGCGGGATCCTTCCATTCGGATTCCAGCCTGCTGCAGAGTACGGGCGAGACTCCGCCGCGCGCCAGTTCCTCCAGGTAGGTCACCGGGAGCGCGGGCATCAACATGCTGATGTCCACCAGAACCCGGATCCGGGCATCGTCCAATGCAGCGATGTGGTCAAGGGCGGGCCGCACGCGGGGATTCCGCGGGTCCTGCTGGCCCTGGATTTCCTCGAAGAGCACCAGGTCCAGATCGTGGAGCAGGGGTTGGATGAGCCCCAACAATTCAGGTCCGGCCTGCCCGATCGGTAAGCGTACGCCGGTGGCACCAACCCGCCGCGCCGCGTCGAGTTGGGGGACGAGGAATTCAAGCCGCTGACCCGTGGTGCGGCGTTCCGTCGTCGTGAAGTCGTCCAGGCTGCAGCCGACCACGCCGACACGGCCACCCGCTGCTTCCAGCGCTTCCCTGAAAGCGTCTACTTCGTGGTCCTGCGGTGCCGGGAACGTCCGCCAGAGCGAACCGGGTTCCACTTCCACAACATCTGCAACACCTGTGGCAGCGATGCCGGTGACGATGTCCACCGCGGTCCGTTCCGCCTTGATGATGTCCGGCGTCCAGTTGAAGGAGCTCGCGGCCAGCGTCCAGCCGGCAGGCAAAGAGGCTTCCATGATGGGCCTTTCCAAATAAGCGTCTTAGTGACAAACTTATGTCAGTTTCAGACAAAAAGGCCATGGAGTCAAGGAGTAGGCGATGTTGCAGAACGCGCTGCGTGAAGATGCTTTGAGTGCGTTGGATGGGAGTTACGAGCTTCGGGTCGGGCTGCCGTGGATTCGTTCCATGCCGCTTTCCAGCATCGGGAGCCTTGCCGTGGAGGTTGATGGGCAGGCAGCAGGGGAAGAGCTCCGCGTTCGGCTTGGTCCGCGGGAGGTGCGGCCGGAAAACCTGGCCACCGAGCGCGGCTGGTGGTTCATCCAGGACCGGCTGGTACTCGTCTTTCCGGCAGGGCGACCGGCCGGTGACCACGGAAGGCGTCGCGTAGCGGTCGATTTTCAGCTGATGGTTCCGTATCTGCAAGGCGGGCCCGAGGGGCCGTTGGTGCTGCCCTTCCACCTGGAGGCCGCGTTGCGAACCACCCGGCCCGCCTTGGCGGGAGTTGCCCGCGACGTCGCTTAGCGAGCGGGCGACGCTTAGCTGACGCCCAAGGTCCTGACCGGCCCCGGCTTGCCATGGGCGAACCAGCGCGGGAAGGTCACCTCGAAAAGCTGCTCCCGGGCAAGCTCCACGCCGCCCCGGAGGGGTTCGCGCTCGTCATTGACGGACAGCAGGATCCGCAGGTCCCTCGTGGCCAGGGGCAGCGACAGTTCGTAGACCCGCTGCCGTACCTCGGCCAGATACACCTCGCCGGCAGAGGCCATGGCACCGCCGATCACGATGATTCCGGGATTGAACATGTTGACCAGTGCCGCAATCGACTCGCCCACCACGCGCGCGGAGCTCTGCAGCAGGCGGACTGCCAGGCCATCGCCGCTGATGGCTGCGAGGGCGATGCCTTCGGGGGAGAGTGCGTTGCCCTTTTCCACGGATGTGGCGAGGGGGCCGGTGGCGCCTTCCTTGATGGCGAGCTCGGCGTCGCGGATCAGGGCCCAACCGCCGGCCACCGCCTCGAGGCAGCCAACTTTGCCGCAGCGGCACAGGGCGTCGGAATCGGGCACCCGGACATGGCCGATGTCCCCGGCAGCACCGTTGGCGCCACGGTGGATGCGGCCCTGTGAGAGCAGCCCCGCGCCGATGCCGGAGCCGATCTTGCAATAGATCAGGTCCGCGTAGGCATCCCGGCGCCGCGCCCGTTCGCCCAAGGCCAGCAGGTTGACGTCGTTGTCCACCCAGGCGGGGGCGTCGAACCGTTCCTCGAAAGGAGTTCGTATGTCGTAGCCGTTCCAGCCGGGCATGATGGGAGGCGCCACGGGCTGTGCGCTGTCGAAGTCCACTGGGCCTGGAACGCCAACCACCACGGACCAGACGGGCTTTTCCCCGGCGTCCTTGAGCAGATCGTCCAGGAGTTCCATGGCGGCCTTCAGGGTTTCCGCGGGCCCGCGGGCGATGTCCCACTCGCGGTGCCTTTGTTCCACGATGTCGCCGTCAAGTTCGGCATAGCCTACGCGGATGTGAAGGGCGCCGAGAGCGCAGACGATGATGCGGCCGCGCTCCGATTGGAAGCGGAGGGTCCGGGGTGCGCGGCCACCGGAGGAAGCGCCGAATTCGCCGTCGCCCAGGAAGCCCATCTGGATCGCTTGGTCCACCCGCTGGGTCACGACGCCGCGACCAAGACCTGTGACCCGGCCGATCTCCGGTCGGGTGGTGGCTTCTCCGGTTCTTACAAGGTTGACGATGCGAAGCAGGCTGGTGACTTCGTCTGTTTGGGCGCCGAACCGGAGGGTCGAATCTGTGGTCATACCTCCAGATTGTTCCACAGTAACGGCACTAAGGTGCGGAAATTCGCAACTATAGCCAGAAATGCAATCACTTATGGATAATACTGACAAAAGAAAGGAGAACGTGGCGTGAACATAGGGTTTCTGGGCGCCGGGCCGGGGGTGGCTGCGCTGCATCTACCCACCGTGAAGCGGTTGGGTGACGCTTTCCGGGTAGCCCATATTGCGGACGGAGGGAGCGGCAGAGCTCGGGCGCTCGCGGAGCCAGTGGGTGCCCGGTGGTCATCGGGTAATCAAGAACTGCTGGCCGATCCCGACGTGGACGCGGTGGCCATCTGCACTCCGCCGTCCGGGCACGAGCGGCAAATCCTGGCCGCAGTTGCCGCAGGAAAACGCGCCATCTTTTGCGAAAAGCCACTTGCCGTCACCCGGGAAGCGGCTGCCGCCGTCGTCTCTGCCTGCCGCGAAGCCGGCGTCGTCCTGATGGTAGGCGCCAACCACGCCCATGATCCCGGCTGGACGCAGGCGCGCGATGTGCTTGAGCAGCATGGGCAGCCCCTCCAATCCATTGCCGTCACCCTGGCGCTTCCTCCCAACGGCCGCTACCACCAAGCGGTGTATGACGGTGGACCGTTCCCTTCTCCCTCCCGGGGAAGGCCAGATACGGGCGACCCCGCCGTGGCAGCGGGCATTGTGCAGCAGTTGTTGACTGGGCTGGCCATCCATGACCTCCCGGCCATCCGGCATTTCGCACCGGTCCTGGAGCGCATCGAGTACGCCCGCTTCGTTCCGCCGTTCGGCTACGCTGTGGGCTTCAAGGCCAGTGGCATCAGTGTCCAACTGGTCCTCACCATGCTTCCGGCCGGCCCTGACTCCCTGTGGCGCATGACTTTCTCTACCGCCGATCTCAGGCTGGATCTGGACTATCCGCCACCGTTCGTCCACGCGGGCAGTGGGGCGGTCACCGTCCATTACGGGGATGGTTCCACCACCCGCCTTCCACAATCGCCACAGGACGGGTACGAGGCGGAGTGGCAGTTGTTCGGGCAAATGATGGCTGGAACGTGTCCGGTCGATTACGGGCAGATCCTGGCGGACGCCCTGTATCCGGTCGACGTCGCAGATGCCGTCTTCGCCACCATGTCCGCAGGAGTCAATCCATGAGCACCGTCTTTCCCGTCGTTGCCTCGCCGGCTCCCTACCGGGCCGCTGTGGCCGAACTTCCAGGCAGTGCCCGGCACGCAGAAGCCGTGCAAGGTGCCGTGGTGGTGATCCCTGGGGAGGGGGACTGGTGCAAGGTGCTGTTGGAGGCCCAAGCAGCCGGCGCGTCAGCCGCCGTCGTCAGTCATCCGCACAGTGTTCCTGCCGCGGCGGAAGCCGGGCTGGTGGCCATCCCGGTCGTCGTCGAACGGCCGCACCTGCGGGCGGACGCAACCGCTGAAGCCGTACGACGGCGGGCGGATAGTCGCCCGGCACTTCTCACCATTGAGTGCGGAGCACCCGCCGCCGACCTCGACCGGCTCCTGCGTGACGGCCTCCGGTGGGCTGAAGTGCTGGCCGGCGGACCCGTCCGCCCCGTCAGCGGGAGAATCCCGGCCGACGGCGGCATGGCACTCCTCGAAGCGGGGCTACCGGGAGCGGTGCACTCGGTACCGGTCACCGTGCTCGCTACCGTCTATGGGTCCGAAGCGCGCGCTCCGTTGTTCCGCGTGACTGCCTTGGGAGAGGTTCGCACGGTGGTGGAGTCAGTTGGTTTGGGGTCTGGCATAAGCATCACGACAGCCACCGACAACGGATCAATGCATGCGCCGAAGCACTACGAAGGGTCCGCCCGTCTGGCGCTTCGCCGGGCCGTGGAAGCTGCCGCAACAGGTGCCGCGCTGCCGGACCTTGGCGAGCTGCTGGCAGACCAGCAGGTAGTCGCTGAGCTGCGACAAGAGCATAAGCAAGGCTGATCTTCGGCATAGGCAATATCGTCTTCCCTGATGCGCCAGTGCGGCCGGAGACTTGATGTGAACAGCTTCACAGAACACCGAAAGGATCGAAGATGATCAAGCTTCTCTCCCACCTCTCCTACGTGGCCATCACCACCCCCGACGTCGAAGCCTCCGTTGACTTCTACGTCAAGCAGGTGGGACTCAAGGTTGTGGACCGCGTGGACGGCGCCGTCTACCTGCGCTGCTGGGGCGACTACTACCGCTACAGCGTGGTGGTGGTTCCCGGCACCGAGCCGGCCCTGGAAACCATGGCATGGCGTACTTCAAGCGCGGAAGCCCTCGAAGAAGCGGCCCGCCGCATTGAAGCCGCCGGGGTGGCCGGTGAATGGATCGACGTCCACGGCATCGGACGGGCTTACCGCTTCACGGGTCCGTGGGGCCACAGCATGACCCTCCACTGGGACGTCACGCGCTACCAGGCTGAGGGCAGCGAACTCTCCACGTACCCGGACCGCCCAGCCCGCCGCAGCATGGTTGCCGGCGCACCCCGCCAGCTGGACCACGTGACCATCGCAACCTCCGACGTTGACGGGTTTGCCAAGTGGTACAACGACGTCCTCGGATTCCGCATCATGGCCCGCACCGTCCTGGACGAGGCTCCGATTTCCGTGTTCTCCGTGCTGACCACCAACGAGAAGTCACACGACCTGGGCGTCGTGCTGGACGGTTCCAGCCGCGCAGGCCGAATCAACCACTACGCCTTCTGGGTGGACACCCGCGAGGAACTGCTGATCGCCGCGGACACCCTGATCGAGAACGGCGTGCCGATTGAGTATGGCCCCTCCATCCACGGCATCGGCGAGCAGAACTTCCTCTACTACCGCGAACCGTCCAGCCTCCGCATCGAACTCAACACCGGCGGGTACCGGAACTACGTCCCGGACTGGGAGCCCAACACCTGGACCCCGTCCCTGGGCTCGAACAACATGTACCGAAATGGTGCCATGCCCATGTCCATGACCGAGTCCTTCCCGCCGGCCGACGGTCCCAGTGCCACCGAGGAAGGCGTGCCGGACGAGATCAAGGAAGCACTGTTCAACCCGTACGCACGGCAGGGCCAGGGCTAGAAGGAAAACGGCATCACCGGCGTGGGCATCCACGCCGGTGATGTCCGGTATCACCACAAATTGATGTACTTATGTCGAATTCTGACATTAAATGAGGGTGGGCCGAGGGCGGCCCGCGAGGGGAGTTACGTTCATGACGACGTCGTCAGACCAAACCGGCCTGGAAGCACCATTTGCCCTGGCCCGCTACCGCGATGGGCAGGCTGTTCGCTGGGGCCTGGTTGCCGGCGAGCGCATCCGGCCGCTGGCGGAGCAAGACCTTGGCGCCGGAGGGCTCAATGGGTTCCTGGCTGCACCGGACTGGGAGCGCCTTGAGAACCTCGCTGCGGAAGACGGTCCATGGCTTCCCCTGGACAGCGTGGTGCTGGCTGCCCCCGTGGAACCCCGGCAAGTGCTGCAGACGGGCGCCAACTATCGGACGCACGTGATCGACCTCGTGGTAGCCGGCCTCGCCAAGGACGATCCGCGCTCGCCGGAAGAGGCCCGTGAGTGGGCAGGGAAGATGATGGATGACCGCCAGGCAAACGGCGAGCCGTACTTCTTCATCGGATTGCCTGCCTGCGTAGTCGGCGACGATGAACCGTTGATCCTCCCGGCTTACAGCGAGAAGCACGACTGGGAGCTGGAACTCGCTGTCGTCATCGGAACCGAGGCTTTCCGTGTCTCCAAGGCGGAGGCCATGAACCATGTGGCGGGCTACACGATCGTCAACGACATTACGACCCGCGACCTCGTCTTCCGCCGTGACATGAAGGAAATCGGAACCGACTGGTACCGCGGCAAGAACGCTCCCGGCTTCCTGCCGACGGGGCCGTTCTTGCTTCCGGCGCAGTTCGTGGATCCATCCAAGCTCAAGGTGCGGCTGGAACTCAATGGCGAAGTGATGCAGGACGCCACCACGGATGACCTTCTTTTCGACATCCCTGCACTGGTGTCGGCTGCTTCGCAGAACATGCCGCTCCTGCCCGGAGACCTGTTGCTCACGGGAAGCCCTGCCGGAAACGGTGCGCACTGGGGGAGGCTGCTCCGCGATGGCGACGTGATGACCGGCAGCATCCAGGGCCTGGGAACCCAGGTGGTCCGCTGCGTTGCCGAGCAAACTTCGGGCGAGGCATGAGCGGCATGAACGCGGACAACGCTCACCTGCTGGACACCCCGGAACTCCTGGACCGCAACGACCCCGACGGCGAGATCTCCCGCCGTGGAAAGGCTTACCGTAACTGGGGCCGCTGGGGTGAAGACGACGTCCTGGGCACCCTGAACTTCATCGACGCCGAAAAGCGGAAACAGGCTGCATCCTTGGTCCGCGAGGGCGAGGTGGTTTCCCTTTCCCAGCCTTTCGACATGAACGGCCCGCAAAAAGGCTGGCGCCGCCGGACCAACCCGGTGCACACCATGCTGGACACCGGAACGGATGCGGAGCGCGGTACCCAAGGTTTCCCGCATGGCCTGGGCGGCGCGGATGACGTCATCTCCATGCCGCTTCAATGCTCCACCCAATGGGACGGGCTGGGCCACATCTTCGATCATGGCAACGCTTGGAACGGCCGCCGCGCCGGGGACGTTGTCACGAGCGACGGCGACCTCGTCACGGGTATCGAGCACGCGGCTGCTGCTCCTGTGTCGCGCGGCGTCCTGCTGGATCTTGGCCGCCACCTCAACCCGGAAACGGGCGAGTTGCCTGACGGCTACGCGATCACCACCCAGGACCTGGAGTCCTGCATCGAAGCGCAAGGCGCCACCAGCGCGGTAGGCCGCGGCGACATCGTCCTGGTCCGCACGGGACAACTCAGCCGGGCCCGACGCGAGGGCTGGGGAGATTACGCCGGCGGGCCCGCGCCCGGGCTTTCCCTGACCACTGCGGGGTGGCTGCACAGCACGGAGATCGCCGCAATCGCAACGGATACGTGGGGCTTCGAGGTCCGTCCGAACGAATTCGACGTCCCGGCCTTCCAACCGCTGCACCAAGTGGTCATCCCGAACATGGGGCTGACCGTGGGGGAGCTGTGGGACCTGGATGTGCTGGCAGAAAAATGCCAGGCACACGGCCGGTACGAGTTCCTCCTGGTGGCAGCCCCGTTGCCCATCACCGGTGCGGTGGGTTCGCCCATCAACCCCGTCGCCATCCTCTAACCAGTCCCAAGAACCAAGGGGTACATCATGACAGCAGTTCAGAAAGTGGCGATTGCCGGCAGCGGCGTGGCTGCCATGGCCACCGCCATCCAGCTCGCCAAGGCGGGTATCGCCGTCGACGTTTTTGAAGCCAAGCCGGAATTGAGCGCGCTCGGGTCCGGCATCACCCTGCAGGGCAACGCCCTGCGCGTTTTCGACGCGCTGGGTGTCTGGGAGGACGTGCGGGAAAAGGGCCTGGCCTTCGAGGGGCTCACCCTTCGGGCGCCCGGCCCCGATGCTCCCGTGATCGCGCAGTTGCCCGAGGTCAAGACCGGCGGCCCGGACTACCCTGCCTGCATGGGCATGTACCGCCCGGACCTCGCCAAGATCCTCCTTGACCACGCGGAGAAGGCCGGAGCCAAGGTGGCGTTCGGCTCCACGGTGACCGGCTTCGACGTAGCAGGCAGCAAAGTAGAGGTCTTCGTCAACGAGGCCTCCGCCGGAACCTATGATCTCCTGATCGGCGCGGACGGAGTGAACTCCTCCGTCCGCGGCCTCATGGGGATCGACACCGCCCCGGAAAGTACCGGAATGGGCATCTGGCGCGCCTTCGTTTCCCGGCCCAAGGACGTGGAACACAGCGAGCTGTATTACGGCGGCCCGGTGTACATCGCCGGTTACACGCCCACCGGCGAGGACACTATGTACGCGTTCCTTGTGGAGAAGGCGCAGGATCGTTTCGGCGTCTCCGACCACCAGGCCGTGGAGATCATGCGTGGCGAATCCATGGCCTACGGCGGCCCGTGGAACTCGATCCGCGAGGACCTCAACCAGGGCGCGAAGGTCAACTACACCTGGTTCACCAAGCATTTGGTGCCCGGCCGCTGGAACCGCGGTCCGGTGGTGCTCATTGGCGATGCGGCCCACAGTTGCCCGCCCACGATTGCCCAGGGTGCCGCGCAGGCCCTCGAGGACGCCGTGGTCCTGGCCGAACTCCTGGTTGGTTCGAAAGAGCTCAGCGAAGAACTGTGGGACACCTTCCACGAGCGCCGGGTTCCCCGCGTGCAGGCCGTGGTGGACGCATCCGTACAGCTTGGCGAATGGCAGATCGAGGGCAAGAAGGACGCAGACGCTCCAGGCCTGCTGTTCGGGATCGCGCAGAAGATGGCGGTGCCGGCATGACCATCGACGTCCACGCCCACCTACTCCTGCCGTCGCTCCAGGCCGAGGTGGAACGTCGTGCTCCCGAGGCTTTCAAAGCGGCGGCTGAACTGGATGCCCGTCGCAACGGACCGGCAAGCCTGGCCGCTTCGGGCAGGATGATCGGCGAGCGGTTCCCCAAACTCACGGATGTCCGGGCCCGCTTGGCTGCCATGGATGCGCAAGGGGTGGACCACCAGTGGGTCAGCGCCTCGCCCAACCATTTCTACCCCTGGGCAGAGGAAGGCCTGGCGGTGTGGACGGCCACCGAAGCCAACCGCCTGGTGGCCGAACACGTGGCCCAGGCCCCGGAACGCCTCACCGGGTTGGGCCTGGTTCCACTCCAGCACCCTGAGCGGATTGTGGAATGCGTGGATGACGCCATCCTGGGCCGCGGCCTGGCCGGCATCGAGATTTCCTCGTTCGCCGGTGACGTGGAACTATCCGACGAGCGGCTCGAACCGTTCTGGAGCCGCGTCGAGGAATTGGGCGTCGTCGTTTTCCTGCATCCGTTCGGCTGCAGCCTGGATGAGCGACTGGACCGCTACTACCTTTCGAACACCGTGGGCCAGCCGGCCGAAAACGCTGTGGCGCTGTCCCACCTGATCTTCTCCGGCGTACTGGACCGCCACCCCGGACTGAAAATCGTCGCCGCACACGGTGGCGGTTACCTGCCCACCGCGATCGGCCGCTCCAACCACGCCTGGCGGGTCCGCCCGGAAGCGCATGGTTGCGCTGAAGAACCGTCCAGCTACTTGCGGCGCATCTGGTTCGACACCGTGGTGCACGATCCTTCGGCCCTGCGTCACCTCGTGGATGTCGCGGGACCTTCGCAGGTCCTCATGGGTAGCGACTTCCCGTTCGACATGGGGCCGGAGGATCCTGTGGGCGAGGTCCGCGCCGCGGGACTGCCGGGCGACGTGACAGCGCAGATCCTGTCCGGCAACGCCGCTGCACTCTTGGAACAGCGGGTGCGGGCATGAGAATCGCGCGCTGGCAGGACGGCGCCGAGACCGGCGAGGGTTTCATCATTGACAACAGCGCCGTGCCGTTTCCCAACGGACTCCGCGTGGCAGAGGTGCTGGCGCGGGGCTTGGACGGTGCCCGGGAACTCTTTGGGCGGGTAAACCACGACGCCGGGCGGCCACTTGACGAGGTCCGGCTCCTTGCGCCGCTGGTCCCCGCGGCGATCAGGGATTTCGTTGCTTTCGAGGAGCATGTGGAAGGTGTCAGCGCCTCCGTTGACGGCAAGAGCGAGGTGGTGCCGGAGTGGTACGAGGCTCCCACGTTCTACTTCACGAACCCCCACACGGTGTTGGGGCCGGGCGAACCGGTGATCCCGCCGGTAACCCAGCGCCTGGATTTCGAGCTTGAGATTGCGGCCGTGATTGGCGGCGCCGGCGGCTCCAACCTGTCAGGCAAGAACGCCGCGGACGCGATCTTTGGCTACACAATCATGAACGATTGGTCTGCCAGGGACATCCAGTCGCGGGAGATGAAGGTCCGTCTGGGCCCAGCAAAGGGCAAGGATTTCGGCACGAGCCTGGGGCCGTGGATAGTCACCGCGGACGAGCTGGCAGCCTACGCGGACAGCGAGGGCTTCCTTGCGCTCAGGGCCGAGGTTTTCATCAACGGCGAGCTGGTGGGGGAGGACCTGGTTTCCAACATGGGGTGGACCTTCCCTGAATTGGTTTCCTATGCGTCCAGGAACTCGCGCGTGGTCTTCGGCGATGTCCTGGGTTCCGGGACGGTAGGCAACGGAGGCTGCCTCGGCGAGTTGTGGGGCCGTCGCGGCGAACTGTCGCCGGCACCCCTTGCCGAGGGGGACGAGGTACGCATGGTGGTTGAGGGCATCGGCGAGTTGACCGCCACGGTGGCTGCCGCCGTCGAAGGTTGCTCCGTGCCGCGGGCCCGTAACCGGGACCGTGCCCGCGTCTAAGAACACCCAGGGTCTAAGAACTGCAATCTTTTGTTGCTTTCAGACTAAAGTCGATCTAATATGAAAGTGGCGTCGGGATCCTCTCAAGGATCCGTTCCCGGCCGTGATGATGCAGCCGGGGCACAAACCGTCGCGTCGACGGCCCGATCGTTCGGGCAGAAAACCATGCCACTTTCCACTGTGAAACTACGCTTCCTGGTCGCATCGCTGCTGACCGTGTCCTTCCTGGGCGCACTTGACCACACCGTCGTCTCCACCTCGCTGGCCACCATTGCCGGTGAGCTCGGTGCGTTGGAGCTCATGAGCTGGGTGGTGGTGGGCTACACCCTGGCCAGCACCGTCCTGCTTCCCGTCCTGGGAAAACTCGGTGATGTCCTTGGCCCGCGGAGGGTCTTCCTCTTCTCGCTGGTGGTTTTCCTGCTGGCGTCCCTGGTCTGTGGATTCGCCCAGGACATGACCTGGCTCGTTGTCTCCCGGGTGGTGCAGGGCATGAGCTCGGCCGGGCTGCAGCTCATGTCGCAAACCATCATTGCCAGGGTCACCACGCCCCGCGAACGCCCCCGCTACATGGCGATCATCGGTGCCGCCTTCCCGATCGCCATCCTGGTGGGACCGGTGCTCGGCGGGGCCATCACCGACTATTGGGGCTGGTCCTGGGTCTTCTGGATCAATCTCCCGGTAGGCATTGTTGCCCTGGCGCTCGCCCTCGTGGCGGTTCCGAAACTTGAGCGTGGACAGATCCCACGGCACTACGATGTGGCCGGCGCTGCCACGTTCACCTTGGGCCTGGTGTCCCTGGTCCTCGGTGTCACGTGGGCAGCGGAACGCAGCGGCGGAGTCCAGGCCGTGGCAGCCCTGGTGGTTGCGGGTGTGGCCCTGCTGGCGTTCTTCATCATTGAGCGCAGGGTGCCCGAGCCAATCGTCCCCTTGCGTTTCTTCGCAAACCGCACCATTGCCGCCGGTACCGCGCTCTCGGCGATTATCGGCGTCGGGCTTTTCTCCATCACTGCCTACCTGCCCACCTATTTCCAGATGGCTTACCAGGTCAGCGCCACTGTGTCCGGCCTGGTTCCCATAGCCACGGTCCTGGGCATGCTGGTGAGCAACCTGTTGACGGGATGGTTGGCCAGCCGCACAGGCCAGTACCGCATCTTTCCGATCATCGGGACCTGCATGGCCTCGGCGGGGCTCTTTGTCATGGCCGGCCTCCCTGTGGGGGTTCCGCTTTGGGTGCCGATGGCAATCATGGCAGTGGTGGGAATGGGTACGGGCTCGTTCATGAGCCTCATCGTCGCGGTGGTCCAAAGCGCCGCGCCGGCCAACCAGACCGGCAGCATCACGGCCACCATCAACCTGGTGCGGCAGATTGGCTCCACCGTTGCCACGGCCATTATTGGCGGAACGATCGGCTTCGGTGTGGCAGCGCTGTTGCCCGCGGGCCTGGACGCAGCCACGCTGACGCCCCAGTCCGTGCACCAAGCGGCTCCCGCCATCCAGGAGTCAGTGGCCGCGATCTACGCCTCGGTGTTCTCGCCGATCTTCGGTGCGCTCGCTGTCACCTATGCACTGGGCATCATTGCCGCCGTCCTGCTGCCGCAGGGACGGCTGTCCGACGAACCGGACGCTGTCCGTTCATCCAACTCCGAGCCGGTTCCGGCCTGACCTCCCATGAAGGAGAAAGCCATGTCTGTTAGCCACACCATTGCCATAGTTGGCAGCGGCCCGATCGGCTCCGCCTACGCCCGCCTGCTGGTGGAAGGCCTGCCTGATGCCCACGTGGTCATGTTCGAGGCAGGTCCCCAGCTGACCGAACGCCCTGGTGAAAGCGTCCGCAATATCCCGGACGCCGACCACAAAGCCCGTGCCAGGGAAATGTCCCAAGGTCCCCAGGCGGGCGCCTTCCGCGAGTCGCTTGGCATCCCTGCCGGAACCGTCACCGAGGGAATGTTCACTGCCCGGCAGGGCACGCATTTGCTCGACTTCGGCGGCACGGGTTCCGCCCACGCTGAGACCTTCCCTGCAGCGGCGGCGGCCACCAACGTCGGCGGCCAGGGGGCGCACTGGACCTGCGCCACGCCGTCGCCGGCCTTCAGCGAGAAGATTTCCTTCATCGGGGACACCGAGTGGGAGTCGCTGATTTCCACGGCGAAGTCCCTGCTCCATGTCCAGGACGCGGCCTTCGCCGATTCCGGAGTCGGCGCGGCCATCCGGTCCCTGCTGTCGGAGGAGTTCGGCGACGAACTGCCCGAAGGCTATGGCGTGGGCACCCTGCCGGTTGCCGGTGATCCCCAGCCGGACGGTTCCATGCGTTGGGCCGGGGCGGACGTGGTGCTTGGCCCGCTCATCGACCCGGATTCGCCGTTATCGCAAAGGTTCGAACTGCGCGACCTGACGCTGGTCCGCCGGGTGGAAACCGAGGGGAACCGGACCACTGGTGTCACCGTGGAGGACCTCCGCACGGGAACCACCTCCTTCGTTCCCGCGGACGTGGTGGTGGTTGCCGCAGATGCCTTCCGCTCACCCCAGCTCCTCTGGGCTTCGGGTATCCGGCCCACAGCGTTGGGCCGCTACCTGACCGAGCACCCCGTGGTGATCTCCACCGTTGCCCTCGACGCGGACAAGATGGAGCGCTTTGCCACCGAAGCGGACCTGGACGCGGAGCTCGCCCGCCGGGCCCAGAACCCTGCGGACCCGGTTGCAGCCGTGAACCGCATCCCGTTTTCCGAGCCGGACCATCCCTTCTCGGTGCAGGTGATGTATTCCGAGACCACGCCGTTCCCCATGCCGGACGACGCTCCCTTCGCACGCAACCGCTGGGGCTACGTCAACATGGGCTACGGCATGCGGAAACACCCACGCTTCGAGGACGGTGTGACCTTCGACGACAACGAACTGGACTACCGGGGCTTCCCGAACATGACCATCAGCTACGCCCTCACGGACCGTGAGAATGCTGAGATCGAGGACGCAACGGCCCGCCTCCGCCGTGCCGGCAACGCCTTGGGTGCCTTCGTGGCCGAACCTCGGTTGATGCCCAACGGCTCCAGCCTGCACTACCAGGGGACTATGCGCCTGGGCCAGGCCGACGACGGAACCTCCGTTGCGGATCCCTGGTCGCGGGTGTGGGGTTACCGGAACCTGGTGGTGGGCGGCAACGCGCTGATCCCGACGGCAACGGCGATGAATCCCACCTTGATGAGCGTCGCCATCGCGGTGCGTGGCGCGCTGAAGGTGGTGGACGAGCTGGGCTCGGCAGCTGAAGCATCCGAGGAAGAAGCGGTGGGCGCGGGGGCCTGAACGTAGCCCTCATCACCTTCAATGGACAGGTTCCTGAGTAGGGGAGCATAATAGTTAGCGGAGCTAATTAGCGCTGCTAACTATTATGCCAACCTCAGGAGGCGCCTCCCTTTGACTTTTGCCACCACAGCCACGCCGGCCGACGCAGCCACGCCGGCCAGTCCACCCGACGCTGAAGCAAGCATCCAGCCCGACGCGCTCGCCATCGACCTCCGTACCGCGGTGATGCGCACGTCCCGCAGGCTCCGCATCGAAGCCACGGGCGATGTCATCACTCCCGGCCAGTACACCGTGCTCGCCCACCTCAACACCGCATCCCAGACGTTGAGGGAGTTGGCCGAGCGCGAGCACGTCCAGGCGCCGTCCATGACCAGGATCGTGAATGCGTTGACGGAGCAGGGCTTCGTGTCGCGGCAGGCGCACCCAGGGGATGGGCGCCAGGTCCAGATCAGCATCACCCCGGCCGGGCAGGAAGTCCTGGCTGAAGCCCGAAGCCAACGGACCGCTTGGCTGGCCCAGCGTGTCGCCGGGCTCAGTGAAGAGGATCGGCTGGTCCTCAGCCGGGCCGCCCACATCATGCAGGAAATGAGCGCCAAATGAGCGCCATGTTCCGGGCCCTTGAGAGTCCCAACTACCGCTTGTGGGCCGGCGGCGCGCTGGTTTCCAACATCGGAACATGGATGCAGCGGGTGGCCCAGGACTGGCTGGTCCTGACAATCCTCACCAACCATTCCGGAACAGCCGTCGGCATCACCACCGCCCTGCAGTTCCTTCCCATGCTGCTCTTCGGTCCCTACGCGGGCGTGCTGGCCGATCGTTACCGCAAACGCGTGATCCTGCTCTGGACCCAAGCGGCCATGGGCATCTGCGGCCTGATCGTCGGGCTCCTGGTGGTCACCGGGGTGGCGCAGTTGTGGCATGTCTACGTCGCCGCTGCCGCACTGGGGTTGGCGGCCGCCATGGACGCGCCCGCCCGGCAGGCTTTTGTCTCGGAGCTCGTGGGTCCGGACAAGCTGTCCAATGCCGTGGCCCTCAACTCAGCCTCCTTTAACAGTGCCCGCCTCACCGGCCCGGCCATCGCCGGTGTGCTCATCGCCTGGATCGGCGCCGGACCGGTCTTCATCCTGAATGCTGCAAGCTTCGTGGCGGTCATCATCTCCCTGCTGCGCGTCAAGACCGCGCAATTGGAACCCACCGCACTCGTAGCCCGCGGCAAGCATCAGTTCGTCGACGGCCTGAGCTACGTCCGGCAACGTCCGGACCTGGTGCTCATCATGGTCATGGTGGGCATGCTCGGAGCCTTCGGGATGAACTTCCCGGTGACCAATTCCCTGATGGCCACGGCCGAGTTCGGCATGGGCCCGGAGGAGTTCGGTGCCCTGGGTTCCATCATGGCGGTGGGAACGCTGGCGGGTGCACTGCTCGCCGCCCGCCGGTCCGGACCTCGGCTGCGCTTCCTCCTGGGTGGGGCACTGTTCCTTGGCGCGTTCACGCTCCTGGCGAGCGTTGCGCCGTCGTTCTGGATCTATGCCGCGGTCCTCATCCCCGTGGGCCTTGCCTCCATCACCTTCCTCAACAGCTGCAACACCACCATCCAGTTGTCTGTCGAACCGCAGTTCCGCGGCCGAGTCCTCGCGTTGTACCTGGCCATCCTGCAGGGCGGAACCGCGATCGGTGCGCCGCTCATGGGGTGGATCGGCACTGAATTTGGCGCGCGCTGGGCGGTGGCGGCCGGCGGTGCCGTGGTGCTGGTGACCGGGGTGGCCTGCGTGATCATGGTCAGCCGGCGCAGCCAGAAAACGTTCCGCGAACACGTGCGGAGTTTCCGCCTCCGGAGGCGGCGTACCGCTGAGGCCTCCTAGGGCTGCAGCTCCCCACACCAGAACAGGGCGGACGACGCCGGGAAGCACCCGGCGTCGTCCGCTTTTGTCATGTTTCGGCTGCTTGTTTTCATGGGCCCTTTTGTCTTGCGTGACGGCGTGACTCATGCCATAGTTGTCTGCATGACGTTCATTCAATGAACGGTATAACCAACCAATGAATAGTTTTGAATAACCAAAGCTTCGAGAACGAACTCGAAGCTGGAGCAGAAGGGAAAATCCGCATGCTGAACGTTGATCTTTCCGCCAACGTCGGCGGGGACTTCGGCGCAACTGCCGCGCAGCAGAACGCTGGAATCCACGAATTCAACCCCACCGGCCGCGTGGTGTGCTCTCCATGGGAGGGCATGTACCTCGAACAGGCGCATACCTTTTCCGCGGGCTCGCGGTAGCCCTGCTTCCATAGGGGGACCACGCCATGACCACCACCACCGAATCGCCAGTCGCGCACGCGCCAGCCATGCACGCGCCAGCCACGCAGTCGCTGGCGGCCTCAGCCCCGATGCACCTTGCCGGCCACACCGTTGTGGCCGTCGTCATCGAATGGCGCGGCAAGATCGCGCTGCTGAAACGCAGCCAAGGCCCATCCCACGACCGCGGCCGGTGGCACTGCGTCACCGGCTACGTGGATGAGGGGGTCTCGCCCGGTGAGCAAGCACTACTGGAACTGTCCGAAGAGACGGGGCTGCACGCCGCCGACATCCAGGAACTCCGTGAAGGCCCGGTGTTGATGCTGAGCGACGACGCCGGGGCGCCATGGTTCGTGCACACCTTCACTGCCGTCACGGGCCAGCGGCGCCTGACCCTCGATTGGGAACACGACGCCTTCCGCTGGACCGTGCCCAGCAAGACGGCACGCTTTGCCAACCGCGTGGCCTGGCTGGACAAGGTCCTCGCAGCAACAGGCCACCTGGGCGGATAGGGCGCCTTGCCGCAGCAAAGAGTCCCGGCATACAAAGCATGCCGGGACTCTTTGCCGTGCTGAGGGCTGCACCAGCTAAAGGGCGCTGTGCTTTCCCGAACCGGTGGGTACCGGAACCAGCAGCATGGTGGACGTATCAATGTGCTTGTTGGTGTCCTGGTCCCTGACCAAGGCTTCGGCTTCTTCGGCGCTGGCGACAACCGGAACCGAGCCGAGGAGCGGCCGTCCCGCGGTTTCACGCATCCTGGTCAGTGCGAACAACGCCACCGCCGAGAAGAACATGACGTAGAACGCCGGAGCGAACGAGTTGCCGGTGAACTCCACCAGGATCTGGCTGATCAGGGGAGTGGTTCCGCCGAACAGGGAGATGGCCACGTTGTGCGTGAAGCCCACTCCGCCGTAGCGGGAGGCCGTGGGGAAGAGCTCGGACATCGCAGCGCCGGTCAGCGCCAGGAAGAAGGCACTGGGCAGCGAGACCATGAACAGCGCCAGGTACAGCGACCAGACTTCGCCAATGTGCATCAACGCAAAGGCCGGAACCAGCAGGACGAGGTTGCCGATCGTGGCGATCGTGTAGATGGGCTTCCTGCCGATCCTGTCCGACCACCGCGCAACCACCGGGACAATCAGCGCCTGGATGAGCAAGATGATCACCGTGGCCACGGCCGTGTGGACGGCGGCCATGCCGATCTGCGTTTCCAAATACGTCGGCATGTAGCTCGTCACGGTGTAGGAGGAGGTACCGTCGGCGGCAATCAGGGCGATGCCGATCAGAATCTGGGGCCAGTAGAGCCGGAGGATGCTGGCCAGGTTTTGCCGGACGAAGAGCGGGTCTACCTCCGCGGTCTCTGTCTTCTCATGCACGGCCTCGAAGCTGGGCGATTCCGGAATCCGGTTGCGGAGGGAAATCGCCACGATGCCGAGCGGCAGTGCCAGGAGGAACGGAATCCGCCAGCCGCCGTCGCGCATCGCTTCCTCGCCCCACACGGACGTGGTGATCATGGTGGTGGCCGCAACCACTGCTGCGCCGGCGGCGAAGCCGAGCTGGGCCCCGGTGTTGAGCAGCGCCGTCCAGAAACCACGGTGCTTGTCCGGGGAGAACTCGGCCACGTAGGTTGCGGCACCGGAGTACTCGCCACCGGTGGAGAACCCTTGCAGCATCTTCAACAGGTACAGCGGAACGATCACCCAGAGCCCGACGTTGCCCGCGGTGGGCAGGACGCCGATGAGGAAGGTTGCCGAGGCCATGAGTGCCATGGTGAAGAACAGCACCTTGCGGCGGCCGATCCTGTCTCCCAGCGGGCCCAGGATCATGCCACCCAGCGGGCGGACAATGAAGGACACTGCGAAGCCCAGGAGCGTCACCAGCAAACCGGTGCGCTGGTCCATGCCTTCGGTGAAGACACTCGTCATGGTGATGGCAAGGTATCCGTAGATCCCAATGTCGTACCACTCGATGAAGTTGCCCACGCCGGCGCCGAGCTGGGCTTTGCGCAGCTCGCGCTTGTCCACGACGATGCAGTCTTCAGTCCGCAGCCTGCGGTTGGTTTTTCTTAAGGGGAGGGGGGTTTCCCGTTTTTCGGACATCTTTGTCTTTCTTTCTGGGTGAAGGGGGAGCCCGGGGGCCTATGCCGTGCGGACGCCGTCCACCAAGCGCGGTGCGGAGGTGGGGTTCGCTTCCTGCAGTTCAAGGGGCAGCAGGTGCTGGGGGAAGTTCTGGTAGGCCACCGGGCGCAGGAACCGCGTGATGGCGGCGGTGCCCACGGAGGTTGACCCGGGAACAGTGGTGGCCGGGTACGGTCCGCCGTGCTGCTGTGCGTAGGTGACGGAAACTCCCGTGGGCCACTGGTTCCATAGGACCCGGCCTGCCTTTTCGACGAGCACGGCGACCAGTTCACGGACCTGGCAGTCCTCCTCCGCCTGCAGCGTCGCGGTCAGTTGTCCCTCGAAAGTCCGCGCTGCCTCCACAAGCTGCGATTCGTCGTCGTACTCCACCACGAAGGCGGCAGGGCCGAAGCATTCCTCTTCCAGCGCCGACGGATTGGCGAGCAGGCGCTCAATGGACGTAGCGAGCAGCACGGAAGCCGGCGAACCGTCGGCAGCCTCGGACGTGTTCAGCGTTTCCACGCCTGCAATGCCTACCAGCGTGCCAAGGACTTCGCTGAAGCTCTCATGGATGCGCGGGCTCAGCATGGCGTGGACCGCAGGCAGTGCGGCCTTGGCCAGTTGCTCCACCATGCCCGAACCCCGGGGTACGAAGAGCATGCCCGGCTTGGTGCAGAACTGGCCGGAACCCATGGTGAACGACTCAACGAAGCCGGCGGCGATGTCCGCGCCGCGCTCGCGGGCGGCAGCCTGGGTGACGAACACGGGGTTGTTGCTGCCCAGTTCGCCGAAGAAGGGGATGGGGTCAGGGCGGGAGTTGGCGATGTCCATGAGCGCACGGCCACCGGGAATGGAACCGGTGAAACCCGCGGCCTTGACGCGGCTGTCCTTCAGCACGATGGTTCCGGCGGCACGGCCGAAGACCACCGTGAGGAGGTTCGGATCAGCGCCGGCAGTGGCGAGGGCGTCGCGGACAACGGCCTCGGTGAGGCGGGACAGGCGGGCGTGTGCTTCATGTCCTTTAACGACGACGGCGTTGCCCGCCGCGAGCGCGGAGGCGGTGTCGCCGCCGGCCACGGAGAATGCGAACGGGAAGTTGCTGGCGGAGTAGACCACCACGGGGCCGATCGGGCGGAGGGAGCGGCGCAGGTCCGGGCGGGGCGCACCCATCGGCCAAGCGGGGTCCGCGTGGTCGATCCGGGCGTCGAGGAAGCCACCGTCGCGCAGCACGGTGCCAAAGAGGCGCAGCTGGAAGGCCGTGCGCTTGAGTTCGCCGCGGAGCCGCGGTTCGGTCAGGTTGGTTTCTTCGACGGCGGCAGGAACCAGGGTTTCCACCGCGTCCTCAAGCGCGTCGGCTACCCGGTCCAGGACGGCGGCGCGGTCAGCCGGTGCGGTGGCCGACCATACGGCGTGTGCGGCAGCGGCCGCGGCAAGCGTCTCTTCTGCGACCGCGGCAGAGGTTTCCTGCGTGTCGATGTGGGTGGTGGTCATGTCTGTTGTTCCCTTCGGGGTGGTTTTCGTGTGCATGAGCCACCCCTCAGAAAACGCGACAGCTATTCCTGGGTGGTTGGGCTCATGCGCTGCTGCACCTTTTCGGCAACAGCAACCAGGCGGGCTGCGAGCTCTGCCTGCTTTTCCTTGCTTTCCATGCGGTGGATGGGCCCGACGACGGACAACGCACCCAGCAGCGTTCCGACGGAGTCCCGGACGGGAGCGCCGAAGGCGATGATGCCGTCTTCGAGTTCCTGAACCGTGCTGGCCCAGCCACGCTCATGGACCGTCTTCAGTTCCTTGGCCAGGAGGTCGCGGTCCGTGATGGTGCGCGAGGTCAGGGCCACCAGCTTGTCGCCCAAGGCCATCCGCAGCTGATCGGGAGTGAGTTCGGCGAGGAGCACCTTGCCCGTGGCCGATGCGTGGTGCGGCCATTGCATGCCGTGCATATCGGACATGGTGACGCCCAGGAGCCGGGGAGAGGACTGCAGTACCAGGTCGAGTTCGTACAGTCCGCGCCGCAGGCTGAACGTGACCGTCTCGCCCGATTCATCGGCGAATTCGTCCAGGATGTCCTTGATGCGGGGCACCACGCCGGAAGCGGGATCCACGGTTTGGGCCAGGCGACCCAGGTCCCACCCCAGGGAATACAGCGTGTCCTGGCGGTCCACCATGCCTTCATCCTCCAGTGTCATGAGGAGGCGGAAAGTAGTGGCCCGCGCCAGGCCGATCTTCTTGGCAACATCGGTGACCGTCATGGGGGTCTCCGATGCGGCCAAGGCCCGCAGGATCCGGATGGCCCGGGTCACTGAGCGGTTAGAGGCGTATCCCTGCTGGGGTGTTTCCGGGCTGCTGCTCACGTCGGTCAAGCCTTTCGAGTAGAGGTCTACTCAACCCTAACCGGCGGTGTAGTCGAAGCTGACTTCTCCCCAGCCTTCAAATCGTCCGGTGATCTTTGTGCCGGGGATCATCTTTGCGGCCGCGAGGCAGCTGCCGGGAAGGATAAGCTGGCCGGCCTTGAGCGTGATGTCGTACTCGGCGATCCGCTTGCACAGCCACACCAGTGCGGAGACCGGGCTGCCGTAGATGGCGTTGGTATTGCCTTCTGCCACTACTTCGCCGTCGAAGGTGATCACGCCGTGGGTGTCGGAGAGGTTCACTTCGCTCAGCTTGCGGGGCTGGCCGCCGAGGATGACGCCGGCCGCCGAGCCACTGTCGGCCAAAGTGTCGAAGATGCCGATCTTCCAGTCACGGACCCGGGAATCGATGATTTCCAGGGCTGGAACCACAAAGTCGGTAGCGGCGATGATGTCCGCCACGGTGACGTGGGCGCCGCCAACATCGTGCTTGAACACGAACGCCGGTTCCAGCTCGATGTAGGGCTCAATGAATTCCTTCTGCGAGCGGGGAAGGTTCTCCGGGTAGAACTGGCTGGACAGGAGGTAGCCGTAGTCGGGTTCGTCCACGCCGAACTTGGTCTGCATGGCCTTGGCGATGTTGCCGAGCTTGAAACCTGCAACCTTGTCCCCGGCTTCCACCTGGCGGCGGATGACTTCCTGTTGGACGCGGAAGGCATCTGCCACCGTGGGTTCGTCCTCGGGACGGACCAGGACATCGACGGGGGAGCGGTTGGCCTTGGCCTCGAGGATGCGGGTGGCGGTCTCTGCGATGTTAATGGGCATTCGTTTCAGACTTTCTGCGGGTGGAACGCTGGTCACCGAGGTGCCAGATACTCATGGAGGACAGCATTTCGCGGGGATCCCAGACCACTGCTTCGTTGGTGATCAGGCCGTCGCGGTGGCTGATGAAGGAGGCTCCCTGAACGGTGACCGTCCGGCCGGTGGGAGGGACTCCCATGAACTCGCCGGTGTGCTTGCCTTCGGTTTCCCAGTGGATGGCCACGAGGTTGTGGTCTTCGATGGCCCGCAGGACCGTGACGTGGAAATCGCCGAACGCGCGGTGGGATTCCTCGATCTGCTGGACAACCTGGGCCAGGCCCTCGGCGCCGGTCTTGGAGGTGCGCTCGTACTCGGGGGCAACCAGGCGTTCGAAGGCGGTGGTGTCACCTTCGCCCCAGGCCTTGGTCCAGGCGTCGGTGATCTTTTCAAGCATGGTGGTCATGGCTACTCGGCCTTTCCGGCTGTTGCGGGCGCTGGAGCTGCTGCGGTCGGAGCGGGCGCCGGCCACTGGTTGAAGTCGCCGAACTTGCCGCCCTTGAAGAGGAGCGCTTCGCCCTCGCCGGGGACCAGTTCTTCGATGGAACCCACGATCATGTAGTGGTCACCGGCAACAACCTCGGACAGGACTTCGCAGTCCACCCAGGCCGTGGCGCCGGCAATACGCGGGGTACCGAGTGGGCTGGTTTCGTAGTCCACGCCGTTGAACTTCTCGTCACCCTTGCGCGAGAGTGCGCGGCAGACGGGGAGCTGTTCGGTGGAGAGGATGTTCGCGGTGAACTTGCCCAGGGACCGAAGGGTGGGCCAGGTGCTTGAGCCCTTGTCAACGCAGAACGTCACCAGGGGCGGCTCCAGGGACAGGGACTGGAACGTACCGACCACGAAGCCGCGGGGCGTGCCGTCTTCGGTGAGGCCGGTGATGGCCGTAACACCCGTGGGCAGTGCGCCGAAGACCTGGCGCTGGGTTGCCGGATCGATCGAGGGATTCTCGGCAGTAACGATGATGGACATTATGGGCTTCCTTATTTCGCCTGGGTGGTGAGCGAGTGGTGGTAGGCGGCACCGGGGTGGTCCGAGGCAAGCTTGCTCTGACCAGCGCCGAACAGCGTTTCGCGCAGGGTGTCGCCGTCGTACGAGGTACGCATCAGGCCACGCGACTGCAGTTCCGGTACGACGTAACGGACGAAGTCCTCGACGTCGTGGAACTTGACCGCATGGGCTATGTTGAAGCCGTCCGCGCCTGTCTCGTCGATCCAGGACTGCAGTTCGGCAGCGACGGTCTCCGGACCGCCGACGATCACGGGGGAGGTGCCGCCGATTCCGTTGTAATCGGCGATGTCACGCGGGGTCCAGCGCTTCTGCGGGTCGATCTTGGTGAAGAAGTTCACCATGGTCTGGCCGGCGTTGGTTTCCACGTCCTTGAAGGGCTGGTCCGGGTTGAACTGGGCCATGTCCATACCGGTCCACCCGCTGTAGCGGGCCATGGCGCCGTCGTAATCCACGTACTGGAGGTAGTCCTGGTACTTGGCCTGCGCCTCTTCGTCGGTAGGGGCGCTGACGACGGTGACCATCTGCAGGACGGCGATGTGCGAGGGGTCGCGACCGAATTCCACAGCCTTGGCGCGCAGCGCGTCGATCTGCTTCTTCAGGCCTGCCTTCGTGGCGGAGTTCATGAACACGGCCTCGGCGGTCTGGGCTGCCAAGGCCACGCCGCGGGGTGAACCGCCGGCCTGGAAGATCACCGGTGTGCGCTGCGGGGAAGGCTCGCAGAGGAAGATGCCGGGGACGGTGAAGTGCTTGCCCTCATGGCCGATTTCGTGGACACGGGCCGGGTCCACGTAAGTGCGGGCTTCCTTGTCGCGGACCACGGCGTCGTCGTCCCAGGAACCTTCCCACAGCTTGAGGGCGACGTCGATGAATTCCTCAGCGATTTCGTAGCGGTCGTCGTGGGCGGTCTGGGTGCCGGTGCCGAGGTTGCGTGCGGCGCTGTCCGAGTAGGAGGTCACCACGTTCCAGCCGATGCGGCCGCGGGTCACGTGGTCCAGGGTGGAGAACTTGCGGGCCAGCGCATACGGGTGGTCATAAGCGGTGGAGGACGTGATGCCGAAGCCCAAGTGCTTGGTTCCGGCAGCCATTGCCGGGATCAGGTAGGCGGGATCGTTGGCGGGGATCTGCGCAGCGTCGCGCAGGGCACCGTCCACGTTGCCGCGGTACTTGTCGTGGTAGCCGTTGTTGTCCGCGAAGAACATTCCGTCGAAGCCGGCCTTCTCCAGGAGCTGGGCGTACTCAACCCACCGGTTGATGTCCGTGTATTGGGCGCCGCCGTCGTTGGGGTGCCGCCACAGCCCGGCCGAAAGGTGGGCCGGTCCGTTGAAATCGAAGGCAAACACCTTCATTTGCTTTCCCATGGTCAATCCTTGCTGTTTGCTCACTAGGTGAACAGACTATTTATCTGTTGAACACCAAGGTAAAGTGGCCCGTGACACATCGTCAAGTCCCCGCCGGTAATAAGGCGGCTTCCGCGAAAGGAAAACCAGCATGAAAATTCCAGGTGAAACCAGCAGGCCCAGCCCACTGACGGCGCCAACCCTCGACCTCGCCGGACGCGGCAGGCGCGGAGTGTGGGTCGATGTCCCGCATCCGGCCTCCTTGGAACTCATTGCGGCGGAGGGGCCGGACTGGGTCTGCATCGACGGCCAGCATGGCCACCCCGATTTCCAGGACATGCTGGGCCTCATCGACGCGGCCAACGTCTTTGGCGTCCCCGCCATGGTGCGCGTGCAGGGCCATGAGTTGGGTGGCGCCGGGAGGGTGATCGACGCCGGCGCCCAGGGGCTCATCTTCCCAACCGTTGAGGACGGCGAAACGGCGGAACTGCTGGTCAGGGCCTGCCGCTTCTCACCGCGGGGCAGCCGCAGCTATGGGCCCGTGCGGCGCGCGCCGCGGTACGCGAAGGCGACGCCGGGCGTCCTGGCTGACGATCCTTTGGCCATCCTCATGGTGGAAACCCGCGCGGGCTACGAAAACCTTGACGCCATCCTGGCTGCTGGTCCGGACGCGATCTTCGTGGGCCCCTATGACCTCTCGCTCAGCCTGGGCGTCGATTTCGATTCGTTCCTCGCGGGCGATCCGGACGGTGTGCTCCGCGACATTGCCAAGCGCTGCGCGGACGCCGGTGTATCCGCCGGCATCTACACCGGCTCGCCCGCGCTTTCCGAGGCGCCTATCAGCTGGGGCTACAGCTTCATGCCCATCGCCTCGGACTTCTCGCTGATCTCCACCGCAGCACGTGCCGTCCTCGCCGAGGTCGCCGTTCCTGCCTGACCGTGCTGAAGGTCGGGGTCCGAGGCGTGCCAGACTGGAGCCATGCGTTCACGTTCCCAGACACCGCGCACACCGTCCCGGCCCGCCGGAGCCGGCCACCCGCCGTCGTCCGCCACCTCGGGCCGGCGGCACTTGGCTGCAAGGATCGACGACGCGTGGCTGAGGTTCCAGAACAAGCTCGCCATCCGCCGTGGACACGTGGTCACGGTGATTCCGCACACCGGCTATGGGTCAACGTCCTGGGTCCGGGTGCTGGCGCGCGTGGTCCGCAGCGATCCGCGCTATGCCGGCAATGGATCGGTGGACGGCAAGCGGAAGCCGCTCACGGAAGGTCTGCGCGGGTGGCGCAACTTCACCAGCGCCCCGGTGGCGCACGCTGCCGTCCGCATCACTGTTGACGGTGTGGAGTACGACGTCGTGGCGGACCGCGGCGGGGTTGTGGACGCCAGGATTCCGGCCGGCTTGGCACCCGGCTGGCACACGGTGACCTTGCGGGCCGGGGCCTCCGCAGTAGTTGAGGCGCCCGTCCAGGTGGTCCCGGACGACGCGGATTTCGGCCTTGTCTCCGACATTGACGACACCGTGATGGTCACCGCACTGCCGCGCCCGTTCCTGGCGGCGTGGAATACGTTCGTCCTCAACGAGCATGCGCGCACCCCGACTCCGGGGATGGCCGTGCTGTATGAACGGATTACGCGTAACGCCCCCGAGGCTCCCGTACTCTACTTGTCCACCGGTGCATGGAACGTGGCTCCCGCGATCTCGCGGTTCCTCTCCCGAAACCTCTACCCGGCAGGGCCCAAGCTCCTCACTGACTGGGGTCCCACCACGGACCGCTGGTTCCGGAGCGGGAAAGAACACAAGCAGGGCAGCCTGGAACGCCTCGCCGAGGAGTTCCCGGGCATCAAGTGGCTGCTGGTGGGGGATGACGGTCAGCACGATGTAGCCATCTACTCCGAGTTTGCCCAGCGTCACCCGGAGAATGTGAAGGCGATCGCCATCCGTCAACTGTCAGCAGGCGAGGCGGTGCTGGCCGGCGGCCGCTCGTCCGATGCCCAGCCAACCCCCGGAGTTCCCTGGATTTATGCTCCCGACGGCGCCGGCATGGCGGCGCGGCTGGAGCAATTAGGCATCATTGGGCCCTCACTGCGGTAGAATTTAGTAAGGATGCTTACTTATGTGAGGTGCAGCCATGGCAAAGGATTCAACTCCATCGGGCGAAATGTCCGTGCCGCAGGGGGAGCGGATGTGGTGCTCAACGTGCGGCTCGGACGAGCACTTGGTGCTCCACTCGATTGAGTCCGTCCGGGCCCACACGGTAGGGCTGCTGGTGGCCGTGTCCTACAGTTGCGCGGACTGCGGCTCAGTCCTCTCCCACTTCACCCCCTTCCGCGAGGTTGCCGCGAAGCTGAACACCAAGGCAAACCTCGAGGGGCTCATCCTCTTCGGCGACAGTTACCTCCATTGCGGTGAGCCCATGACCAGGATCCCCATCGAAGTCAGGCGCAGCGTGACCGCGAAACCAGTGCCGGGCGAGGGGCTGGTCCTCCTTGATGTGCGGTTGGGAACCAAGGTGCTGCAGTGCTTGGGCTGCGGCTTCAGGCTGGAGTTGCCTGCTTGAGGAAGTCTTGAGGTTTTCCTGACGCGGTGCTGTGGGTTTGCAGCGTCCCGTCTTGAGGTGGGGCCGTCAAAGTATTTCTTGTCAGCCAGTAAGGCTGGAAACAAGGAAACGGCCGTCCGGGGAAACGGTGGCCACTTTGAAAAGGACACTGATTCACATGGCCATCAGCCTCAAGACCACCTCCGGCAAGATCCTCGCCTCCGTCGCCCTGGTCGGCACCGCAGCCGCCGTCGCCGGAATGGGCACCTACGGCGCGTTCACCTCCTCCACCTCCGCCTCCCAGGCCGTGACCGCCGGGACCGTGACCATCGCCCTGGGCACCGGAGCGAACAACACCCTGAACGTCCCGGTCGCGGGCCTGCTGCCCGGCGACAAGGTCGAAAAACTCGTCACCCTCGCCAACACCGGCAATTCGGACCTGAACAACGTCACCCTGACCACCTCCGCCGGTGCCACCGCCTCCCTGTTGACCACCGACACCACCAACGGTTTGCAGCTGACCATCGAGAACTGCTCCGTTCCGTGGACCGGGTCCGCCGCCCCCTACACCTGCGGCGGGACCAAGACCACCGTGCTGGCCTCCGCCCCGGTGATCGGCGCGAACAAGGTCCTGAACAACCTGACCTCCCTGACCTCGGCCAAGACCGACAACCTCAAGGTCACCACCGCGTTCCCCACCACCGCGGACAACACCTTCCAAGGCGCCACCTCCACCATCGCCTTCTCCTTCACCGGCACCCAACGCACCGAAACCACCAAGTAACCACCCGCCACGCCACGCGAAAGGACCAGTCGTGAAAAGCCGCTTCAACTTCCTGCGCAGCGCAGCTGTGGCCGTGGTTGTGGCGGCTGGAGTGTTTTCAGGTTCGACGGCGGCAGTGGCCGCGTTCCGGGATACGGAACAGGCCGCTCCCCAATTCTCGACGGCGAGCCTCGCCGCTCCTGCTGCAGCCAACGTCACCATGAGCTGCACCTTCGGCATCCGGGCCACCGTGACCGTGAATTCCTTCAGCACGGTGGCCAACGCCAATTACCACGAGATCAAGATCTTCGACCGCTCGGGCAACCTCGAATTCACCGGTGACCTCAGCAAGGCTGCCGGCAAGACGTACACCTCCGGCTACGAGGTCATCGGCACGTGGTCCTACGAGATCCGCGGCTATTACAAGGTTCCCGGCACCTCCAACGCCTGGACCGGCAAAGTCCTCAAAGGCAACCTCACCTGCGCCTAGGGGCTCAGTTCACGAATCCCTGTGCCTGGCCTACGAACGGTTTGTCACGCCTCAATGTGCTTCCCGGCGGCGTCGCGAAGGGCCACCAAGGCGCGGGCGTTGTTTGCCGCGTCCGTGAGGTCGTAGCGGAGCGGGGTGCCGTTAAGGACGCTGTCCGCGAAGTGTTCGCCCATCCGGACAAAATGGTTCCGGCCTTTGACGTGGTGACGAACGGGATCCTGCCCGAAGTGGTGCTCCTCAAGGACGGAATCCTCGTCCAGGAGCCCGAACGGGTTGTCCAGGTACAGTCGGCCTTCGGTGCCCGTGATCTCCAGGAAGTTGCGGCGTTCCAGGTTGACGCCGGTATCGAACAGCACAGTGGCGTTGCCCGGGAAGCGCATGATCCCGGCGATGCTGGTGTCGATCAGTCCGTCGTCGCTGGCTGCACGCATGTTGGCGAAGGCTTCCACGGCGGTGGGCTCTTGGCCGGTGACCATCCGGGCGGCGTTGACGCAATAGCAGCCGGTGTCGAAGAGCGCGCCGCCGCCCAGCCCGGCGTGCCAGCGGATGTTGTCGTCTCCGCCGGCATCGAAGGAATGGGCAACGTGGACGAAAGTCAAGGTCCCCACGGCCCCGGCCTCCAGGAGCTCCTGCAGCTTCTCGAACCGCGGATGGAAGCGGTACATGAAGCCCTCAAGGACTTTGAGCCCCGTCTCGTCGGCCTTGCGCGCGATGTCTTCGCATTCGGCGGCGTTCATGGCCAAGGGCTTCTCGCAGAGGACGTGCTTTCCCGCGTCGAGGGACTTCAAAATCCATTCATGGTGCAGCGCGTTGGGCAACGGAAGGTAGACCGCGTCAATGTCGGGGGAAGCCAACAGTTCTTCGTAGGAACCGAAAGCCTGCGGGATGCCGTGCTTGTCCGCCAATTCCTTGGCTTTCACTTCAGAGCGGGAAGCAATCCCCACTACCTCGCCGTTGGCCGTCGCCTGCAGCGCCGGAATGGTCTTGCGGACAATGCGTGCGCCACCCAGGATGCCCCAACGTACTTTCGCGGTCATTGAACTCCCCTTTGCCGCCCGCTTCCGTTTACCCGGGACAGCCTACTGTGCGCCTTCTTCCCCGCGCCACGGTGTGAAGCGGGGCCACCAGCCGGAGATTGTCCACGGCACCACCCCCGCCACGACTCCGGGCGCAAGGAACAGGAAGAAGGCAGTGCCAATCCATGCGCGGGCGGACACCATGGTGGGCGTCATGGTTGCTGGCAGAGCCGGTCAAGGGTTTCAAGCAACGCGGACCGGATCTGGTCGCTCCAGAGATCCCTTTCCCTGTCCGTGTCGGGATCCTCCAGCGGTGTTGCCAGGGGAGGTGAGGCCAGCGTCATGGTCGCCTGGTAGCGCCCGTCGGCAGAGCTCATGGCTATGGTCCGGAAGTCGAGGAATCCGCCACGGCCAAAGTAGCGCGGCTTGCCGCTGCAGTCTTCGGTCCAGCTGATGATTCCGAGCCCGAACGGCTGGACCACGGTTTTCTGCATCTCGGCCAGGGAGGCGGCGGAGACCAGCTTGCCGCCGAAGAGTGCTGCGAGGAAGTCGTTGACGTCGGACATGGTGGAAACGACGCCGTGTGACGGCGAGCCCAATTGTTCCTGGGTCACTCCGACGTCCATGCGCTGGCCCCTCACTGTCACGTAGCCGTGGATGAGGTCAGGCGCGTTGGTGAGGGCATCGTCCACGGTGGTCTTGCTGAGCCTCAGGGGCTCAATAATGTCGGAGCGCAAGATCTCGGGGTACGTTTTTCCCCGCAGTTTTTCCAGGATCAGTCCCAAGGCGATGTAGTTCGAGTCCGAATAGTACAAGGACCCAACCGCCTTTGCTTCCCAAGGCAGCGTGCTGGTGAGCTCCATGGCCCGCTGCATACTCAGCCGCTGGTTCGAGACCGTCACCAGGTCATCAACTGTTTTGTATAGCGCCTCTCCAAATGAGGGCATGCCGGAGGTGTGCGACAGCAACTGCCGCAAGGTGATGGGCCCGGGAGGTTTCAGTCCCACCCCGAAGCTTTCCAGCGTGGCGTTGACAGGGTCGTCCAGCTTGATGAGGCCTTCGTCCACGAGCTTCATCACCGAAACGGCTGTCATGGTCTTGGTGACGCTCGCGATCGGTATCCGGTCATCGGCCTGGGCCGGTTCCTTGGTGTCTATGTGCCGGACGCCATAGGCCTTTGACCATTCCCCGCCCGGCCACCTGACCTCGGCCACGATCGCCGGGGCTTCCTGGTCCATGAAGGCCCGCATGGCGTAGTCGAGCGAGTCGGTGGCCTGGGGGCTGGATGGACTGCTGGACTCCGGGGAGGGCGCCGGTTCGTTGGCTGTGCAAGCAGGCAGGACCAGGGCCAGGCTCAGGGCCAGCAGCAGCGTCTTGGGTTTCATCGCCACACCACCATCCAAGGAACACATGGATAAATTCGATGGTCCTCCGCGGGCACACGGACGGCAAGTGCCGTCGCCGTGGGATACGACGACGGCACTTGCCGTCCGCTTGAAAGGTGACCGCCCGCCGTCGTACTTGCCGCCGGTTGGCCGCTGGGTCAGTTGGTTTCCAGCTCGTCCAGCGTCTTGCCCTTGGTGTCCGAGGAGAGCAGGGTGGCCACGGCGGAGACGAGGCAGATGCCGAGGGTGGTCAGGCCGATGACCAGTGGGATGTTCGCGGAGCCCGGAGGAGCGATCGCGGTGAACAGGCTCGGGAAGAAGGACGCGATCATGAGGCCGATGTTCTGCGATACGGCGAAACCGGTGACGCGCATCCGCATGGGGAACTGCTCCTGGAAGAACGTGGCGAAGGTGCCGTTCCACATCTGGAAGAAGATGCCCTGTACGATCACGACGCACACGAACACCAGGGGCAGGCTGCCCAGCTGGATCGCATACAGGTAGCCCATGGTGAGCAGGCCTCCCACAATGCCACCGGCAACCATGAGGGTCCGCCGGCCCATGCGGTCGGACAGGGCGCCGAAGACCGGGATGGTGACGACGGCGGCAACGTTGGCAGCCATGGTGACCCAGAGGAACTCGCTGCTGGTGAAGCCGATGCCATAGCCCTTTTGGGTGGCGAAGGAGACGCCGAAGATGAGGGTGGCCATGCCGATGACGTTGGTGAAGGTCATGGCGATGCAGCGGACCAGGACCCATGGGTGGGTGCGCAGAAGGTCGAACAGCGGGAAGCGGCGCTTGGCCGGTGTCTTCCCGGTCTGGGTTGCCTCGGACTGTGCCAGGTAGGCGGGCGGTTCCGTGACGCGGCGGCGGATGATGTAGCCGGCCAGGATTACTACGGCGCTCAACAGGAACGGGATGCGCCAACCCCAGGAGTGGAACTGGTCGTCGGGGAGCAGGGAAGCGAGCGGGATCAGGACGGCCGTGGCCAGGATGGAACCCACCTGTGTGCCCTGCAGGCTGAAGCTGGCAAAGAAGCCGCGGCGCGCGTCGGGGGAGTGCTCCACGATCATGGCGCTGGCCCCGCCAAGCTCGCCGGCCACGGCGAAGCCCTGGATGAGGCGGAGGATCACCAGCAGTACGGGAGCCAGGAGTCCTACTTGTCCATACGTAGGCAGGAGGCCGACGGCGAAGGTGGCGAAGCCCATGAGCAGCATCGCGAACACAAGGACTTTCTTGCGTCCGTGCTTGTCGCCGTAGGCACCCAGGACCACTGCGCCGATCGGACGGGAAACGTAGCCAACTGCGTAGGTGGCCAGGGAAGCGATGATGCCCACGGTGGGGTTTTCGCTGGGGAAGAAGATCGTGGGGAACAGAAGTGTTGCGGCCAGCGAGTACAGGGCGAAGTCGTAGTACTCGAGTGCGCTTCCAATCCAACCGCTCATGGCGGCCTTCTTGGGGTCTTTCTGGCCTTGCCCGTTTTCGAGAGGGGCGGTCTCAATCGTGGGCTGGATGTCCCGTCGGTGCATGACGCTCATTCGTGAGTCTCCTTTGTCCGTCATTGGCAAGGAACAAGAGCTCTTCCCCGCTTAGCAGCGTGAGGAGGGTTACATCTTGAATCGATTCATAAAGCATAGAACGTGACCTGCGCAACGTCAAAGGGGGAGCGGGTGGGACGACGGCGGGATGCGCCGTCAGTTGGCTTCGTCGGCGCTGCGGGTGAGCAGGTTCCGCATGGTGGCGAAGGCGGCTTCCGGTTCGCGGCGCTGGACGGCGGTGGCCACATCCGTGTGGAGTTGCAGGGCCACGGGGTGTGGATGGCCCGGACCAAGCCCGCCGGCATGCCAACCCTCAAGGAATTCGCTGATGAGTCCCTGCAGCTGGACGAACATCGGATTGCCCGAGCATTCGAGCATGAGCGCGTGGTACTGGACGTCGAGTTCCAGGAACGCGTCCAGGTTGCCTTCTTCGCCGGCGGCCCACATGCGTCCAGCCAACGCCACCAGCTCCGCCGCCTGGCCGGGCGTGGCGTTCAACGCGGCGAGGCGTGCAGACTCGGGCTCCACGGCGAGGCGGAGTCCAACGAGTGCTGCCAGTTGCTCGGGCCGTTGCGGTGATTGCATGCGCCAGCGAATGATGCGTGGCTCGAACAGGTTCCACTGGTCCGGATCCAGCACCTTGATCCCCACCCTGCGGCGCGAGACCACCAACTGCATGGATTCCAGGACCCGCACCGTTTCCCGGGCCACCGACCGCGAGACCCCGTGGGTTCGTTCCAGTTCCTCCAAGGTCAGTGTGCTGCCCGGTGCCCGCACGCCGGAGCAGATTTCCTTCCCCAGGATGTCCAGGACCTGGTCATGCAATCCCGGCAACGGGCGCGGCTGCTTCGTCACGCGCGGGCGTCCGCGGCGTCGTAGGCCTTGGATGGGATTTGCGTGGCGAACTTTCCTCCGCTGACGTCGATCAGGGTTCCCGTGATGTACCGCGAAGCGTCGCTGGCGAGGAACAGCAGCAGATCGGCCACCTCCTGTGGCTCGCCCCACTTCCGCAGCGTCAGCGTGTTCAGCAAACGGTCCTGCGCGTCCTGGGGCATGGTGGCGAAGCCGTTCATGCCGGTGGGGATCATTCCGGGGGCGTAGGCGTTCACGGTGACGTTCCAGGGGCCCAGTTCTCCGGCGAGCACCTTGGTGAATTGCACGACGGCGGCCTTGGACGCCGCGTAGGCGGCGCTGCCGATGCTGGGCACAATCGCGGCAAAGGACGCGGCGTTGATCACCCGGCCGTGGCCGCTCTCCTTGAGGTAGGGAATGGCGGCCTTGCACATGCGTGCCACGCCGGTGACGTTGACATCGAAGCAGCGTTGCCACGCCGTGTCTTCAAGCTCCTCCACCGTGCCTTCAACATTGATGCCCGCGTTGTTGACCAGGATGTCTATCCCGCCGAAGTGTCCGGCAGCCCGTTCCACGGCTTCCTGCACCGAGGCGCTGTTGGTGACGTCGCAGGAGATACCGACGACGGCGGCGCCGGCCTCGGTCAGTTCGGCGGCAACGGCTTCAACGCCTTCGCGCGAGATGTCCAAGGCGGCAACCTTGGCTCCGTTGCGCGCGAAGCTCTCTGCGATAACACGGCCGATGCCCTGGGCCGCACCCGTGACCACTACAACGCGGCCTTCGATTCCCCACTGAACTGTTGCTGCATTAGTCATACGATTAGCTTACAGTGAATCTTAAAGATATGACTTTTATTTTTGGGAGCACTATATGGATACGAGCAAGATCCTCTGGGTCATTGGGGGCGGAAGCGGCATGGGACGAGCGGCCGCAGTGGAGGCGGCCGCAGCAGGTTGGCGGGTGGCCGTCACGGGCCGCCGACACGACGCCGTCGCCGAAACCACACGCCTCATCACGCTCGCCGGCGGCGAAGCGTTGGCTGTGGTGGCGGACGCCAGGGACGCTGAATCGCTGGCCGGGGCGCACTCAAGGATCGCGGCCCACTGGGGCCGGGTGACCGCCGTCGTACTTGCCGCCGGCCTCAACGCACCCAACCGAACATGGGCAGACCAATCGATGGGGGACTTTGCGGACATCGTGGACACCAACCTCACCAGCGTCGCCCGGGCCATCCACCTGGTGCTCCCCGGTATGCGGGCCGAAGGCTCCGGCAACATTGTGGTGGTGTCCTCGCGGGCCGCCTGGCGGTTCTCGCCCGGTTCCGGCGTGGCCTACATGAGCAGCAAGACCGGACTGTCAGCCTTGGTCGCGTCCATCAATGACCAGGAAGGCGCTAACGGCATCAAGGCCTGCCATCTGTGCCCAGGGGACGTGGACACCGATTTCCTGGCCATGCGCCCCGAAGTGCCGGATGCCGAACAGCGCTCGCAGATGCTTGGCGCCGGGGATGTAGCCAGGGCCGTGCGCTTCATCCTCGACAGCCCGCCGCATGTGCGCATCGACGAACTGGCCATCAGCCCGATCGGGCAGCGCTAAGCCCGAGGAGGCGCAACCCTAGGATCCCAACTCCATCAGCCGTGCGATCTGTTCTTCCGCACCGCTGTCCGGTGCCGGCGTGTACACCACCAGGTGCAGGTCCGGCCGGTCCGACGGCGAAACCTGGTGGTGCTCCAAGTGCAGGACGCCCACGGCCGGGTGGTGGAACTGGCGTTCACGGGATTCGAAACCGAGGATGTCGTACTGGTCCCAGCTTTCCTGGAACTCCGGGCTGGCTTCCTTGAGCCGTTCCACCTGGAATTTCACGTCCGGATCGCCCAGGCGCTGGCCGGTCTCGGCGCGGAACTCCGCCAGGAAGCGGCGGCTGGTGACATCCCAGTCCGGGAGCAGATCGCGGATGTACGGATCCGTGAAGACGAGCCACAACAGATTCCGGTCCTCGGCGGGGACGTTGGCGATGTTCGGGTACAAGGCGGCGTAGGCCTTGTTCCACCCGGCAACTCCCCAATCGGGGGAGAGTGCATACGAAGGGTTCGGGTCCAGGGCGTCGAGCAGGCGTTGCACGTGCGGGGGAGCGCTGCCGGCAACGGGCGCAGTTGAAACCGAGGAGGCATACCCACCCAAGGACAGGACGTAGGCGAGCCCGGTATCGGACAAGTGCAGCGCGCGGGCGATTGCCTCCAATACCTGTCGCGAAGGGCTGATGTCCCGTCCCTGCTCAAGCCACGTGTACCAGGTGACGCTCACGCCGGAGAGGAAGGCGACTTCTTCGCGGCGCAGGCCGCGCTCGCGTTTCCGGGAGATCGGGGGGAGCCCGTATTCGGAACGGAGGGCCTGGTCCCGCCGGGCCCTGAGGAAGAGGCCGAGTTCTTTGCGTCGCTCCGAATCGTGCACCCATAAATACTATTACTCTGTTACTCCCACTACTAGTATCAGCGCCGTCTTCTGCGCAGGGTCCCGAGGCATCAGGATGGTATTTATGCCTGCACTACGTTCAAAAACTGTCACCCACGGCCGCAACATGGCCGGCGCCCGCGCACTGCTGCGCGCTTCCGGCGTCGCCAACTCGGACATCGGCAAGCCGATCATCGCCGTGGCCAACTCCTTCACCGAGTTCGTCCCCGGCCACACCCACCTTGCCCCCGTGGGCCGGATCGTCTCCGACGCGATCCTCGCCGCGGGTGCTGTGCCGCGCGAATTCAACACCATCGCCGTGGATGACGGCATCGCCATGGGCCACTCCGGCATGCTCTACTCGCTGCCTTCGCGCGACCTGATCGCGGACTCCGTTGAGTACATGGTCAACGCGCACTGCGCCGACGCCCTGGTCTGCATCTCCAACTGCGACAAGATCACCCCGGGCATGCTCATGGCCGCGCTGCGCCTGAACATCCCCGTAGTCTTCGTCTCCGGCGGTCCCATGGAAGCCGGCCGCGTGACCCTCACCGACGGTTCCGTACGCTCGCTGGACCTGGTGAACGCGATTGCCGACGCCGTGGACGAATCCATCTCCGATGAGGACATCAACCTCATCGAAGAGAACGCCTGCCCCACCTGTGGTTCCTGCTCCGGCATGTTCACCGCCAACTCCATGAACTGCCTTGCCGAGGCGATCGGCCTGGCCCTCCCGGGCAACGGCTCCGTGCTCGCCACCCACACCGCGCGCAAGGCACTGTACGAAAAGGCCGGCGCCACGATCGTCGAACTCGTCAAGCGCTACTACGAAGGCGACGACGACTCGGTGCTCCCGCGCTCCATCGCCACCGCCGAGGCGTTTGACAACGCCATGGCCCTGGACATCTCCATGGGTGGCTCCACCAACACCATCCTGCACCTGCTGGCTGCAGCCCAGGAGGCCGGCGTGGACTACGGCCTGGCCGAGATGGACGCAAAGTCCCGCCAGGTACCCTGCCTGGCCAAGGTGGCGCCGAACGTCGCCAAGGACAAGACCTACTACATGGAGGACGTCCACCGCGCCGGTGGCATCCCCGCGCTCCTGGGTGAGCTGAACCGCGGCGGCCTCCTCCACAAGAACGTCCACTCTGTGCACTCCGAAGACCTGGACGGTTGGCTGGACGACTGGGACATCCGCGGCGGCAAGGCCACCGAGGAAGCCCAGGCTCTCTGGCATGCAGCTCCCGGTGGCGTCCGTTCCTCCACCGCGTTCTCACAGTCGAACGTATGGACCTCCCTGGACACCGACGCCGAGGGTGGCTGCATCCGCTCCGTGGAGCACGCCTACTCCAAGGACGGCGGCTTGGCTGTGCTGCGCGGCAACATCGCCGTGGACGGCGCCGTGGTGAAGACCGCCGGCGTGGACGAGTCCATCTGGAAGTTCGAGGGCCCGGCCATCGTGTGCGAGTCGCAGGACGAAGCCGTGGAAATGATCCTGAACAAGACCGTCAAGGAAGGCGACGTGGTGGTCATCCGCTACGAAGGCCCCCGCGGCGGTCCGGGCATGCAGGAAATGCTCTACCCCACGTCCTTCCTCAAGGGCCGCGGCCTTGGCAAGAAGTGCGCCCTCATCACCGACGGCCGCTTCTCCGGTGGCACCTCCGGCCTCTCGATCGGGCACATCTCCCCGGAAGCTGCTTCCGGCGGCGAGATCGCCCTGGTGGAGAACGGCGACATCATCAGCATCGACATCACGCAGCGTTCCCTCGAGTTGAAGGTTTCCGACGAGATCCTCGCCGAGCGCCGCGAGAAGCTCCTGGTCGACGGCGGCTTCAAGCCCAAGAACCGCGACCGCCAGGTCTCCCCGGCCCTCCGCGCCTACGCCGCGATGGCCCTGTCCGCGGACAAGGGCGCCGTCCGCGACGTCTCGCTGGTGGAGAACCTCTAGCGGAATACCCCTGCCACCACTCCGGTTGCCACTAGGGCGTGTCTCCTAAAGATGTCAGCCAGATGCTGATGGCTCGCAGGACGGCTCCACCGCGGTAGGTGAGGGCGAGTTTGTCGTAGCGGGTTGC
>NZ_JBIRZS010000024.1:0-64033 GCF_044391085.1 Paenarthrobacter sp. NPDC018779 | reverse complement strand
CGACACCCTCTACGCCATGCTCCGCGACGGCACCCTCTACCAAGCCCAAACACCCAAAACCGCTTGACGAAAAACATAGGGACACTCTCACCGAATCGCCCTTTTTCGGGATCGCTCTCTCACGGAGTCGCCTGTTTTGCGGGACGCTCTCTCACCGAATCGCCCGTTGAGCCGCACGCTCTCTCACCGAATCGCCCGTTGAGCCGCACGCTCTCTCACGGAGTCGCCTGTTTTGTCGGGCGCTCTCTCACAAACGGGCGTTCCTAGCTGCGTTCGTAACCGATCAGCCAGTGCAAGCCGTAGCGGTCGATTACCTGACCGTCGCTGGCTCCCCAGGGTTTGGGGCCCAGAGGGTCGATGACCCTCCCGCCGTCGGCGAGCCGTTCGAACCATCCGTGCAGTTCCGTTGGCGCGGCTGCGCCCAGCAGTGAGAGCATCAGCCCTTCTGTGCGGATGCTCGTCTCGCCTGATGCCGCGTCCGCGCCCGCTAAGGCAACTGCTCCGCCGAGGACGCCGTGGGCGACCGCGTCCGCGGGTCCATCGGTGCGCCCAAACTCTCCGTAGCTGTGGAGGGTGAGTTCTCCGCCGAAGACTCCCTGATAGAAGGCAAGGGCTTCACGGGCAGTTCCGGGGAAAAGGACATAAATCTGCAAGGCAGTCATGCGCCCGATCCTACTTCGTCGGTGAGAGAGGGTTGGGCGGTTTGGGGTGGTTTGGTGGGAGAGGGTTGGGGGTTTAAGGGTGGTTTGGTGGGAGAGGGTTGGGCGGTTTGGGGTGGTTTGGTGAGAGAGGGTTGGGCGGTTTGGGGTGGTTTGGTGAGAGAGGGCTGCTTTAGGTTTCGGTGCGGAGTTCGGGTTCCTTTTGCAGGCCGGTGAGGCCGTTCCAGGCCAGGTTCACCAGGTGTGCGGCGACGGCGCGCTTGTCCGGTTGCCGGCTGTCCAGCCACCATTGCCCCGTCATCGCCACCATGCCCACGAGCATCTGGGCGTACATGGCGCCATCGGCAGCGCTGAAGCCGCGCCGGGCGAATTCGTCGGAGAGCAGGTGCTCCACGCGAGCCGTGACATGGGACAACAACGTGGAGAAGGCCCCCTCGGGCTGTGAGGGCGGGGCGTCGCGCATCAGGATCCGGAAACCGTCGGTGCGCTCCTCGATGTAGCCAAGAAGTGCCAAGGCGGCCCGCTCAACGAGGACCCGGGGTTTGGCGTCGGTGCTGAGGGCCTCGGTGATGGAATCCAGGAGGATCCGGAATTCGGTGTCCACGACTTGCCGGTACAGGCCTTCCTTGGAGCCGAAGTGCTCATAGATCACAGGCTTGGAAACGCCCGCAGTGGCCGCAACTTCCTCGATGGTGGTGCCGTCCAGGCCCCGTGCGGCAAACAACGCCCGGCCGATGCCGATGAGCTGCGCGCGCCTCTGCTGGCCCGTCATCCTGGCCCGGACGGCCCCGCCCGACACGTGGGGAGTACGGGGTTCCAACGATCCGGTGACAGCGGTGTGCAGGGGGAGTTCGGTGCGCTTGCTCACTTGTCCATCATGCACCAAGGGCCGTGGCTGGACGCCGGACGCGCAGTTCACAACCCGGTAAAACGGGGTCAAGTCGCGAAGCATGCAAAGGTCATGGCAAACTAGTTTCTTGTGTGTGCATCCCGGTGATCCGGGAACGCCTCCGGACCCTGCCGTCCGGACGTGGAAAGCATGCACGGTCCGCTCTGGTGTAACGGCAGCACCCCGGCCTTTGGAGCCGTGGAGTATAGGTTCGAATCCTATGGGCGGAACGGTCGGAAATGCGCTCCACTCTGTACCTGGAACGGCTTGAGCAGTGCCTGGGTCCAAAGCTTGGATGGCAGCATTCCGAAGCCGGAATATCCGGGACAAACCGAGCAAGGAGAGCCAGTACGTGAGCCCCGAAACCACCGGTCCCGCAGCGGTCATCGTCTTGGCGGCAGGTGCCGGAACGCGAATGAAGTCGCGGACTCCCAAGATTCTCCACGAAATCGGCGGCCGCTCCATGGTGGGCCACGCGATCCTCGCCGCCCGTTCGATCAACCCCCAGAAGCTGGCCCTGGTGGTCCGCCATGAGCGCGACCGCGTCGCCGAGCACGTCTCCGTGCAGGATCCGGCAGCCCTGATCGTGGACCAGGACGACATCCCGGGCACGGGCCGGGCCGTAGAGGTTGCCGTGAAGGCCCTGGACGCCGAGGCCGAGCTGAGCGGCACCGTGGTGGTGACCTATGGCGATGTCCCGCTGCTCACCGGCGAACTCCTGGGCGAACTGGTCAGCACCCACGAGGCCGAGGGCAACGCCGTGACCGTCCTGACAGCCGTGCTGGACGACGCCACCGGTTACGGCCGCATCCTCCGTGGTGAAGATGGCACCGTGCTGGGCATCCGCGAGCACAAGGACGCCACGGACCAGGAACGCGCCATCCGCGAGATCAACTCCGGCATCTACGCCTTCGATGCCGCAGTCCTCCGCAAGGCGCTCGAAAGCGTCACCACCGACAACGCCCAGGGCGAGATGTACCTGACCGACGTGCTCGGTTTGGCCCGCGACGCCGGTGGCCGGGTTGCCGCCGTCGTGACCGATGACCGCTGGCAGGTTGAGGGTGCCAACGACCGCATCCAGCTTTCGGCCCTCGGTGCCGAGCACAACCGCCGCATCATCGAATTCTGGATGCGCGCCGGCGTCACTGTGGTGGACCCCTCCACCACGTGGATCGACTCCACCGTGACTCTCGACGAGGACGTCCGCCTGCTGCCCAACACCCAACTGCACGGTTCCACCACCGTGGCGAGGGACGCCGTCGTCGGCCCTGACACCACCCTCACCGACGTGAACGTCGGCGAAGGCGCCAAGGTGGTCCGCACGCACGGATCCGGTTCCACGATCGGTGCCAAGGCAAGCGTTGGACCGTTCACCTACCTCCGGCCCGGCACTGTCCTGGGGGCGACCGGCAAGATCGGCGCTTTCTACGAAACCAAGAACGTGACCATTGGCCGCGGCTCCAAGCTCTCCCATCTGGGCTACGCAGGCGATGCCGAAATCGGCGAGGACACCAACATCGGCTGCGGCAACATCACAGCCAATTACGACGGCGAGAAGAAGCACCGCACGGTGATCGGCTCCGGCGTCCGGACCGGTTCCAACACCGTTTTCGTTGCCCCGGTGACCGTGGGCGACGGCGCGTACAGCGGCGCCGGTGCAGTGATCCGCAAGGACGTCCCCGCCGGTGCCCTGGCCGTGAGCCTCGCCGCGCAGCGGAACGCCGAGGGTTGGGTCCTGGCCAACCGCGAAGGCTCCATCTCCGCGCGCCACGCTGAGGCAGCCTTGGAACCGCGGCTCGCAGCCGCCCCCACATCCTCACCATCCCCGGCAACCACAGAAGAGGGCACACAGGCATGAGCGAAATTACCGCACACGGCGAGAAGAAACTGGTTCTCGCCGCCGGAAGGGCACATCCGGAGCTGGCGCAGGAAATCGCGAAGGAACTCGAAACCGAGCTCCTGCCCATTGACGCCTACGACTTCGCGAACGGGGAAATCTACGTCCGTTCGGCCGAGAGCGTGCGCGGCACCGACGCGTTCGTGATCCAGGCCCACCCGGCACCCCTGAACAACTGGCTCATGGAGCAGTTGATCATGATTGACTCCCTCAAGCGTGCCTCCGCCAAGCGCATCACGGTGGTTTCGCCGTTCTACCCGTACTCCCGCCAGGACAAGAAGGGCCGTGGCCGCGAGCCCATCTCGGCCCGGCTGGTGGCGGACCTGTACAAGACCGCGGGTGCTGACCGGATCATGTCCGTGGACTTGCACACGTCCCAGATCCAGGGCTTCTTCGACGGCCCGGTGGATCACCTGATGGCCATCCCGCTGCTTGCCGACTACATCCGCACCAAGGTTGAAGCGGACAACATCACCGTTGTTTCTCCGGACACCGGCCGCGTCCGTGTAGCCGAGCAGTGGGCCGAGCGCCTGGGCGGTGCCCCGCTGGCGTTCGTGCACAAGAGCCGCGACCTCACGGTGCCCAACCAGGCTGTCTCCAAGACCGTTGTGGGCCAGATCGAAGGCCGCACCTGCGTGCTGATCGACGACATGATCGACACCGGCGGAACCATCTCCGGTGCTGTCCAGGTGCTCAAGAACGCCGGCGCCAAGGACGTCATCATTGCCTGCACGCACGCCGTGTTCTCGGACCCGGCCGCGCAGCGCCTGGCTGACTCCGGTGCCCGTGAAGTGGTTGTCACCAACACCCTGCCCATCCCGGCAGAAAAGCGCTTCCCGCAGCTCACGGTCCTCTCGATCGCGCCGCTGATTGCCCGCGCCATCCGTGAAGTGTTCGACGACGGTTCGGTCACCAGCCTGTTCGACGGCAAAGCGTAGCCAAGGACTGTTCCTGATGACGGGCCATCCACCGCTTGAGTGCGGTGGGTGGCCCGTTTTCCGTTTCCGACCGAACCGCTGGTAAACTTTCGGGGATACCTTGGCGAGGGAGAGCACGCTGGTTGTTGAAACCAGTGGATGTCTCCGTCATCGACTGGGTCTGTAACCTCCTTCGACGAAGGCGGGCCGGCGTTCAAGCCCGGGCCCGCGGGCGTGGAAGGTCACTCCAGACCTCCGCCCTTGCTGATCAACCAACCGCCATCCGGCGGTACACCAGTAATCAAGGAGTACACATGTCTGAGCAGAAGCTCGCAGCAGAACTGCGCACCGAATTCGGCAAGGGCTACGCCCGCCGTGCACGCGTCGCCGGCCGCATCCCCGCCGTCATCTACGGCCACGGTGCAGAGCCCGTCCACGTAACCCTCCCGGGCCGCGAAACCACCCTGGCAGTCCGCGTTGCCAACGCCCTGCTGAACCTGGACATCAACGGCGAGGCACACCTGACCATCGTCAAGGACATCCAGCGCAACGCCATCAAGCAGACCATCGAGCACATGGACCTCCTGACGGTCCGCCAGGGCGAGAAGGTCACCGTGGACGTCCCTGTCCACGTCACCGGTGAAGTTGCTCCGGGTGCCGTTGCCAACCAGGAAGCCACTACCCTCTCCGTTGAGGCCGAGGCTACCCACCTGCCCACCGCCCTCGAGGTTGACATCGAAGGCCGCGAAGCCGGCGCGCACGTCCACGCTTCCGACGTCGTTCTTCCCAAGGGCGTCAGCCTGCTGACCGAAGCCGACACGCTGGTGGTCAACATCTCCGAGCCGGTTGCCGTCGAAGCTGAAGAAGCTGCTGAAGGCGAAGAAGCACCGGCCGCTGAAGAAGCTGCCGAGTAGTCTTTGACTGCTTGAGGCTTAGCCTTTCGAAGAGTGGCCGGGTCCCTGCGGGGTCCCGGCCACTTTCCTTTGCCTGACCTTCCACGAGATTTCCTAGGATGGAAACCATGACTGACACTTGGCTGATCGTTGGCCTGGGCAACCCCGGCAGCGAGTACAGCGGCAACCGCCACAACGTGGGCCAGATGGTCCTGGATGAACTGGCCGCACGCATGGGAGGAAAGTTCAAGGCCCACAAGTCGCGTGCCCAGGTGGTGGAGGGCCGGCTCGGGATCGGTGGTCCCCGGGTAGTGCTGGCCAAGCCGATGACCTACATGAATGTTTCCGGTGGTCCGGTGTCTGCGCTGTGCAAGTTCTTCGACATCGCGCCGGACCACGTGATTGCCGTCCACGACGAAATCGACATCCCGTTCAATACCCTCAAGCTCAAGATCGGTGGCGGCGAGGGCGGCCACAACGGGCTGCGGGATATCTCCAAGGCGCTTGCCACCAAGGATTACCTGCGCGTGCGCGTAGGTGTCGGCCGGCCCCCGGGGCGCATGGACACCGCAGATTTCGTCCTGCGGGACTTCGGAACCGCGGAGAAGAAGGAACTCCCGTTGCTGCTGGACGAAGCAGCGGACGCCGTGGAATTGCTCATGGCCCAGGGTTTGCTTGCTGCGCAGCAGAAACACCACCCGGCGCGTTCTTGAGCAAATCTTGAGGAAAGCCTGATCAAAGCCTTACGGTCGTAAGGACCCGTGGCCCTACAAACTGTCGGCGCCCGGCGGTAGTGTGCATGGTACGCAGGGTACGCGGTGGGGACTGTCGGGATGTTGTAGCGAGGGATGCGGGTGTCGGCGGAATTGCTAAACAGGAATGGGGGAGGCGCAGCGAAGGCTGCGGCTCCCGATCTTGTTGGCGGACCATCGGACCGGCAAACCTGGTCCCTCCTGGCACGCAGCCAGGATCTCGCAAGGGCCAACAAGCATCTCGAATCATCAGATTCCTATGGCGTTGTCCTGACCGGTGACCGCGGAATCGGCAAGTCCGGGCTGGCAAGGGCGGTGGTGTCCTCCCTGGGGCCGAAGGTCCACAGCCTGCAATTGCGCAACACACTGGCCAGCGGCCAGACCCCTTATGGCTGCCTCGGTTTTCTCCTTGCCAGGCTGCCCTCGGAGGCCGTGAGCTCACCGACGGGCATCCTCCATGCCGTCACGTCCCTGATCCGGGCCGAAGCCGGAGGACGCCAGACCGTTTTCATCGTGGACAACGCGGGTGGAATGGACCCGATGAGCACGGGCGTGCTGCTCAACCTCATGGCCACGGGCACCGCGAAGGTGATCGCCACAGTCCAGCGCGCCAGCGACCTCCCCGCGGATTTCCACCGACTGGTCCTCGAAGGCCAATTGGGTGAAGTGCACCTGAACGCCCTGTCCGAAGAGCAGACCAAACAGGTGCTGGGCTCGGTCCTGGGCCACTACGTTTCGTCGACCCTGGTGGGTTCGCTGCACTCCGCCGTGGGTGGGAACCCGATGCTCCTGCATGCGCTGTTGGATGAGCAGCGGCATTCGGGCAACCTGGTGCTCAACGATTCGGTGTGGACCCTACGTGACCGCATCAAGCTCGAAGGCGCCACGGTGGTGGAGGATTTCGTCCGCTCCCGGCTGGCCCGCGAATCCCAAGCCAGCCGGACCGTCGTCGAAATCCTTGCCTGCGCGCGGCGGGCGACGCTTATGGACCTGGTGGCGATCTTCAGCACCGAAGTCCTGGTGGAGATGGAGGAATCCGGCCTCCTATCGGTAGACCGCTCCGGCGAGCACTGGGTTTCGCTCCGGGATCCTTATCTGGGCGAGGTTGTCCGGGGGTGGCTGAGCACCAGGCGCCGCCGGGAACTGCGCCTCATGCTTTTGGGGCCCAAGGAGCCCGAGCTCCATGGCCTGGCGCCCCAGGACTTGCTCAGCTATGCGGCCTGGATGCACGAGTGCGAGGACGAGCCCTCGCCGTCGGCGTCGCATGCCCTCGCGGCCGGACGCGCTGCCCTGGATGAGTACGATCCCAACTTCGCCATCCAGTGCACCGTGTCCCTCGATCCCAAGGATCCCGAATGGGTGGCCGGCCAGCGGCTTAAGGCGGCCTCCTACCTCATGCTGGACCTCCCGCTCCACGCCGCCCAGGCGCTGGATGAGGTTTCCGAGGCCCACCTGGCCGTCCTGGGACCCATGGACTTTGCCGAGATCACGGCAGCGAAATGCCAGGCCATGACGTGGATCGACGGCCGTTCAGCCATGGTGCCGGGAGTGATCCAAGAGGCCCGCGAATCACTCGCCGCGATGGCGGCCACTGGAACCCACCCGGACAACGACCTCTCACGGGCGCGCAACCGCCTCAACCTCTGCAATTACGAGTACCAGACGTACATGGGCGAGTACGCGGACATTGTTGAGGCCTTGGAACTGGAGCAGGCCCAGGAACCGGGTGAGGACAGTGAGCACTGGTTGAGGTGCGGTTTCTTCCTGGTGGAGGCCCGCTGCATGCTGGGGCGCGAACTGGAAGCCCAGCAGTTGGCGCGCACCATGTCCAAGCATTTGCGGATGGCCGGTACGACGCCCTCCCTGGAGGAAGCCTTCGCCCGGCACACCTTCCTGGTGCTGTTGCTGTCCGGACAGTGGCGCAAATGCATCGAGTTGATGCGCCGGGCCCCGTCCAAGCCCTCGCGCCTGCAGTTCCGGGGTGCCGTAACGGAGTTGGGTTTTGGGCTGGCGTACGCCTATGCCGGCAAACCGTCTTGTGCGATTGAACCCCTGCGTTCGGCCGCGGCGCAGCTGGAACTGCGGCCCGCCATGAACCTCGTGAAAGTGGCCTATGCCGCCACCGCCTTCGCCTACGCCCAGCTGGGGAACGCCTTGGAGGCGGGCCGCTACCTGGACCTGTACCGGACGTGCCGGGGCACGGGAATGTACTTCTCCGAATCGGTGGCGGAATTCTGCGCCGAGATGGCCGGCCGCTGGATGGGCGATCCCGAGGTGAAGCAACGGCTGCTGGCGAAGGTCCAGTTGGATGTGGCCAAGCAACGGTTCACCACCGCGGGCATTTGCCTTTTTGGTGCCACGGTGGAAGGCACGGACGCCGAGTACCGCTTCCTGGAAGACATCGCGGCCAGCCGTCAGGGCCCGCTGGCGAAGATCTCCGGTGACTTGGCCCGCGGCTCGCTGACGCGCAGCTCACGCTCCCTCCTGGCGGCTGCTGACGCCGCCGCGGCCCTGGACCTGCTGGTGGTCGAGGCCCGGTGCGTGGCGATGGCCCTGGATTTTGCCCGCGACGCCGGTGAGACCACCACGGCACGGACAGCCCAGCTCAGGCTTGAACGACTCGAACAATCAGTATCGGCCCTGCCGATCCAACCTCGCAGCGATGCGCCCGTCCTGACCGAGAGGGAACGGCAAATCGCCAAACTTGCTGGAAAGGGTGTCAGCAACCGTGAAATCGCCATGGATATTGGGGTGTCTGTGCGGACCGTGGAAGGCCACCTCTACCAAGTTTTTACCAAGCTGGGTGTCTCCTCGCGGGGCGAGCTCAATGGACTGCTGTAGCGGCGGGACACGCCGTCCCACGGTGAGCGCTGCCCATGCAGGCTGAGCACCTTGTAGGCCGGGAAGCCGAACTGGACCTGGCAACGGAAATATTGAGGCAGGAGGGCGCTGGAGCCGTCCTGCTCCTTGCGGACCCTGGAATTGGCAAGACCGCCATGGCAGCGGAGATTGCTTCCCGGCTGGCCGACGAAATGGTGGTGATGCGGGTCCACGGAAGCCCCGCCCTGTCCGCGGTTCCCTTTGGCGTCCTGTCTCCGTACCTCCTGGATCTGCCGGTGGACCAGGCAACCTCGCCGGTGGCGATCCTGCGCGAGTTCTGGTCGCAATTCGAGAAACGCCGGGGCAGCGCCGGTGCCCGCCTCCTGCTGGTGGTGGACGACGCGCACGACCTCGACGAAGGCAGCACCCAAATCCTGGCCGAACTCGTCACGGCCGGCTGGGCCCGGCTCGTCGCCACCAGCCGGCCGCGGCCCGGCCTGCCCGCAGCGCTGCTCCAGCTCTGGTACGACGGGCTGGCCGAAAGGCTGGAACTGCACCCGCTGGAGAAGGAAACGGTCACGGAACTGGCCGAAAAGACCCTGGGTGGCACAGTGATGGCCAGCACCGTGGACGTGCTGCATTCAGTATCCGAAGGCAATCCCTTGCTGTTGCGTTCCCTCCTGGAGGATTCGAGGGCGGACGGCAACCTGGTACGCCGCAACGGTGTGTGGTTCCTGACCCGCGCGCTGACGGGCAATGGAGAAGGCCTCGCCGAGGTGGTCCGTAACAAGGTCCTCCGGACCAGTGAGGCCGAGCGGGAGGCGATGTACGTCATTGCGTTGGCCGAACCTGTCCCTGCCGCCGTGTTGGACTCGCTGGTGGGCAGGGACACCGTCCGCTCCTTGATGGACAGCCGGTTGGTCCTCACCACGAACGGGGCGGGCAGCCCGCTGAAGATGTGGCACCCCATGTACGGGGAGGCCTTGCGCCAGATCGTTTCGCCGGCCCGCAGCCTGCAGATCCGCCAGAGCATGGTGCAGCACTTGCTGACCGAGCCGGCCACCGCGGAGGGGCTGCTCCGCATGGTGAGCTGGGCACTGGACTGCGGGGCCGACGTCGACGATGAACAGCTGCTGCAGGCAGCGTTCCTGGCCGCGAAACTGCTGCAGAACCCCTTGGCCATGGCCGCGGCGGAGCGCGTCAGGTCAGAGGCGCTGCGGCCCCGCGCCCGCGCCGTGATGGCGATGGTCAACTACAACGACGGCGACTACCGCAGTACCATCCGGCTGTTGGAGGAAGGTGCCGGGTTCCTGGACGCGGACCCGTCCGGGCCCTTGGGTGCCGGACTCCTGTGGGCGGCGGCCCGTTCGGCTGTGGGGGACAGCTCCGGGGAAATCGTTGCGGATGTGCGCGCCTCAGCGGAGGCCGTTGCCGGGCAGCACCCGGCGGACCAGGAATTGGTCAACGGAATCCAGCGGCATGCGTTTGCCCTGGAATTGGCTGCCTTGGCACACGATGGCCGGTATGCGGAACTGAGGGAAGGCCTGGACGCTTTTGAGTCCGGGTTGGAACAGGACCAGCCGGACATCGTCATGAGCCAACTGTTCCTGCTGGCCATGCGGTGCGAGCTGCTGATGGTGGAAGGCCAGCCCGTCCAGGCCCTGGACAAGGGCCGGGACGCGTTGGTGCTGCTGGACGAGCACAAGGACGATCTCCTCTACCTCAGCGACTTCATCCTGGTCCGCTACGCCTTGGCAGCCCTCGAGTCGGGGGACTGGGCCGCTGCGGAGACGGCACTGAACCGCTATGCTGCCAGCTCGGCCTTGGGGCTCATCACCTTCGGCGGCGACATCCAGACCCTCAAAGGCCTGTCGCTGCTGCGCCAGGGCCGGTTGGAACAGGCTGGGCTGGTGTTGACGCCCGCTGTGGAAGCCCTGAAAGTCAAAGACCCGCAGCGGCTTCGCAGGCTTGGCAACGCGTTGGCGTTCTACGCCGCGGCGCGCTCGGGGAACACGGACTTGGCCCGGCGGCTGGGCAGGGAACAAAGCGCCGCCGCGGCCGGCGGAGCCTACGTTGAAGCCATGGCCCAACTCTTCATGCTCGCCGGCAAGGAACACCTGGACAAAGGCTCTGCGCTGGAGAAGCTGCGCACCATCGCCGGGGAATCGACTCTCCACCACCTCCCGGGGGTCCTGCTCCAAAACCTGGTGCTCCGCGCTGAACTGGGGGACCTGGAAGCCATGGAAGCCATCCAGGACACAGCCTCCACCATGGGAGGCTCGTGGGCCAACGGCTGGGAGTCGCTGGCATCGGCCCAGATGGGCGGAGCGGGCGACGGATTCGTGAACGCCGGGAACCTCCTTGCCGCTGCAGGAATGCCCGGTCCTGCCGCCGTGGCCTTCGACAGGGCAGCGAACGCGTTCGACGCCGAGGGCAAGCGTCCTGAGGCCAGGCAAGCCGCTGTGCTGCGCGACGTCAGCGAATCCAACCTGGGCGACGCCTTGGTCCATGACCCCCACACTGAAACGGACCGCTCCGTACCACTGACCCGCAGGGAGCAGGACATCGTGGCGCTCGCCGTCTCAGGGCTGACGGACCGGCAAATCGCCGAGAAGCTGATGGTTTCCGTCCGCACCGTGGAGGGCCACCTCTACCGCAGTTACGCGAAGCTTGGTATTCGGCGTCGTGAGGATTTGGGAGCTGCTGTCAGGAGCTGACGGCAAGCGCCCTGAGTACCGCCGAAACAGCCCTGCGTACCACTTGCCCGCGGGTTGCTGCGGAATTTAACCATTCAATGGAGTAACGCCTGCCTGTGCGGTGCCGGAACCAAGTAGTGCGCTCCCGAACGACTGAGTACAAGAGAGTACCGACGTCGGAATTCCCGGCAACTAATCGAGTACCAACTACTGGTGTTCTGCTTTTCGCCGCACGGTTAACTGTTCTCAGGAAGCACGGTTAGCCCCAAGCATCGCCGGACTTCCCACCGCAACACCCGCATCGGTGGTCTCGTTGAGCCGATGCTCCGGCCGTCGCAAGACGGTCCGGCCCTGGACGAAGCCGGCGGCGACAGAGTCTTCTGAGACCGAGACTCTCCCCCCAGCCGTCGCCGGCTTCTAGGCCAGGGATCCGCATTCGCGGAACACAAACCCCTCCCGGACCAAGGGACTGCTGCTATTGGAGTGCGCATGCTGCCGGATCCCTGGCTGGACGAAGACACCGTCTCAGTCGGGCTGAGGCCACCAGCATTCCCGGACCGGAAGAAGCTGCTTGAGCTGATCCTCGCAGCCGTACCTTCACCGTCCACCAACGGCATTGTGGTGGTGGGGGACCGGGGCTCCGGAAAGAGCCATTTGTTGCTCTCCATCCAAGCCGGCCTTCCCAAGTCCATGGATGTCCGCACCTTCGCCGGAAGGCCTGAGCTTGAGGCCATCCGGTTCGGGGCCCTGACCGGCGGCGAAGACTCACCGGAGGAACATGCCGTCCTGCCCGGGCTGCAGGTGCTCAGGGCACTGACCCGCACCCTGGGGCCGGCCGATTACCTGTACACGCCGTCGGCGGTGCGCCGTCGCACCAAAAAGCACGCGACGCCGTTGCGAAGAGCGCCGCTGGTACTGCTGGTGGACGATATCCACTACATCGACCCGGCTTCCCTGGCGGTCCTGCTGCAATTGATTCCCGGGTTCGGTGCCACGCTGGTGGCGACGGCGGACAGCCGGCGTCCCCTGCCCCAGGATCTTTACGAGTTGTGGGAGGACGGGTTCCTGGAGCAGTATTTCCTGCCACCCTTTACCTTCAATGAGGCCCACGCCCTGTGCCAGGAGGTGTTGGGAGGCAACGTCCAACGCCGCGCGAGCAGCCTCCTGGCCGTCATGAGTGGCTTCAACGTGGGCCTCCTGTGCCTGGCAGTGGAAGACGCCCGCCAGGCGGGCCTGCTGGTCCTCCGGGATGGCTACTGGACGCTCGACGCCAGGGCCCACTGCTACTGGCCGCGGGTGGTTGAGCACATCACGGCGGAGAACGCCCACCGTCCCGAGGAGGAACGCCAGGCATTGGAGCTCATTGCCTTGGGCGAACCCGTGGCCCTGGATACGGTTGAGCGCAGCTTCGGCCAACGTACGGTGGAACGTCTCCTCTCAGCCCACTACATCAGGTTGCTTCCGGGGCGGCCGCCCCTGCTCCGGACGAGCTCCTGGCTGCGGGGCGAGGGGACGCGGCTGTCCGTTCCCCGGTCGCGGAGCACTGCATTGCGGCGCGGCGTCGAGGGACCTGCGGTGACCCGGGAGTCCGCGCCCGCCATGCTTCGCTGGATGACGTGGACCCTGGACTCGGGCCTGAGCCTGTCCGATGAACTGCTCCTCTCCGCCGCTCCGGCCGCCGACCGGCCCTCTACGGCGAACCTGGCCTTGCGCGCGGCCGACGCCATCAAGGAACCCGCCCATCTCCAGGAGGCCCGGCTGCTCCGCGCCCGCGCGCTGATCGCCGAGGGACAGCTCACGGAAGCAACACCTGAGCTGTGGGAGTTGGCCGCCACAGGATCGCAAGCGGACGTCAGGCACGAGGCTACCCACCGGCTCATGGCGCTGAGCCTGCTCGGAGCGGCCGCGGAACCTGACGGAGGACGCGGGGGCAGGCCCGTGGACCAGGCCGGGTTTGTCATGCGGACCATTGAGGAGGCCGGGCGGCTCCTGCTGGCAGGCGCGGCACCGCAGGCCTTGGCTGAATCGTCTGCTGCAATGGCCGCCATCGACCAGGACCCTGCCTTGGAGGTCTTCCGGCCCGGGGTCCTGCTGCGCCACATCGTCTGCCTGCGCCACAATCTGGCGTGGGCACCCGCGGATGCGTTGCTGAACTGCCCGGGCTCGTATGCGATGCCCGCCCATATGGCCCTCTGCCTTGAAGTGGCCCGCGGATACGCCCAGCTCAGCCAAGGCCTGCCGCGCGCAGCCCGGCTGACGCTGCAACCGGCCGTCGCGGAACTGCCCGACGCCGGCCTCCCGCCGGTCCTGGCGTTCGCAGCGGCGATGCTGGCCTACTGTGAGGCGCTGTGCGGAGATCCTGTCCAGGCGGAGGAGCGCATTGCCCAAAGCCAGGCTGCCCTGCTGCAAACACCTTCCGGGTTCTTTGGCCCGCTCAGCGAACTGTTTGCGGCAGCTGCCCGGGATGCCGTTTCGCGCGGGTGGCATGCTGAAGGCGGTAGGCTGTTCGCCCTTGCCGGAGAATTCCATGGGCGGAGCCCTTTGCTCGAAGCCGAGGCGCTCTCCCTCCTGACGCTCAACGCGAGCAGTACCGCCGTCGACGATCTGGTGCTGCAGCGCCGCCTCGCAGAACTGGGTGCCGCTGTCCAGGGACCGGCGGGGGTGGCCCTGCAGACCTTCGCGTTGTCCTTGCTGGACCATGACCCGAAGACGCTTGAGTCCGCCGGAAGGAGCCTGTCCGCGGACCGCCAGTTCGCGCATGCAGCCGTGTGCTACGCACGCGCGGCGAACGGTTACGAAGCCCGGACCCGCAGTGCTGCGAGCCGGCGGGCCTCGGTGATGATGGAGCGTTTGCGCCGCGCCTTCGAAAGTGAGGCAGTTCCGCCGCTGGGATGGCTTCCGGGGACGGCCGGCCGCTGACGTGCCCGAACGCACATTCCCGCCGGCCTGTGCCGTGGGATAATTGAGTGTCCCTGAAGGCTTTCCAAGGAGCGCCCCTTGACCGTCGTATCAACCCCCGCCTCGCTGAAGCATTCCGTGCACGCCATGGACAACGCCGAGGTTCTGCGGATCCGGAACGACTTCCCCGTCCTGGACCAGTTGGTCAACGGCAAGCCGCTGGTGTACCTGGATTCCGGTGCCACATCGCAGAACCCGCTCAGTGTCATCGAAGCCGAGCAGGAGTTCTACGAACAACGCAACGCAGCCGTGCACCGCGGCGCGCATTACCTTGCCGTCGAGGCAACGGAGGCTTTTGAGGACGCCCGCCAGACGGTGGCCGATTTCATCGGTGCCCGGTATGAGGAAACGGTGTGGACCTCCAACGCCACGGAGGGCCTGAACCTGGTCAGCTACGCCCTGTCCAACGCTGCGCTGTGGTCCGCGCAGGGCCGGGGCGGTTCGGCGTTGAAGGACCTCGCCTTTGGGCCTGGCGACGAGATCGTGGTGACCGAGATGGAGCACCATGCCAACCTCATCCCCTGGCAGGAGCTCGCGTTCCGTACCGGGGCCACCTTGAAGTTCATCCCAATCACGGACGACGGCGCGCTCCGGCTCGATGCCGCGGCGGAGATCGTGGGGGAGCGCACGCGCTTGCTCGCTTTCACGCATGCGTCCAACGTCCTGGGAACGATCAACCCGGTGCGGGAACTGGTGGCCCTGGCCCGCCGCGTGGGCGCGCTGGTGGTGCTCGATGCCTGCCAGTCGGTGCCCCACATGCCCATCGACGTCAAGGAATTGGACGTCGATTTCGCCGTCTTCTCCGGCCACAAGATGCTTGCGCCCACGGGTGTTGGCGTGCTCTACGGGAAGCAGGAACTCCTGGACGTCCTGCCGCCGTTCCTGACAGGTGGTTCCATGATCACCACGGTCACCATGGAACGCGCCGAGTACCTGCCTGCTCCGCAACGCTTCGAAGCCGGAACGCAAAGGATTTCCCAGGCGGTGGCGCTCGCCGCGGCGGTGAACTACTTGAGCGAAACCGGGATCGACCGTATCCATGCCTGGGAATCCCAGCTGGGCCAGCGGCTGGTGAAGGGCTTGGAAGCCATTGACGGCATCCGCGTGGTGGGGCCCGCCTCCGGTTCCGAGCGGATTGGCCTGGCCGCGTTCGACGTCGCCGGGGTGCACGCGCACGACGTCGGGCAGTTCCTTGACGATCGCGGCATCGCCGTCCGCGTGGGCCACCATTGCGCCCAGCCGCTGCACCGCAGGTTGGGACTCACCGCCACCACGCGCGCCAGCACCTACCTCTACAACACCACGGACGATGTCGACGCTTTCCTGGACGCTGTGTCCGGGGTGCGGGCATACTTCCAGGCCTGACGGCCTTCCATCCACACTTCCACGAACAGGCAACCACCACCATGAGTCTCGACCAGTTGTACCAGCAGATCATCCTGGACCATTCCAAGCAGCGGCACGGCAGTGGCCTCGCCGGCACCGCAGCACCCGAGGGGGCCGCCACGGGCCAGTCCCACCAGCTCAACCCGGTGTGCGGCGACGAAGTGACGCTGCGCCTGGCCGTGGCGGATGGCACCGTCAAGCAGGTCAGCTGGGATGGGGCCGGTTGCTCCATTTCCATGGCCTCGGCCTCGGTGCTCAGCGAGATGGCCGAGGGCATGTCCATCGACGAACTCCACGCCGTGATCGATAACTTCCGCGAGGTGCTCCGGTCCCGTGGGAAAGTCCAGGCCGATCCGGAGATCCTCGGCGATGCTGCGGCGTTCGAGGGCGTGGCCCGCTACGCCGCCCGGGTCAAGTGCGCCATGATTTCCTGGGTGGCTGCCGAGGACGCGCTCAACCAGGCCACCGCCTAGCCAAGCTACCGCGCCGGCAGCCCGGCGTCAGCCGCGGGCGAAGACGTCAGGCACGCCGTCGCCGTCGTCGTCCCGTTGCTCCTCTGCCGCTACCTGGCGGTACCGGCGGTTGCGGGCCCTCAGCACGACGGCGGCAAGCAGCGCCGAGATCAGGGAACCGGCCAGGATGGCCACCTTGGCGTGGTCGTTGTGGGCCGACCCTGCGCCGAAGCTCAGTTCGCCGATGAGAAGCGAGACCGTGAAGCCAATGCCCGCAAGGAGGGCCAGTCCGAAGAGGTCGATCCAGGCGATGCTGGAATCCAGGCGGGCACGGGTGGTCTTGGTAACCAGGAACGTGGTGCCGAAGACACCCACGGCTTTGCCCACCACCAAGGCCGTCACCACGCCCAGCGCCACCGGATCCCTGAGGGCTGCCACCATCCCGTCAACGCCACCCAGGGCGACGCCGGCCGAGAAGAACGCGAACACCGGGACCGCGAAACCTGCGGAGAACGGGCGCAGCCGGTGTTCGAACTGTTCCGCGAGCCCTTCGGCAGGTTCGCCTTTCCGGCCGCTCGCGAAGACGGGAACCGCGAAGCCCAGGAGCACTCCGGCCACGGTGGCGTGGATCCCTGACGCGTGGACCAAGGCCCACGTCGCCAGGGCAAGGGGGAGGAGCAGGTACCAACTCCGTATGCGCTTCTGCACGAGGAAAGTGAACAGGGCAAGCGGGACCAGGGCCGCGAGGAGCATGAGGGGCTGCAGGCCGGTGGAGTAGAAGAAGGCGATGATGCCGATCGCGATGAGGTCGTCCACCACGGCGAGGGTCAGGAGGAAGGTCCTGAGCGCTGCAGGCAGGTGGGTGTTGATCACGGCGAGCACGGCCAGGGCGAAGGCGATGTCCGTAGCGGTGGGGATGGCCCAGCCTTTGAGGGTTTCTTCGGCCGATTCGAGGTTGAAGAGAACGTAGATCAGGGCGGGGACAATGACGCCGCCCACGGCTGCGGCCACGGGAACAACAGCCTTGGCCGGCTTGCGGAGTTCACCGGCTACGAACTCGCGCTTGAGTTCCAGCCCGGCCAGGAAGAAGAAGACGGCGAGCAGGCCATCGGAAGCCCAATGGCCAAGACTGAGGTCAAGATGCCAGGGCTCATAACCGATTTTGAGGTCCCGCAAAGCGAAGTAGCCGTCCGCGGCGGGAGAGTTGGCCCAGACCAGGGCGATGACCGTTGCGGCCAGCAGCAGTGCGCCACCGACTGTTTCAGTCCGCAGGATCGCGAGGATGCGGCGGTACTCGGGGTAGCTGGAACGGGTGAAGATTCTGTTGGTGCTCGGCGGCTTGGCCACAGGGGCTCCTTCAGCTGGTTCGGGGTATCACAATGACTCCGCCGACCAGACTTCCCGGCACACCAATATCCATCCTACCCAAGTAGGGGACAGCTCTTGCTCCAATGAGGCGTCAGTGGAGCAAGAGCTGTCCCCCAGTTGGGCGAGGGTTACGCGAAAAGGCCTGCGACGCCGATAATCGCCGTCGCGAGTCCCAGCACCATGGAAATGGTCACCAGGACCACGTGCACGGTCAGGAACTTGGTGGCCTTGCCCGAGGCATCGCGGGCGCGCGGATCCTTCATGACGCGCTTGAGGAACTGCGGCCAAACCACCAGGGACCATACGCCCGCCACGATCAGGATGATCGCGAGGATGGCAGGAAGCTGCACCTTAGTGGCTTTCGAGCCAGGCCTGGGCCTGCTGGGACTGGATGTTCAAGGCCTTGCCAACCATCGGTTCCGCGGCGTCAGCGATCTTGCCACCGAGGAACGGAACAGAGGAGGTCACGTTGCCTTCGAGTTCGATGCGGGTGTTGCCGCCTTCGGCGATCAGGCGCTGCACGGCCGAAACGTCCAGGGGAGCGCCGGAGACCTTCAGGGCAATGGTGCTGGCGCGCGAACCGTCGGCAGCAGGAGCGTCCCACTTCTCGGTCTGGGTGACGGTGAGGCTCTCACCGACGAACTTGCGGGCGATGTCCGGCAGGCGCGTGGTGGGCAGCGTACGGACGGTGGTGGTGGTGAACGCGCCGGCGGTGTCACCGTCGATCGTGAACGATTCCAGGGAGCCGCCCACCAGTTCGCTCGTGTGGCGCAGGAAGTCTTCGTCAACGAAAACAGCAGCTACGCGGTCAACGCTGTGCGGCAGGGTGGTGGATGCACTCAGGGCCATGGGTCCTCCGTGGATTGGTGGTGTTGAAGCTCTTTTAGCTCCCCAACATCCTACGGGGTGTCGGTAGACACTCCTGAACCCGCTTCTTTGCCCGCTGTTTCCTGGAGTGTGATAGCCGCCGCCGAGATGTTCCGCGCCATCGACGGAAAAATGAACCCGTGGAACGGGTAGACGCCCAGCCAATACAGCCTTCCCGCCAGTCCCCGCGGGAAGAAAATGGCGCGCTGCTTGTAGAGGCTCCCGCCGCCGTCGGGCTCAACCGCCAACTCCAGCCAGGCGCGTCCCGGGGCCCTCATCTCCGCCCGCAAGCGGAGCAGGTGGCCGCGTTCGATCGCCTCCACCCGCCACCAGTCCACCACTTCGCCGCTGCCCAGCGTCTTGGGGTGGCGGCGTCCGCGGAGCAACCCGGCACCGCCCTGGAGCTTGTCCAGCCAGCCACGGACCCGCCAGGCCAGGGGGAGGGAGTACCAGCCGTTCTTGCCGCCGATGCCTTCAATGATGGTCCACACGTGTTCCGGCTTTGCTTCGCTGTGGAAGCTCCGTTCATCCAGGTAGACCTTGTAACCGGCCCAGTCGGGGTCGCTGGGCAAAGGATCGGCATCGATGCCGGCGTTGGCCCACGTGGTTTCCACCTGGCCGTCGCGTTCCTTGCCCAGCGCCAAGGCGACGGCGCGGCGGTACGGCGTCAGGCCGCCGTCGGGTTGGGGAATGTAGCGGTCGACGTCGTGCTCCCGCGACACAGCATCGTGCTGCAGTGACTGCACCAACGGGAAGGACATGGACAAGGGAATGGGCGTCACCAGGGCAACCCACAGCCCGGCGAGCTTCGGTGCCGGGACGGGGAGGGCGATCACGAGCCGCCGGGGAAGGCCACGCTCAAGGGCATACTCGTTCATCATGTCCTTGTACTTGAGGACATCCCGGGAGCCGATATCGAACGTCTGGTTGAGCTTGTCCGGAAGCGTCGCCGCGGCTACCAGGTAGTGCAGGACGTCCCTCACGGCAATGGCCTCGATCCGGTTCTTGACCCAGCTCGGTGCAGGCATCACCGGCAAGGTATCCGCCAAGTGCCGGATCATCTCGAACGACGCCGAGCCGGAGCCGATCACCACCCCGGCTTGGAACACGATGGAATCCACGCCGGACTCCAGGAACACCCGGCCGACCTTCTCGCGGGACCGCATATGCGTGGACAGCAGCTCGTTGTCCGGATGCAGCCCACCGAGGTAGACGATCCTGTCCACCCCCGCCGCCTTGGCTGCCTCCGCAACCAGCTGCGCCATGGCTTCCTCCTTGGCTTCGAACCCACTGCCGGAGGCCATGGAGTGCACCAGGTAGTAGAGCACCTCCACGCCCGCCAGGGCCTCTTCCACGCCGGCAGCATCGTCCAGCGAGTCCTGCACGATCTCAACCTGATCGTGCCACGGGACATCCTTGATCTTCTGCGGCGAACGGACCAGCACTTTGACGCGATGTCCGGCCTCAAGGAGCCGGGGGACCAGCCGTCCGCCTATGTAGCCGGTAGCGCCGGTGACAAGGACGGTCCGGCTGTGGGTGGGAACGGAAGGCTGCAAAGGGAGCTCCTGGGGCTGGAGGGAGGGGTAGGCTGGAATAACCCGGCGTTCATTCGAATTTCCGGGCATTTGTGTTGCCTGCCCTTGGATCCACCCTAGGAGTTTCAGCCATGAGCCTCAACGGTCTGCGCCGCGCACTCGCGGAAGACAAGAGTTTTGCGCGCGTCCGCACCGAGGCCGGGCGGCCCTTCGACTCCCGGAGCACGGATTACCAGATCAGTGCTCCCACCGGCATGCGTTCGGTGCTCCTCGCCGAGATGGCCGACGCCCTGGCCAACGAAGGCTCCGCGGGCCCGGTGGTCCTCGCGGTCACGGCTACAGGCCGGGAAGCCGAGGACCTCACCGCAGCGCTCGCCTCCTACCTTCCGGCCGAATCCGTGGCGGCATTCCCCAGCTGGGAAACCCTTCCGCACGAGCGGCTCTCGCCGCGCTCGGACACCGTTGGCCGCCGACTCTCCGTCCTGCGGCGGCTGGCGCACCCGGAAAGCTCGACGGCGGCCCCCCTGCGCGTGGTGGTGGCCCCGGTCCGCGCCGTGGTCCAGCCCATCGTGGCCGGCCTTGGCGATTTGGTGCCGGTGACGTTGAAGGTTGGCGAAGAGCGGTCCTTCACCGAGGTGGTCCGGGCCTTGTCCGACGCCGCCTACGCCCGTGTGGACATGGTGACGCACCGTGGCGAGTTCGCCGTGCGCGGTGGCATCCTGGACGTCTTCCCGCCCACCGAGGACCACCCGGTCCGCGTGGAGTTCTTCGGCGATGAAGTGGACCAGATGCGCTGGTTCGCCGTCGCCGACCAGCGCTCGCTGTCCGCCCCTGGAATCCACCACCCCACGGAACTGCATGCCCCGCCGTGCCGGGAAATCCTCATCACGCCCTCGGTCATGTCCCGGGCGGCCAAGCTGAAGGCGGATATGCCTGCCGCGGCGGACATGTTGGAGAAGATCGCCGGCGGCATCGCCGTGGAAGGCATGGAGTCCTTGGCCCCGGTCCTGGTGGACGCCATGGTTCCGTTCGTGGACCAACTCCCCGCCGGCTCGCTTGCCGTGGTGATCGAACCCGAGAAGGTCCGGACCCGCGCGCACGATCTCGCCGCCACCAACGAAGAGTTCCTTGAGGCTGCCTGGTCAACGGCGTCCGACGGCGGTGCCGCGCCGCTTGATCTGTTGAGCCGCGCATCCACCGACCTGCATGCGGCCAGTTTCCGTTCGCTCACCGATACCCGCTCCTCGGCGCTGGAGAACAAGGTGTCTTGGTGGTCCATCACCTCGCTGGCCACGGACGAGGACCTGGTGTTGGACATCGATGTCCTGAACCTCCATGCCCGCGAACCCCGCGGCTACCAGGGCGAAGTGGCCGAAATGCTCGACTTCATTGGCTCCCGCGTCAGGGACCAATGGCGGGTGGTGGTGGTAACGGACGGCCCTGGCCCTGCGCAGCGATTGGTTGAGCTCTTCCATGACGCAGATATTCCGTGTGCCCGGGTTGACTCCCTGGATGACGAGCCGCAACCCGGCATCATCGAGGTGACCTGTGCCGCCGTCGGGCGTGGCTTTGTGCTCGATGGCCTGAAGATGGGCCTCCTGACCGAAGCGGACCTGCTGGGCCGCGCTTCGGCGAGCTCCACCAAGGACATGCGGCGCATGCCGTCCAAGCGGCGCAACGCCGTGGACCCTCTGCAGCTGCATGCCGGGGACTTCGTGGTCCACGAGCAGCACGGCATCGGCAAGTTCGTGGAACTGATCCAACGCAAGGTGGTGGGAACATCCGCGTCCGACTCAGGTCTGCGCGAGTACCTGGTGCTGGAGTACGCCCCGTCCAAGCGTGGCGCCCCCGGGGACCGCTTGTTCGTTCCCACGGACCAGCTGGACCAGGTGACCCGCTACGTTGGCGGTGACACCCCCGCGCTGAGCAAGATGGGCGGGGCCGACTGGGCCAGCACCAAGTCCAAGGCCCGCAAGGCCGTCAAGGAGATTGCGGGCGAACTCATCCGCCTGTACTCGGCCCGCATGGCCTCGCGGGGGCACGCCTTCGCCCCGGATACCCCGTGGCAACGCGAGCTCGAGGAGGCCTTCCCGTACGTGGAGACCCCTGACCAGTTGACCACCATCAACGAGGTCAAGGCGGACATGGAGCGCGAGATCCCCATGGACCGGCTGGTGTCCGGCGACGTGGGCTACGGCAAGACCGAAATCGCCGTCCGCGCCGCGTTCAAGGCTGTCCAGGACGGCAAGCAGGTGGCGGTCCTGGTGCCCACCACGCTCCTCGCACAGCAGCACTATGAGACCTTTACCGAGCGGTTCTCCGGCTTCCCTCTGCGCGTCAAGCCACTGTCCCGGTTCCAGTCCAGCAAGGAAGCCAAGGAGACCGCAGAGGGCGTCAAGAGCGGCGCCGTCGATGTGGTGATAGGTACCCACCGGCTGCTGTCCAAGGATTTCGAGTTCAAGGACCTCGGCCTGGTGATCGTGGACGAGGAACAGCGCTTCGGCGTGGAGCACAAGGAAGCGCTCAAGAAGATGCGTACCAACGTGGACGTGCTTGCCATGAGTGCTACCCCCATCCCGCGAACCTTGGAAATGTCCCTCACGGGCATCCGTGAAACCTCCACACTGGCCACGCCGCCGGAAGAACGCCACCCCGTGCTGACCTACGTGGGACCGTTCACCAACAAGCAGACCTCGGCTGCCATCCGCCGCGAACTCATGCGCGAAGGCCAGGTGTTCTTCGTGCACAACCGGGTGTCCTCGATTGAACGGATTGCCGCGCAGATCCGTGAGCTGGTCCCCGAAGCCAGGGTGGAGGTGGCGCACGGGCAGATGTCCGAGAGCCGCCTGGAAAAGATCATCGTGGACTTCTGGGAGAAGAGGTTCGACGTGCTGGTGTGTACCACCATCATCGAGACCGGCCTGGACATCTCCAACGCCAACACGCTCATTGTGGACGGTGCCGACAAGTACGGCCTCTCGCAGCTCCACCAGCTCCGTGGCCGCGTGGGACGTGGACGTGAACGTGCGTACGCCTACTTCCTGTACCCCTCGGAAAAGCCGCTGGGCGAGGTGGCCCTGGAACGCCTCAAAGCCGTGGCCGCGCACAACGAACTCGGCGCCGGCATGCAGCTGGCCATGAAGGACCTCGAAATCCGCGGCGCCGGCAACCTCCTGGGCGGCGAGCAATCCGGCCACATCCAAGGCGTCGGCTTCGATCTCTACATCCGCCTGGTGGGGGAGGCGGTGGCCGAGTACCGCGGCGAGGCCGAGGAGAAGGCCGCCGAGATGAAGATCGAGCTGCCCGTCAACGCGCACCTGCCGCACGACTACGTTCCGGGAGAGCGCTTGCGGCTGGAGGCCTACCGGAAACTGGCCGCAGCCATCACCAACGAGGCCATCGACGAGGTCCTGGCCGAACTCGTGGACCGCTACGGTGAGCCGCCGCTCCCGGTCAAGAACCTTATAGCCGTGGCCCGCTTCCGGGTGGGTGCCCGCGAAGCCGGCCTGTCCGACGTCGCGCTCCAAGGAAACTTCATCCGCTTCTCGCCGGCGCAACTGCCCGAATCAAAAACCATGCGCCTCAACCGCATGTACCCGGGTTCGCAGGTCAAGCCGGCGCTGGACGCCGTGCTCATCCCGAAGCCGAAGACCGCCCGGATCGGCGGCCGGGACCTGCAGGATGCTGAGATCCTTGACTGGGCAAACAACGTGATCGAAGCAATCTTCACCGATGTACCCGTAAAGGCTGGCTAAACGAATGATGGGAGGACACCACGCCGCGTCGGGAGCCGCGGCGTGGATTGCCATTGCCTCGACCGGCCCCTACGCGTTGGGCTGGTACCCGCTGGATTCCACCGGCATCCTGATCGGCGCCATGGCGACGGCGGGCACCGCGCTGGTGTGCGACTGGGACCACCGGCACAGCACCATCGCCAATTCGCTGCCACCGCTGTCAAACGCGATCGCCGTTGGCATTGAGAAGGCCAGCGGCGGCCACCGGCAGGGCACGCATTCGCTGCTGGGAGCCTCGGCGTTCGTCGTGCTGGCGGCCATGGCTGCGCAATTCCAGATGGTCACGCCCGTCGGGAGGCTGTCCGTGGGCGCGGGGCTGCTGTGCATGTTCATGATCAACCTCGCGGCGAAAGCGCTGAACCTGTTTCCCAAGTCCGGCTGGATTACCAACTGGCTCTTCGCGCTGGTGATGGCGGGGCTGGTGACCTGGTTCGCGCCGGCCCAGTGGGGTTGGCTGCCACTGTCCATGCTGACCGGTGTGGTGGTCCACATAGTGGGGGACATGATTACCGTGGGCGGTGTGCCGTTGCTCTGGCCGATCGTCATCAAGCCGCCCAAGTTCCTGCGGAAGTCGGCCATCAGCGGGATCTGGCGTCCCAACGGAGCCTTTTCCCTGCCGCTGCTGGGCCGGGCGGGATCACGCCGCGAATGGCTGGTCCTGATCCCGGTCAGCGGCTACGCCATGGTGGGCATGGGAGCCGCCGCATGGGGACTGGCCCAACAGCACTGGCCAGCGGTCCTGGCGGCGTTGGCGCTCTAACCCCGCACTTAAACAAGGAAGGGGCACCCGCTGGGGTGCCCCTTCCTTGTTGCTTAAGACCTAGTTCTCGCCTGCCGAGTCCGAGCGGCCGAGGACGGTCTGCGGAATCCAGAACGCCAGGGCGAAGAGGCCCAGGCAGACGGCCATCGGCCACGGGTTGTCCAGCGTCAGGAAGGACAGGGAGTAGATGGCGCCAAGGAAGAGGACGATCATCACCACGAACAGCACGATGCTCGTGCCGAGGTTGTTCTCGTTTTCAATCGGGGCAGTGTTCTTGGACAATTCATTCCTCCTCGGCCCCGCAGGGCTCAAATCCGTGGCGGCGGCCGGAAGCCTCAGTAGTCGGATGAACCCTGTTCACCCTTGACGATGGCAATTCCGGAACTCGCTCCGATACGTGTTGCACCAGCAGCAATCATAGCCTGTGCATCGGCGAGGGACCGCACTCCGCCCGAGGCCTTGACACCCAGTTCGGGGCCGACCGTCTTGCGCATGAGGGCTACGTCTTCCGCTGTTGCGCCGCCTCCGTTGAAACCGGTAGAGGTCTTGACGAAGTCGGCCCCCGCTTCCACCGCCGCTTCACAAGCGATGACCTTCTGCTCGTCGCTCAGGAGCGCGGTTTCGATGATGACCTTCAAGATGGCCTCGCCCGTGTGCACAGCCTCGGCCACGGCGGTGATGTCCTCCACCAGCGCGCCCTTGTCATTGGCGCGGGCCGAGGCGATGTTGATCACCATGTCGATCTCATCCGCGCCATCCAGTACAGCGCCCCGGGCCTCGAACGCCTTGACGTCGCTGGGCGTGGCGCCGAGCGGGAATCCCACCACCGCGCAGGTCAGGACGCCGGAACCCTTCAGGGCGTTTTTGACGGTCTTGACCCAGATCGGGTTGACGCAAACGGACTTGAATTTGTACTCGGCTGCCTCGGCGCACACCTTGAGGATGTCGGCCTCGCTGGCCTCGGGTTTCAACAGGGTGTGGTCGATGTACGAGGCGATGCCGGCTTGGTTGCTCATGGAATCCTTCCGTGCCGGGCGTGGCCGGCCCGGTGGCCGCAGGGTTGTCACTGCCCGTCAAAGGACCATCTTGCCACACCCGCCACCTGCACCGGCGGGAGGTTGTCAGGCGGCTGCTTGGACTTCTGCCGTGGCAATGGCAGCGCCGCCACGAGCGGCAGACAGCAACCCTGAAGCGCACAGCATGGCCGAGGATTCCGCGGACAGGAGGAGCCCCAACCGCAACCCGTCGCACGACGCTGCGTCGCCGATCGCCCAGATGCCCGGCACCGACGTCGCCAGGTCGCGTCCGACGGCAATACCGCCGTCGCGCGCCAATTCCAGGCCCGCGCTGGCGGCGAGTTCGGTGCGCGCGGTGCGCTCCTCCGCCAGGACCACCAGGTCACCGTTCATGCTGCTGCCATCCTCGAAGAGGATGCCGGTGGCCGGCAGCGGGGAACCGGTCAGGGAAGGTACGACGGCGGTCGGCCGCAACGTGGTGCGCACGGGACGGACACCCCTGGCCCGGAGCACGGCTTCAGCCTGCCCGGCAGCGGGTCCGGTTCCCACCAGGATGCCCAGCGGACGGCGGCCAACAACCCGGGTGACGTCCTTGACGGCTTCGCCGATGGGGCCGGCGTCGTCGATGGTGGAGTAGTTCAAGCCACAGTAGGCGCCGGTAACCGGGGGCAAGGACGGTGCCGAGCCGGTGGCGATCACGAGCTGGTCATAGGCGAAATCCATGCCGTCAACGGTGGTGACAACCTTGGCTTCGGCATCAATGTAGCTTGCAGCCTGGCCGAAACGGACCGAGACCTTGGGCAGTTCGGCGAGTTCCAGCAGGGAGTCGGAGCACTCGTCGCGGTTGCTGAGGACCGTGATGGTGCCCTCGAAGGTGCGGTACCCCTGGGGGCGTGGGCCACCCTTGTCTGCGAGCCTCCGCACCAAAGCCTGGGCGGCCGGACCTGCGCCGGCGATGACGATGTGGAGGGAAGGTGAGGACATGGTGGGCCCTTTCGCTGAATGACCTGTTCGGTGCTTGTGGGATCAGCCTAGGGTGGGGGTTTTTCGCGGGTGTTTCACCCCTGTTGCCATCTTTGGTGGTTCCGTAGCGTGGTGTTTACCGGGCGGTAATAACGTAGGTCACATTCGCGGCGTTCGCTGTGGGGCATTCGGGATGTGGGCCTGTGGATAGCACCACCTAGATAATCTTGCGCTCCACCTAATTTCGGGTTCTTACCACCTAATTTCCCTTGTTTTGGTCTAGGGAGAGACTTTTTTGCCACCTAATCGATTTTTCGTGTGCTCACAATGACCCCGGCTGCGTGACCACTTTCGGTCACGACCATTCCGGTTGTTATTCCAGGAGCGCTTGTGACGTCCGTTGACACTTCGTCGGGGTTGAATCCCTCCGGTGGGTTCACTTTGCCTGAAGTTGATTCCCTTGATGATGCGGTAAAGTCGCTGCGGCAGCTGGCCGGCGATTACCTGACCGACTTTTGCAACACCGCGGGGATTTGGCGGAACCTTTCGGTTCATTACAGGTCCGAAGAATCAGCCGCCGTTTTGACAGCGTTTGACCATCTGACGCCCACCGCGCAGCGTGTAAACAGCACCGCAACTTCCACCGCGGCGGCTCTGGAGACCTTTTCGTCCACGTGCCGGGACTTGAAACAGCGGCTCGAAGCCTACGGCAGGGCCGTGCACGACTTGGACGCGGACATTTTCGCATTCCCGAGCAGCATCGAGGTCACCCATCGCGTCAAAGACGACGAGATAACCACCACGGTCACCCAGCACTGGAGCGGGGACGCTGACCTGCACGCCCGGCGCGAGCGGCTCGCCTCCGATATCAAGGCCATCCACGACGACTACCTGAATGCGCAAAACACCTGCGCACAAGCACTTGCAGTCATCTCCGGCGGTCCCGTCTACGCGGCCTCGGCGCCTATTGGGCCGGACCTGAAATTCGGGAACTGGGTGGACACGCTCCTCTGGGACGCCGGAACGTACACCGGCATCAACCGCCCCCAAGACGAACAACCCTGGGGCAACCAAACCATTCCCTACCGGCCCAACGGCGGGCTGGGGCTTCTCCAAGGGATCGGCGCAGCGTTTATCGAAACCGTGGACGGCGTCTGGTCCCTGAGCGGAAGCCTGAATCCGATCAAACGCGACCTGGCCTGGGGCGGAATCAACACCACCATCGGCGCCGCTGGAACCTTGGCGGGAGCCAGCATTCCGTGGCGGGACGAAGAGACCAGGAAACGCGAAGAGCCCAAGGTCAAGGAAGCCCTGGACCTCTTCACGTCCATAGGCCCGGCCTTCATCCACCTCGAAGAAAACGAGACCACCGCGTCGTGGGCGGCGGGGGCATCCATATTCAACGTCTCCAGCCTCTTCCTCGGCGCCGGAGCAGGCGCAGGAGTCAAGGCCTCCAAAATCGTCTCCTCAGCAGGGATGGCCGCAGGACGACTCTCCCTCGCGACGATGGACAGCGCCAAATACGCGACGTTCGCAGCCAAGCTCGCCGCCAGTTCCCACTTGCTCCTGAAAACCGCGGACTTCCTCGAGAAACCCGGTTCCTTGGCCCTGAAAGTGTCTGACCTGCTCATGCCGAAGACCACGGCGAAAGTCCAGGACGCCCTCACCAAGGCCCGCGTTGGAACCTGGAACCTCGTCACCAATGCTCGCGCCGGCGCCACAGAGGCTGTGTCGGCGGCCAAGAATGCGACAGCAAAGGGACTTTCCGTGTTGGCCGAAGGCCTGCGCGCCGCGGATGCTTCACTGCCAAAAGCCGTTTTCCCTACTCCGGGCGGAGCTCTCACCCGGACTGGCCACACCCACCATGCCTCCAATTGGTTGGAAAACCAGGCCTCGGCCATCCGGAAGAACAACCCATCTCCGTACGTTCCACCCCACGGGACCAGTCCGGGACATCCAGCCGAGCCGTCGGTACTCCCTGACCACTTCGTCGTTCCGGACAGAATCGAGAACACCATCATCCTGAAGCACGGTGATGGACTTTTCCCGGTCAGCCGCAGGGAAAACTTCGCGGCACGAACCAATCTGAAGCCATTCACCGAGTATGTCATCGAGCACCGCAGCCTGATGAAGGACTCCCAGGGGATCGTCACGAAGCCCACCCTGGAAAAGTTCTACACCGACGCCACTGGCACAGTCAGGGTCGTCGACACTTATGGCGGCGTCAGAGGGGCGTGGTCCCTTGAGCTGAACAAGCCTCTGCCGAACGTTGCCTACAACGTGGTGGTGGAAGTGGATGGTGGACTGCAGAACACGTTCACTCTTGTCATGGACCGGAACGCTGAGCTCGCCTCGGCCAAAGGCCACATCGTGTCGACACTCGTCGGAGACAGTAACCGCAACGGTTACCAGCAGCGCAAGGCCGGCCGCATCGGAGGCCCCGGCTACGACGGGGGCCATGCAGCCCCCTCAGGTTTGGGCTTCATCGGCGAAGGTGCTGGCATCTTTCCCCAACACATGTGGCAAAACCGCGGTGTGGGCATACCCAACGACATACAAAACTTCCACGAGGTTGAGATGGATGTGATCAACAAGGTCAAGCGTCAACTGTCCGCAGGAGAACCAGTCGACCTCACGTGGGAAATGCGGATGATTCCGGGGACTAGGTCGGGGGTCCCCAGTAAGGTGGAATTGGAATTTCGATTCGGGCAAGGTCGGCCTACGTTCAAGACATTTAAGAATTAGTTCGGGAGCTGGTTGAAAATGACTGTTTACGACTTAGCGGACGATGCATGGATTGTCGACGGACTGACTAGATTGCGGGAAGAGGCCTTCGGAGACGTTGGTTTCGCACGAGGCATGAAGAAGGCACGAGCGACCCTTGTGCATCACGTCTCGGGAACGTCCTGGCACGGAACAATCGAGAGTGCCGACCGATCAACATTTATGACTGGCGACATGCGCTTTTCGCATGCGGCGTGGAACGATTGGCTGGAGACATGCAGGGTCTTGGCCTATCAGCCGGGTCACGGGACATGGACAACAGCTGAAGTTGTGGTGTTCCCGGACTCGGCCGGCGAAGCAAGTTTCTTCGATGAAGAACATCTGGAACTTGATGCCGACGGTGAGTGGTATCCAGGCCAACGCCCTTCGAATGCGAGCGCGTGGGCCCAGGAACTGTATGCGTTTCCCCGAACCGTCGATAACATCCCCGCGTGGATGTGGGACATCTTCCGTGCCGAAGGCGTAACCCCGCCCATTTACAACCCGCAGTTCAATTCCGTGGACTGGAACAACCGGCGCCGCCCGGTCACGGACCGCGGAACCGACTTCTCAATGGAACCCACCATCATCGACCCGTCCAAGGAACCCGGGAAATTCGCGAGGTTCAGCAAGAAACTCCTGCGCCGTTGACGCAAGCGCCGTTGACGCAGGCATGGGGTGACACGACGGCCGCCGGGACCATTCAGTACCGCCGCAGCAGTTCCCGCAAGCCGTTCGCCGCAAACCCCGCGACGGCCGCAGCACGGTCCACTACTCCGTGTGCGCCCACGGGTTCGATGGATGCCAGGAGCCCCGCGGCATCTGCCAGGCTCATGGCCAGTTCGGCCGTTGAGTCTCCGATGGTGATGGTTGCGCGGCGGGAATCCATCCACGCGTCCGGGCCCGGATCATCGTGCAAAGTGCGCGTGACGGCGAGATCCTGCCACCCGCCGTCGAGCCTTACCCGGCCCCGATAGCTGACCTCGGACGCATCCGTTTCCACGCGTCCGTCGGCAACAAACGCCCGCCCGCCAAAACCGGGGTGGTCCACGTAACCGGTGAACTGCGGGGGTGCACCGGAGGCCTCGGTGGGAAGCACCACCGTTGCCCGGAATGTGAGCGGATCCCCGCCGATCGTGCCCTGCAGCGTGTCATTGAAGCGCACACCGGGCGCGGGGTCGGTCATGGCCGTGCAACTGGAATCCTTGGCGAGGCCCTCCGCCGTCATGGAGTCCAGGTACGCCCGGGCGTCGCGGTAGCCCATGCTCATCAGGGTGTCTGCGTCCACGCGGCCCAGATAGAACTCGGGATCCAGTGGCAGCGGGTGCGCAGGACGGATCACGTGCAGCACAAACTCGCGGCCCACGGCGGCAGCGGCCTCGAAATCTGCAAGCAAGGCGCCCATGGCGCTCATTTCGATCATGTGCACGTACTGCTCCAAGGGGCCGTTACCCCAGTACGGGGAGTTGCCGATGCACCAAATGAGCCAGACCTCGGTGGCTCCGCGGCGCAAAGCCTCAGCCACGTTGGCGTCCCGCATCCACACGGCGTCGGTCCAGATCTTTCCGTCGCGCCGGAGCGGTGTCAGGAAGATGGGCAGCCGCATTCCCGCCGCCATCAGTTCCGCGTCGATGTCCTTGGCGTCGATCGCGTGGCACCGTTTTTCGATGAACTCCACCACGTTGAAGGAACCCTCGACGGCGCCCGGTTCCGCGGCGCGGCCGCGGATAGCGGCGTCGTTGATCCCCAAGGCGGGGAAGACTTTGTCCAGGATGCCGTCGGCATCACCGATGGCAGGCAGCGACCACGGGCCCTTGAGGTAGTCGCCAAGCGGGAGGGCGGAGCCGAAGTCCTTGACGTCCACGCCGGACCAGCGCTGGCACATTTCCCGCGCGGACACTCCGGAGAGCAGCATGCCGGCGGTCAGGATGCCCCCGGAGGCGGCGTCGACGTGCTGGAACTCAAGGCCCTCCTCCTCGAGGGCGCACATCGCGCCCGCCTGCCAGGCCACGCGCATGCCGCCGCCGGCAAGGACCAGGGAGCGCTTCACTGTTGCAGACCCGGTCCGGCACCCAGCCGGCGCCAATAGATGAAGAGGAGCACCGCGGTCGCGAGGTCAAAAAAGGCGACCAACAGCGCAATCGGCGAGAACACTCCGTTCAGCACCCCGATCCCGACGGCACCGAAAGCGCCCGCCTTCTGCACACCTGACCATAGGACGACTTCCGGGGACGGCACTGCATTGAGCAAGGTGTGGAGGAGGAGTCCGCCAACCACCACCATGAACATGCCCACGGTGCCGAACAGTTGGCGGGCCTCCGGCGTGGGATCGGCGCCGAGCAATTGGAGCAGTGGCCCGCCAAAAGGAACCTCCACCACGCCCGTGATCACCGTGATGACGGCAATCGCCGCGAGGACGGCGCGCAGCGGGTCTGCGATGGCCCAGGCCACCGTGCCCGGAGGGTGTGGCTTGCGGGACTCGGCGTGGGCGCTCATGAGAAGGACTCCAGGAGCCGTCCCCGGTCTACCAGCAGCCAGACCATGGCCGCCCACGTGAGCGTGGAGACGTAGAAGCGGATGTCGTTGAGGAGCATCCACCGTTGGAGGAGGGTACGAAGCTCGGCGTCGTCCTTGAAGTCGCCGCCTCGGATGCGGACATTGATGGGGATGATGATGCCCTGCCCCACCACCGTCAGCGTAATGATGCCCACCAGGCAGATGATGGCCGGGATGAGACGGATAGTGCCCCACTCAGACCACACCAGGATGCCCCCGGAGATGAACATGATGGGCACTACCACGGTGAAGAACTTGGTGGCTGCCCGGGTGGGGATGCCGAAGTGCATGTCCACGTTGTCCCTGGCCAGCGACCGCCAGGTGGGGTAGAGGAAGAACTTGAGGACCCACATGGTGCCCACGTACATGGTGGCGCCAAAGAGGAAGTACAGCGCGTTGATGAGCAGGAGCCAGTTCATAGGGCACCGTCCGCGGCCCGGTCCGCCGCGCCAGGGATCCTGCTGCGGTCTGGCGGCGCCAGCCATTCCTGTCCTTGGCCAAGGTCCGTGACGCTGTCCAGCATGTCCCCGCCACGGATACCGGCGGCCCCGGCTTCCGTGGGAGCGGTAAGGAACCAGGCTTCGTAGTGGTCGTCCAGGACGCCGTGGGCTTGGGGCAGCCAGGCGGTGAAGATCGGCTTGCTTTCCACCTGGAGCTTCTTCAAAGGTTCGACGCCGGGCGCGTCACCGAGGATGAGCCGGGCCTTGGCCTGGGCACCGAGGGCGATGTCGCCGCTCGCTTCAAAGTAGATGTCCGATTTCCAGAGCATGTTCCGGAACGCACAGTAATTGGAGGCCGCGAGTTTGAGTGGCAGGCCCAAGGGCTCCGGCCGTTCGATTTCGATGTAGCAACCCAGTTGGCCGTCCTTGTCGTACTGGGCGGAGACACTGGTATCCGTGACGACGAAGTCCAGGTTGGCCTGGTGCTTCGGCATACCCCAAATACCCTTCCCTCCCTTGACCGAGATCTCCGTGCTGACGGGGAGGTCCACCACGAACTGGCCGAGCTTGAAGGTCTTCTGGAAGAGCAAAGGGAGGATGGGTGGCGCCGGGCGGCTGCCGTGCGTGATGGCGATGGCCAGGGAGTATTCGATGTACTTGCCGATGTCCGTGGATTTGTAGTTGACCACGGTAACCACCAGCAGCCCTCTGCCGCCCAGGCTGAACGGCCGCAGTTCCGTGCCCGGGAGCACGGCGGCGGCGGCCCGTTTGTTGATGGGGAAGGCTGCCATCAGCACGGGCGAGTCGTCAGAGTTCACCGGCATGAGGTACTTGATGCCGTCGGCCTGGGCATGCTGGCCCCGGAGCCGCTCCTGACGCCTGGGTACCGGCGAGGGCATGAGCTTGAGCAGGGGACTGACCAGTTCGGTGAGTGTTTTCATGGGTTCAGCTCCTGCTGCCGTTGAGTTCACTGACGATGACCGGAAAGGTGTCCTGCCAGGCGCGTTCACCGAAGAACACGTCCAAGTGGCCGTAGCCGGGGATGAGGTGGAGGGAGTCCTTTCCGGGGCGGTGCTTCTGGAAGAACTCGTAGCTCCGTTGCTGGCTTTCAGGCAGGAAGCACAAGTTGTCCATGCCCGCGATGAAGGCAAACCGGGCGTCGGTTTGGGGAGCCTCGGCCTCGTAGTTGTCCGGCAATTCGGGATGGTCGCCCGCGGCCACCATGTGCCCGGCTTTGATGCTACGGCCCATCTCTTCGAAGAACGTGACTGGAACCTCGGCAAATTCGCCGCTGAGCCACTCGTGCGTGGCCTCGTCCAGGTTCTCGTGCGCCCACAGCGCGGGGCGGCCGCTGCCGTAGGTGAAACTGACCATTTTGCAGACCGTGTTGTCACACTCGTGGTGCGTGGCCTTGACCAGTCCGCGGATGGCCCGGGTGAAGTAGCCTTGGGACTTGTATCCCCAGGCGGGCGAAAGGTAGGGCGTGAAGACCTTCACCACGGGCGTGAGGTAGTCGATCTTGAGCCGCGAGAAAGCCGGCACCACGGGGTGCAGGGAGACGGCGTTGGAGACGATCGTGTCCACCTGCGGCAGGAGCCCGGCCACCGCGGACATGGTGAACGACGTGGACCCCTGGCAGTGGATCACGGCTTTCATGGTTTCGGCGCCTGTCGCCTTGAGGACATGCTCGACGGCGGCGGGATGGTCGTACACGGCGGCGTCGGCAAGCGTCCAGGACAGGGGATCGAGGTCGATGGATGCCCGCCAGTTCAGCATCCACACGTCCCATCCGTCTTCCAGAAGCACGTCCACGATGGTGGTCCGGATGGGCGGCCGGAACAGCTCGGCGCGGACACCCGAGCCGTGGACCAGCAACACGGGACCCTTGGTGGTCTCCGCCGGCGAGGTCACGTGGACCAGGCTGAGCGGGGTATTGTCCCGGGCACGGAACGGGATGACCTCGGTCCGGTGCTCGGCACGGGTGATGATCATGGTGCGGTTCCCTTCCGTGCGATGGTGATGGGTTCTTCAAGCAGCCGCACGGCAGGCAGGCCGGACTCCGGAACCAGCCGCGCGCCGTCGTTCGTGTCCTGGAGCCGCCAGTCGCGGCAGATGGTGTCAACCACCAGCGGGTAGACGGTCATGGTGCCGTCCGCCGCGACGTGGAGGCGGAGGAAGCCCTTGTGGTCCTCGAGGGATTGCCCGGACATCTTCCACGTGGACACTTCACCGCTGGGCGTGGACAGGATGTACAGCGCGAACGCCTCGCTGCCCAGCACCCAGCCGCCCGCATGGACCAAAGCCAGGGCCAGCAGCACCACCACCACGTCCGGCCACCCGCGGGGCCACGGAACCAGGATCACGACGGCGGCACTCACCGCGAGCGCGGACAGCTGGTAAAGCACGCCGCGGGTGAAGACCACGATGCCTGCCTTGGCGATGCCGAGCACTCGAGCCGTGAGCACCGTGATTCCGAGGAGGAACGGTATGGCCAGGACCAGGAGCACGATGAGCAGGAGGGTGTTTCCGTGGGTCAGTCCACGGAGGCTGTCCACGAAGGATTCCCCGCGGAAGGCGCTGAAGACCGTCCAGGCCGTCAAGGCGGCCACCACATGGACGAACCCCATGGAGAGCCCGAAGCCGGGGTTGCGGGCTGGCAGCCAGGAAGGTGAGAAGGGGTTGGCCAGCCGTGGACCCAGGAGGTGGGAGTCGGACTGGCTGGGGTAGATGGTGGAGGCGCGGGTGAAGCGTCTGCCTGGTGCCGGGGTTTGGTTGCCGGTGGGAACGCTGGACGATTCACCGGGTTCGGCGGGGGCCGGTAGGAGGAGTTCGTTCGGCAGCCAGTGGGCGTCGGAGAGGTAGGCGCCGCCGAGGCCGCACGTGATGAGCTGGGTTTTGGCTGGTCCCGGCGCGGTTCCGTCTTCGTAGCGCGAGTAGTGGTGGAGGTCGCCAGTGAGCCAGAGCCGGACGTTTGCCCCGGTGGATTCGAAGTGGCCGGTGGTGGGGTTGAACCGGCGGCGGAGGTAGTCCTGTTCGAAGAAGTTTGCTTGGCGGAATTCGTTGGGCCTTTCGGCGGCGTGGGCTGCGTCGGCGTCAACCCAGAAGGGGGAAGCGACGCAGAGGATGATCGCGTCCCCGGGCTGCAACTGCAGTGTGACGTTGCGGTAGAAGTAGTCCAGTTGGGGTTCGTCGATGTATTGGCCCAGTTGGCTGTCCAATCCCAGCAGCCACCAACCCGGCGTGCCGCTTCGGCCTGGTCCTGGGCCTTCGCCGGTGAGCCTCACGGCGAAGTAGCTGCGGGATTGGATGGTCCGCCAGGCTCCGATGTTCCTTTGCCGGGTAAAGGTACGGATGAACGAGGTGAGGCCGTCGTACCAGTCGTGGTTGCCGGGGAGCGCGAGCATGACTGGAACCTCGTTGCGTGGCCCGCTCTGCGTTGGATTCTCTGGGTTTGGGGCGTTGTGTGGGCCCCGCAACGCAGGGTTCCGTTCGGGGAATGCTGTTCTGTAGGGTCCCACCATCCGGTTTTCGTAGGCCGCCGGCGACGCCACGGGGTAGACCTCGTCCCCGCCCAGCACCAGCACCCGGCCGCGGGGAAGGTCCTCTCCCGCTACCGACAAGGCGTCCTGCGCCAGCAACGACGCCACCGTGTACGTGGCGTCGAAGCCGTCCCCGAGGTCCGCGGTGAAGTCGAGCCATAGATCCTTGGCAGCGGCAGTGCGGTCAGGGCTGGCTGGGTGCCCTTGGTGGGCCGCGGACTCCGGGGTCCCGGCGAGCTCTCCTGCCGCAAGTTCACCCGGGCCGGCAAGTTCACCCGGGCCGGGCAGGCCGCGGCTGGTCACCGGTGGCTGGGCAGGTTGGCCGGGGATTGGGAGCTTGTCCAGGCGCAGGAGGTCGCCCGGGAAGCCGCCTTCAAGCTCGCGTTTGTCGCCGAAGTCCGCGAAGACCGTGGCCGCCATGACCTTCAGCGCCGTCCTGGCCAGGGACATGGGTGCGAGCCACCGGACGGCGGGCTGGGGAGTGAAACCCAAGAGGCCCCTGTGTTGGGCGAGCTCCCAGCTTTTCATCGCGTCTCAGCGGCCTGGGCGATTCGGCGTGCGGGATGATCTGAGCGGGAACGGCACACGCCGGATACCGCGCCCATAGACCTGCCACAACTCGCCTGCGAACAGCTGCATGAAGGCCGCCAAACCTGCAGCCGGAGCCGGGCCCGCCGCCCGGAACGTGGTTAATTGCTTCGCGAAATCGAGCGGCCGGATGTACAGGATGCCGGCCCCAACCACGCCTCGGTCCGCCACCACGGAGCCGGAACCCGTCTGCTGGGTGTCAGCGTCCGGCGGCTTGGTGTCGGCGTCCGGCGGCTTGGTGTCGGCGTCCGGCGGCACGTGCCCGCGAAGGATGGTCGCGTACAGGATGGTGGTGTCCGGCCAGAGGTCGAAGCCTGCCTCGTTGTGGATCTGCTTGTACCCGGTAAACGTGAACGGCGTGCCCCCGGGATCCCGCAGCCACAAGCGGTACAGCATGCGCCGGGCGGGGCGCCCGTCCGTGGATTCGTCCTCCACGAAGAGGTTGAACCACCCACGCTCCACGGGCATGCGGCCCCCGAAGTAGTCGGCCAGGACGTAGCCCTCTGCCTTGGCCGGGTGGGAAGGATCGGCGACAAACGCCTCTATGTCCTCGGCAATGATGGTGAGCTCGAACATGATCTTGCGGCTTCGGTCCCGCCCCAGCATGCGGCCCTTCTCCGGGTCGGACATGCCGGGACTGAACCAGCCGTGCATTTGTTCGGTGAACCGAACCGAGGTGGCAGTTGGCGGACCCGCTGCGGGCTGCGCCAGCCCGCGGGAGCTCGCCGGGGGAGCGTCGGTGCCGCCAGGAACCGCGCCCCCGGGCTGTTCCTTGCGCGCCCCTTTGCCTTTGGTAGCGTCAGGCGCCAGTGCCCGCGGTGCGCTCGCTCCGACGTCGACGACGGCGCCCGCCGCCTCTGCCTGCGAGGTCGCCGGACTGCCGTGGCCCGGGTCGGCAACTTCCGCAAGGGCGCCCTCCGCACCCGCGTGAGCCGAAGCCGCGTCCTCCCCAGCCGAGTCCTCCCCAGCCGCGTCAGAGGGCGCGATCCCGCGATGCCCGGATCCGTGTTGCCCGGCAGGCCGGCGTCGCCCACCGGCTTGGCCGCCGTCAAGGATCCGCGCACACGCCCGCTCGGCGAACGCCGCGATGGTCAGGGAAGGGTTGGCGCCGACGGGGCCGGGCATCGCCGCCCCGTCCACCACGAACAACCCGGGGTACCCGAAGACTTCGCCGTAGGAATCGCAGACGGCCTCGCCCGGATGCCGCCCGGACGGTGCCCCGCCGATCGGATGCACGGTGATGACGCGCTTGGCCCACCACAGCGGATTGTCCACGAAGTTCCCGTCCAGGTCCTTCGCGATGGACTCCATGGTTGACCGGACGCGGCCGAAGTACTCCTTGGACGTTGCCATGGTCCAAGCAATGGCCAGCCGCCCATCGTTCAGGGTCATGACACCGTCGGGGATGTCCCTGCCCATGCCCAGCAGCGGCACCGAACTGGACGACAACCGGCCATCGCCCAGCGCCGCGGCAAGGTCCGCGGAGACGTTGGAACGGCCCGCCTCGAACAGCCTGTCCTTCAGCAGGTGCCCGGCCACCCGGGCGGTGCGGATGGCAGCAGTGCGCAGTTGCGCGGTTTCCATGAGCCAGTTGATGAATGCCGGGTACCCTGCGTCCTCCACGTAGTAGCCGCGGCCATCGCCGTCGTCGTCATTCGCATCCGGAACCCTGATCGCCGTGGTGATCACCGGCCCCCGGCTGCCGGTGAGGGTCCGCACGCCGGGGCGGGATCCGTTGGTGGCCGGTGTTTTGGCGTCCATGATGAAGGTCAGGAGGTCGCCGTTGCCGCTGAACCGGGTGCCCAGGGTTTCGCTGACGGCGGGGAGCGAGCCACGGTTGCGCAGGAGCAGGAAATTAGTGCCGAACGTGCCCGCCCCGAGGATCAATCGGGAGCAATGGATGATCTGCTCGGTGAGGAGTTCGCCCTGGTTCTCCGGATGATGGACCACGTAACGGACCTCGTACCCGCCGCCGGGCAGGGGCCGGATGCCGCGGACATCATGGAAGGTACGGACATCTGCGCCTTTGGCGGCCGCCGCCGAGATGTAGTTGTGGTCCAGTGTGTTCTTGGCGCCTGCGTTGCAGCCGATATCGCATTCGCCGCTGAGCGTGCAGGTGGTGCGGACGGTGTTGGGGCCGTGGATGCTCCCGTACTCCGGCAAGGGCAGGGGGTGGTTGGTCCGCGGGTCTCCGCCCGGGGTTGGCGCGAACGTCACGGCGATCGGTGGGCGGCTGATGGACAAGCCCAACGTCGCGGCAGTACTTTCCATCGCCAGGGTCTTGGCCGTGTCCTTCCACGGATAGGGGACCGGCTGGAGCATGGCCTCGGCGGCATCGTAGAAAGGGTCCAGGTCTTCGCGGGTGAAGGGCCAGTTTTCGTAGCCGCCGCCCGGGATGGGGGACTCGTTCACGAACCACTTTTCATCCTTGCGCAGCAGGACGTTCGCGTAGATGAGCGAGCCGCCGCCCAAACCGCTGGACACCAACCCTTCCGTGCCGCGGAAGGTCCAGGCGTCGAAAAGCCCGTACAGGCCACGGTCCGGATCCCAGAAGTTCCGGCCCATTTCCGACGGCGACCGGGCGAAACTCCCCGGCGGATACGGCTTGCCGCGTTCCATGAGCACCACGGACTGCCCGGCCTCGGCCAAGCGAAGCGCAGCCACCGAACCGCCGAAGCCCGACCCCACCACCACGGCGTCGACTTTCTCAAGGGGGCTGCCGTGGCGTGCCCGATCGATGCCGGGCTCCTGCCCCGGATTCCCAGTGTTCGCGTACCCCAGACGAACCATGGCCGTTCCCCTCAAACGAGAGCTGACCTGGAGTTACCCGAACGTGGCCGGGCGATGCCTCCGCGGATTATGGCCCTTATGTTCCCACCGGTCCGGGAATCTGTCCATGAGGTGGAGTAATCCGGGTATAGACCATGTCGAAGTCGTGCTCCAGCGGTCCGCCGGGATACGTGCCACGCTCCAAGCGCGCGGTGATGGTCTTTCCGTCGTCGCTGAAGCGGCCCACGAAGCGTTGCGGCCAGTCGGGACCGTCCCTGAACAGCGTCCACACGCCGTCCCGGAGCGTCATGTCATAGATCCGGGCAACGCCGCGCGAATCAAAGTAGTGCTGCTGAAACGCCCCGTCTGAACCCGTTGCCCCGATCACGGAGACGGCGTTGGGATACTCCGGACGTTGCACCATGGATCGCTGGATCAGGAAGCCGCCGCCTTCCAGCCACTCGAACGTGGTCCTGCCCTGGGTCTCCGCGCTGGGAATGGTGGTTTTCCACTCGCCGACCAGGATGTTCAGTTGCTCCAACGTGGGTTCCGGTTCGCGTGCCATGTCAGTCCCTTTGTGGATGTGAAGTCGCGGATGTGAACAGGTTCAGCGTAGGACCCTCGGCATGTACCGCATAGGGTCGAATCATGGATCATCCCTCTCAGGTTGCCGTCATCACGGGTGTTGGAAGGCGGCGTTCGATCGGCGCTGCATTGGCCGCAGGCCTGGCACGCGATGGCTGGAACCTCATCCTCAACCATTGGAAACCCTACGACGACCGGCTCGGCCTCGAGGCGTCACCCGACGATGCCACCGCCATCGCCGCCGAATGCCGCGAACTGGGTGCCGCCGTCGAACTCGTCCCAGGCGACCTCAGCGATCCCTCCGTGCCCGCCGCGCTCATGGCTGCCGGGCAGTCGATGGGGACCGTGACCGGACTGGTCATGTCCCACTGCGAATCGGTGGACAGCAGCATCCTGACGACCTCCGTGGAAAGCTGGGACCGGCATTTCGCGGTCAACTCGCGGGCCACCTGGCTGCTCATCAAGGCGCTCGCGGAGCAACTGCCCACTGTCCCGTCAGGTGAGGTGGGTGCGCGGATTGTGGCGCTGACCAGCGACCATACGGTCCACAACCTGCCGTACGGCGCCAGCAAAGGCGCGCTGGACAGGATCGTGACGGCGGCAGCCGTGGAGTTGGCGGCCAGGGGAGTGCGCGCCAACGTGATCAACCCGGGCCCGATCGATACCGGCTGGATGGACGACGCCGTTCGCGGCTGGGCGGTAGGGGCCACTCCGGCCGGACGCCTGGGCACACCAGCGGACACGGCCAAACTGGTGCGGTTCCTGTTCTCCGACGCCGGCTCATGGATCAACGGCCAGGTCCTGCACAGCAACGGCGGCTTCAACGTGACCTGAACCCGTGACCATTCGGTTGGTCCGGTGGCAGGATGGGCGCATGAGCCAAGTTACCTGTGATCTCACCGTGTCCCTTGACGGCTTTGTTGCCGGCCCCAACCAGTCCATGGAGCAACCTTTGGGTGCCGGTGGCGAGACATTGCACCGCTGGCAGTTACAGGAGCGCGATACCAACGCAGCGGAAGTGGCCGGGATCCTCGAAGCCGGCGCGTACATCATGGGCAGGAACATGTTCGCCGGTCCTGGCGAAGGGGTATGGCCGGCCGATTGGCGTGGCTGGTGGGGTGAGGAGCCGCCGTACCATGCTCCGGTCTTCGTGCTGACCTCCCACGCCCACGAGCCCTTGGTCATGGAGGGTGGCACCACGTTCCACTTCGTGAAGGACCCTATTGAGTCTGTGCTGGCCCGGGCCCGCGAAGCTGCCGGCGGGAAGAACGTCGCGATTGCCGGTGGAGCGTCGACGGCCCGGCAGTTCCTGGCGGCCGGCCTCATTGACGAGCTGCGGCTCCACGTTGCCCCTGTGATCCTGGGAAGCGGGGAGCGCTTGTTGGACGGCGTGGGCGAGCTGAGGCTTGAGCCGTTGGACGTACGGGGGACCCGGCTGGTTTCGCACCTTCGCTACAAAGTGGGCTAGGGCATTTCCTGGTTGGCTGCTTCTTCGACCCCGTCAACGGCCGCGTCGGGGAAGTACGATCCCTCTGTTTCCCCGGCGGCCCACCATGGATCCGTGGCGTCCGGACCACCCGCGGCCGCGATCTCGGCTACGATGTCCGGGCGAACGGCGTCACCGTTGTTGTTGATGAGCCATTCCTGGGTGGCGGCCGTCAGCTTCGGCCACCAGTGTTCAATGGCATTCGGGGGAGTAGTCATAGTCGGGAGTCTCCCACGCCGGGGCCGCGTGGTCGATCCCTTGTACTGGGAAGGAAGTCAGCCTCGAGCCAGGCCGCTGATGATGGTGGCTACGGCAGCGAAGGCTGCCACGAAGGCCCAGTACTGCATGGGGAGGAAGAACAGGCTGTGCCGGTTGAAGTATCCCCGTCGCGCAGTCTCGGCTTCGTACTTCCACTGTTCTTCTGCTTGGGCATGCGCCTCTTCGATGGACCCCGGTGCGGCAAGGCCGGGGAATTGATACGCTCCCACCTCCACCATCCGGTTGAGCTCCTGGGCACGTAGATTGACGGCCTTTTCATAGGCCTCCTTGGGCATGGTCTGGTTGAACCATTTGCCCAGATACCAGATCCCCGCCGCTCCGGCAGCAAACCCCACCCCTACGGCAATCAAGTTGCCGTGCGACAGGCTGCCAGCCAAACCGCCACATACTGCAAACACAAGAATCACCAGGATTCCCCAACCTCTCCAAATAATCACTTCATTAGCGTAATTTATGGGGAGGGCTGCACTGGCCAGCTCGCATGCCAGCTCGTGGGAGAGCAGCCAAGTCGCTGCAAGCTTCCCAGCTCGCTCGCAGCGTTGCCGCGATCTCGAGCTCGGCCCGCCGGAAGCACACAATGTCCGCCACCCGCTGTACACTCAAGTATCGAACATATATTCGAATAAAGGTGTGTTGTGGGCGTGATAGTCGGCCCCCGTGTGCTAGATGCGGGCTTTTCTCTTGTGTCGGTCCTGTTGGCGCCGGTTCCGGTGGCAGCTGGGTTTCCTTCGCCCGCACAGGACTACTTCGATGGCCGGATCGATCTCAACGAGCACCTCATCAAGGACGTCACCAGCACCTTCGTGGTCCGTGTGACCGGCCAGTCCATGGAGGGTGCGGGTATCAGTGACGGCGACGAGTTGATCGTCAACCGCGCGCTGGAGCCGAAGGACGGGTCCGTCGTCGTGGCTGTCCTTGATGGTGAGTTGACCATCAAGAGGCTCCGCATTACGAAGTCCGGGGTGGTACTCCAGGCCGACAATCCGAAGTTTCCGGACATCCGGGTGGGGGCGTTGTCCGAACTGACCATTTGGGGTGTGGCCACCACCTGCCTTCATCACATTTGAGGAGGTCGCGCCGTCGATCGCCGGAGCACCAGTTGTGGCATGAACCTGCGGTCCGCGGGAGGTCCGTCCGGGTTGGTGAGTCGCTGCAGGGCAACCTCGCCGGCGGCCTCTCCAAGCTTGACGGCGTGCAGGTCCACCGAGGTCAGGTCGATCCCGTGCAGCCGCGCGGTGCGGGAGTTGTCGTAGCCGATCAGCGAGAGGTCCCCGGGAATGGCGATACCCCTGGCGTAGGCGGCTTCCCGCGCTCCGAGTGCCAGTTGGTCGTTGTGGCAAAAAAGTGCCGTCGGCCGGTCCGCTTGGTCCAGGATCCGGGCTGCGGCGCGTTCTCCGGAGTCCTGGGTGAAGTCGTCCGCGCATACCGTCTGCGGGACCAGACCGGCGTCCCGCATGGTTTGCTCGTAGGCGCGTCGACGCACCAGATGGCCGTCGTAGGCAAGTCCTGCCAGGTGGGTGATCCGCGTGTGCCCAAGGCCCAGGAGGTGCTCGGTGGCCGCGCGGGCGCCATGTGCGTCGTCCGAATAGACGCTGTCCACTCCTTCCACCGGTCGCGTCACGCTCACCAGCGGTACGCTCCGCGCCATCTCGTGGACGTCATGGTCCGGGTCCAGGAGCGTCGCGGCGATGATGATGCCCACCCGGGCCTCGATCAGCGACTCCAGCGCCCCGCGGTCCTCGCCGTCGGCAGACCGGGAAACGCTTAGGATCAACCTGTTGTGTTGCTGCGCCTTGTTGGGTTGCTGAGCGAGGGCTGTCCGGACGCCGCTGAGGATATCGGCGTAGATCTCGTTGCGGATGTCCATGAGGTAAAGCCCGACGGCGGAGCGGTGCTTGCGTGCCAGGTCGGCGGCTACAGCATTGGGCCGGTATCCGAGACGCTTCGCGGCTTCGAAGATCGCTTCCTTGGTTTCGCCGCTGACTCCGGGCGCTCCGCGGAAGGCGAAGGAGACGAGGGTGCGGGACACACCGACTTCACGTGCAACGTCACTCTGCGTCGCAGCCCGGCGCGGCTGGTTCTCGGATGCCATGGGGATCATCCTGCCATGAAGACAAAACCGAACAATTAAGGTCATTTGTTAGTTTGACCTTACATTTAAGCCTTTCGCGCGTTAGTCTTGTGTCAGAGCGGGAGAGTATGACCCGCAACACACTGACAAAGGAGTCCTGATGTCTGCTACGCAAACTCAACGGGAGAGTGCCCATAACGCGGCCCTGCCCCCGTTGACCAACGGCCCGCACCGCAAACGGTTGGGCCTGGTAGCGCTGGTCGCCACGTTCGGCGGCCTCCTCTTTGGTTACGACACAGGTGTCATCAACGGAGCGCTCCGGCCAATGACGGTCGATCTCGCCCTGACGCCCCTGACGGAAGGAATCGTCACCAGTTCACTGCTGTTCGGCGCGGCAGCCGGCGCTGTGGCCGGAGGCAGGCTTTCCGACGGGTGGGGGCGCCGGAAGACCATCATCCTCCTGGCAACGCTGTTCTTCGTCGGAACCCTTGCCTGCGTCTTTGCGCCAAGTTTTGAAGTCATGGTGCTGGGCCGGATCATCCTGGGCCTGGCCGTAGGTGGCGCCTCAACCGTTGTGCCGGTCTTCCTGGCGGAACTTGCGCCTTACGAAATCCGTGGATCCCTGGCCGGACGCAACGAACTCATGATCGTCATCGGCCAACTCGCCGCCTTCGTGGTCAACGCCATCATCGGCAACATCTGGGGCGAATTCGGCGGAGTGTGGCGCATCATGCTCGCCGTAGCAGCCCTGCCGGCCATCGCCTTGTTCTTCGGCATGCTCCGGATGCCCGAATCGCCGCGCTGGCTCATCTCCAAGGGCCGCACCCGCGAGGCGCTGGCTGTCCTGAAGACCATTCGCTCCGAGGAACGCGCCGAAGCCGAGATGGCCGACGTCAAGCACCTCGCGGACGAAGAGAAGGCATCCAAGGCCACCTCCTGGGCGGCGCTCAAGGACAAGTGGATCCTCCGCATCATCCTGGTGGGCATCGGCCTGGGCGTTGCCCAACAGCTGACCGGCATCAACTCGATCATGTACTACGGCCAGTCCGTCCTGGTGGAAGCCGGTTTCGATTCCAGCGCCGCCCTGATCGCCAACATCGCGCCCGGCGTGATCGCCGTCGTCGGTGGTGTTATCGCACTGATGCTGATGCAGCGCGTCAACCGCCGCACCACGCTGCTCCTCGGCTTCACCCTGACCACCGTCTGCCACTTCCTCATTGGCATCGCCTCGATCGTCCTGCCGGTTGGCAACGCTGCCCGTCCGTTCGTGATCCTGTTCCTGGTGGTGGCCTTCGTGGGCTCCATGCAGACCTTCCTCAACATCGCCGTCTGGGTGATGCTGTCCGAGATCTTCCCGCTGCATGTCCGCGGCTTCGCCATTGGCCTCTCGGTGTTCTGCCTCTGGATCGCCAACGCCCTCCTTGGCCTGTTCTTCCCCACCCTCGTGGCCGGTGTGGGCATCACAGGTACGTTCTTCCTGTTCGGCGTGGTGGGAATCCTGGCGTTGATCTTCATCTACACGCAGGTCCCGGAAACCCGCGGCCGCACGCTCGAAGCCCTCGAAGAAGACGTCACCACCGGCGCCATCTACCTGGTCCACAAGAAATAGTCGATACTTGCGAGGCGTCCCGCCTGCCAGCCCAGCGGGGGCCGGTGGGCGGGATGCTGGCGTTTAATGCCGCCTCAGGCCGCGTAGACCGTGATCGCCGTGGCCTTGATGACGAAGTAGGCTTCTGATCCTGGCGCCAGGCCGAGCTCGGCGGACGCTGCCGGTGTGACGTCTGCGGCGAGGTGGCCTGCCCGGACGCGGATCAGGTCGCCGTGGGGCTCCAGGTCCGTGATGGTGACCTTGAACGAGTTCCGGGGGCTACCGTGCTCGGCCGTGGGGTAGATCGAGACAGCCGACGGCGGGAAGGCTGCGGCGCCCGGGTTTCCGGGGAGGGCTGCCTCGTCCAGGTGGCCTGCGATCTTGAGGCCCTCGTTCGAGGTCAGGCCTTCATCGGTGATGGTTCCGGTGAGCAGGTTCAGTCCGGAAAGCCCGGCAGCGAACCGGCTGCGCGGCCGCTCAAGGACTTCGCGGGTAGGGCCCTGCTCAGTGATGTGGCCGTCCTCGATCACAACCACCCGGTCCGCCAGCATGAGGGCGTCCAGGACGTCGTGCGTGATGATGATTGCCATGCGGCCTGCGAGCACGCGCTTGAGCAGGCGACGCAGCAGGGGAGCAGCGTGGATGTCCAGGGCAGCCATCGGTTCATCGAGTAGGAGCAATTCCGGGTTGGTTGCCAGGGCCCGGGCTATGGCGACGCGCTGGGCCTGCCCGCCGGAGAGCTGGCCCGGACGGCGAGTGGCGAACTCTGAGGCGTCGACTTCGGCCAGCCATTGCCTGGCCGTTTCGTGTGCTTCCTTCCGGGACGCGCCGGCGGACCGCGGTCCAAAAGCTACGTTCTCCAAGACGCTCAGGTGGGGGAACAGCAACGGTTCCTGGGCGAGAAGTGCCGTCCCGCGCAGGTGCGGTGGCGTCCAAAGGTGCGTGCCGCCGTCGAGCTCGAACAAGGGCCTGCCTGCCAACTCTGCAGAGCCAGTGTCAGGGCGGAGGAGCCCGGCCGTAATGCCGAGCAGGGTTGATTTCCCGGCACCGTTGGGACCCAGAACGGCCACGGTTTCTGATTCTCCGAGGTTCAGCGAGACCTCAAAGTTGCGGGCGCTCAAGGCCGCGTTCAAGGTAAACGTCATGCCGTGGCCGCCTCGTTGACGGGCTGGGTGCGGTAACGGCGGTAGGAAAGCCCGACGACGGCGACGGCCACCGCGACCAGCACGAGGGAGAGGGCGACGGCGGCATCGGCGTCGGTTTCGCGTTGCAGGTAGATCTCCAAGGGAAGCGTCCTGGTGACTCCCTGCAGGCTGCCGGCGAAGGTAAGGGTGGCCCCGAACTCGCCAAGGCAGCGGGCGAAGGACAGGACTGCGCCCGAAGCGAGCCCGGGCAGGACGAGCGGAATACTCACTCGTCGCAGCACCGTGGTGGGGCGTGCTCCGAGTGTGGCGGCGACGGCTTCGTACTTGGTGCCCGCCGTGCGCAGGGCACCTTCGAGGCTGACCACCAGGAACGGCAGCGCAACGAACGTCTGGGCGAGGACCACAGCCGTGGTGGAGAACGCGATCTGGATCCCCGCTACTTCCAGGGTCCGTCCGAGGAGTCCTTGCCTGCCAAAGGTGTAGAGCAACGCGATGCCACCCACCACCGGCGGCAAGACGAGCGGCAGCAAGACAAAAGCCCGCAGCAGGCGTTGCCCCGGGAAGTTTCCACGGGCGAGTACCAGTGCGAGCGGCACTCCGAGCACGATGCACAGGGCCGTGCTGGCGGCGGAAGTACGCAGGCTCAGGCCCAGGGCAGTCAGCGAGGACTCCGAGGTGATGAGGGGGACGAACTGGGTCCAGTCGACTTTGGCCACCATGGCCACCAGCGGCAGCAGGACGAAGAGGCCGCCTGCTGCCGCGATGGCGTAGATCCATGGTGGGATGCCGGTGTACCCGGTTCTACGGCGTGATGGCATCCGTGAAGTCTACGGCGTGCCGAAGCCTGCGTCGGTCAGGACCTTCTTGCCTTCGGCGCTGGTTACGGCCGCGATGAAGGCCTTGGCCAGGTCCTTGTTCTTGCTGGCTCCTACCGTCGCGATCGGGTAGGTGTTGACGGCCTTGTCCGACTCGGGGAACGGGATGCCCTTCACCTTGTCGCCAGCGGTCTTGACGTCCGTGACGTACACCAGTCCGGCGTCGGCTTCCTGGGAGGTGACCTTGCCCAGGACATCGGTTACGGAGGATTCTTCACTGACCGGGGCCAGCGTGGTGCCTGTAGCCTTTTCGATGGTCTCTGTCGCGGAACCACAAGGGACCTGCGGGGCGCAGACAACGACCTTCACGCCGGACTTGGCGAGGTCGCCAAAGCTTGCGATGTTGGCCGGGTTCGACGGCGGGACCGCGATCTCCAGGACGTTCGTAGCGAAGTTGGTGACAGATCCCTCGACCTGCTTCGCGTCCGAGAGCTTGGTCATGTTCTTCGTGTCGGCGGAGGCGAAGACATCGGCCGGGGCGCCTTGGGTGATCTGGGTGACCAAGTCCGAGGAACCGGCAAAGTTCAGTGTCACCTTGGTGCCCGGGTTGGCGGCCTCGAAGTCCGAGGCGATCTTGGTGAACGTGGACTTCAGCGACGCTGCGGCGAACACGGTCACGGTGCCGGAGAGCTTGGTGCCTTCGGAGGCTGTGCTGCTGGAGGCCGGTGTGGCGTTGCCGCCGCAGCCTGCAAGGCCGGCGGCGAGAGCTCCGGCTGCCAGCAGTGTGGTGATGATCTTGGGGGCGTTCCTCATATGACGCTCTTTCCTTGGGGCGTTTCGATGATGACTGTGGTGGCTTTGACCACGGCGGTGGCCACTGAGCCAAGTTCCAGTCCGAGTTCCCGGACGGCTTCGCTGCTCATGAGGGATACGACCCGGAAGGGGCCGCACTGAAGCTCCACCTGCGCCATGACCTTGTCTGCCGTAATTCCTGTCACCAGTCCGACGAAGCGGTTTCGGGCAGAACGGCCGATGTTGGTGGGGTCGTCAGGCAGTTGCGCCTGTTCACGTGCAAGACGTGCGAGTTCGAGTCCGTCCACCGTCAGGCGGCCGGAATCGTCCTTGAGCGGCGTGAGGGTCCCGTTTTCGGTCCATCGCCGCACGGTGTCGTCACTGACGCCCAGGAAGCGCGCTGCTTCAGAGACTCGTATTTTGGTCATGGATCCACAATAGATCCTCGAATGCGGAAGTTTTTAGTCGATAGCTCCGCAAATCCGAATGTGACCAGGATGTGGTGGCTGAGGCTGGCCGTCAGTCGTTGGCGCGCCCGTGCTGCAGTCCTGTAGCGAAGCCGATGGTCACAGGTACGGGTTCCGGGTTTCCGCAGCACGCATCCGCAGCATCGCCGGAGTCAGTTGGCAAGCTGGTGGAGCAGACGCCGGTTTCGGGGAGTTCGAGTTCCAGTGCGTCGGCCGCGGCAGTATCGCCGGCGAGCGCTGCAGCGATTGACCGTACCTGCTCGTAGCCGGTTGCCATGAGGAAGGTGGGTGCGCGACCGTAGGACTTCATCCCGGCCAGGTAGAAGTCCTTCTCGGGTTGGGCGAGCACCCTGGCCCCGTGCGGAGGGACGGTGCCGCAGCCGTGGAAGTCCGGGTCAATCAGCGGGCCCAGGGCCTTTGGCGCGTCAACGGCTGGGTCGAGGTCCAGTCGCAGCTCGGACAGGATGGAGAGGTCGGGGCGGAAGCCGGTAGCCGCAATGACCCGGTGGACGTTAAGTGCACGCCCGTCCGCCGAGTGGACGGTCACGCCGTCGTCGGTTGTTTCGATGCGGTCCGTGCGGAAGCCGGTCAGGAGCTGGACCGAGCCGGTCTCGACGGCGGTGCGCAGCCGGGTGCCGAGCTGTCCGCGGGCGGGCAGCTCGTCGGCGTTCTTGCCGCCGTACGCACGGGCAGGGGTCGCCGCGCGGATGGCCCAGAGGACTTCCGTGCCGGGGTTGGTGCGGCTCAGCCGGGCCAGGTCCAGGACCATGTTCGCGGCAGAGTGGCCCGAACCGACCACCAGGGTACGGTGGCCTGCGAACCCGGGAACCGTGACATCGGGCAGGGGAGTAGTGACCCCTCCGGTGGCCCGGGCCTCGGACTCTCCGGGAGCAGCAAGGCCTGAAGATCCCAACGGAGCGGGCGAATCCCATGTCCCGGAGGCGTCGATCACGGCCCGCGCACGGATTTCGGTGAGTTCGCCGCTGTTGAGCTTCACCTGCAGGAGGAACGGTGTTTCCTCCCTGCCCTGGCTGCGCCCTTTGTCCATTCCGTCGCGGGTCACCGCGATGACCCGTGCTCCGGTCCGGATCCGGTGCTGCAATTCGGCTGTCGCGGCCAGTGGTTCCAAGTACTGCGACACGATCTCATGGCCGTAGGGGAGCGCAGTGGGACGCGGGGCCTCCCAGCCGGCGGCCTCAAGCAGGCGCACGGCTGCCGGGTCGAGGTTGTATTTCCAAGTGGAGAACAACCGGATGTGCCCCCAGTCCCGGATGGCGGAGCCGACGCCTGGTCCTGCTTCCAGGACCAGGGGTTCCAGCCCCCGTTCAAGCAAGTGTGCGGCGGCAGCCAAACCGACAGGCCCGGCGCCGATCACTGCGACAGGCAGTGCTTCCAGAGCGGTCATGGCTGTGTCCCCTACTTCCCGGTTGAGGGAGCCAGGGAGGCGATCAGCGCCTCAACCCGGCCCTTGATTTCGTCGCGGATTGGACGGACGGATTCGACGCCCTTTCCGGCAGGGTCTTCGAGGACCCAGTCCTCGTAGCGTTTGCCGGGGAAGTAGGGGCATTCGTCGCCGCAGCCCATGGTGATGACGACGTCGGAATCCTGGACAGCCGCGGTGGTGAGGACTTTCGGGATCTCGGCTGACATGTCGATGCCCACCTCGGCCATGGCCTCGACGGCGGCCGGGTTGACCTGCTCGGCGGGCTGCGAGCCGGCAGAGCGGACCTCAATGGCCCCGCCGGAAAGGGTGGTGAGGTAGGCGGCGGCCATTTGGGAGCGGCCGGCATTGTGGACGCAGACGAACAGGACAGAGGGCTTGTTGCTCATGCGAGCACCTTTCGGTCAGCCGCGATATCCGCGGAAGCGCTGGGAACGGGGTAGAGGAAGCGAATCAGGGCAAACCCAAGAACGCCGCCGGCGAGTTGGGCCAGGATGAATCCCGGGGCGGAGGCCGGGGCGATCCCGGAGAAGGTATCGGTGATGGTCCGGGCGATCGTGACGGCGGGGTTGGCGAAGCTGGTGGATGAGGTGAACCAGTAGGCGGCCGTGATGTATCCGCCGACGGCAAAGGCCACCCGGTCTGCCCTGCCGGAACGAACCGTTCCGAAGACAATGACCAGTAGCCCGGCGGTAGCGATCACTTCAGCCAGCCAAAGACCCGGACCGGAGCGTTCGTGGGTCGATATGGAGGCCGCATCCAACCCGAACATCAGGTTCGCTGTGACCGTCCCCGTCAAACCACCAAGAACCTGAGCCGAGGCCAGCACAGCCGCAGTCCGGGTGTCGATCATCCCCAAGGCACGTTCGACGAACGTCACCACGGGATTGAACGACGCCGAAACCGGCTGGAGTGCCAGGACCAGTGCGAGCAGTGCGGCGCCGGTGGCGAGGCTGTTCTGCAAAAGCTGCAGTCCGACGTCGTTCGGTGACAGTCGGGAAGCCATCACGCCCGAGCCAACCACGGCCATCACCAGAAACGCGGTGCCGAGAAACTCAGCCGCGGCGCGCCTGCCCGGCACATTCGTCACGCGGCCTGCCCGCCGATCAGGGCTGCCAGGTTCTGCAATGCCTCGGTCCGTGCCTTGTAGTAAACCCACACCCCACGCTTCTCGCGATCCAACAAGCCCGCCTCATGCAGCACTTTCAGATGGTGGCTGATGGTGGGCTGCGACAACTCAAAGGCATCGTTGAGGTCGCACACGCACGCCTCGCCGCCCTCGTGGGAGGCAACAAGGGACATCAGCCGCAACCGAACCGGGTCGGCCAGCGCCTTAAACAGCGCGGCTACACCCTCGGCTTCGCTTTCGGACAGGGGCTCCCTGGCCAGGGGCGAGCAGCAGGCGACGGTCTGAACCGGGGTCAGTTCCAAGGACATAGACACATGTAAATATTTACACTCATCTATGTTCCGGGCAACACCTGTTTTGTCGGTGGTCCGCAGTACAGTTGGTATTATTCGAATATTTGTTCGAATAATACCGTGTTGAACCAGCCTAAGGCCGGGTTCATGTGCTACCGCCGGAAGGGGTCCCATGTCCAAACCAGCCCTCATGCGCCGGATGCAGGAAATCGCCCACGTGGACATCAACTGCTTCTACGCATCAGCCGAGCGCGCCTTCAATCCGGCGCTCGAGGGCAAGCCGCTCATAGTCCTCTCCAACAACGACGGCTGTGCGGTGACCAGGTCGCCGGAGGCCAAGAAGCTCGGGATCGGCGTGGGGGACCCGTGGTTCAAGATCGCCCCGCGGGCCAAGGAATGGGGACTCATCGCGATGTCCAGCAACTACGAGTTGTACGGCGACATCAGCCTGCGCGTCATGGAACTCTTGCGGCGATACTCGGCGTGGCAGGAGGTGTATTCCATCGATGAAGCCTTCCTGGGGGTGAAGGGCAGCCCGGAGCACCTCCTGGATCTCGGACGGACCATCAAGGAAGCGTGCCGCAAGCATGTGGGCGTGCCGGTGTGTGTAGGCATCGCGCCCACCAAGACCCTGGCCAAGCTCGCCAACAAGTGGGCCAAGCACAATCCCGCGTTCAACGGCGTGTGCCGCTGGGATTCCGTGCCGGCAGATCAACGCGAGGCGCTCATGTCGCGGTTGTCAGTCATCGAAATCTGGGGGATAGCCACGCGGCTCACCAAGCGGCTGAACGCCATCGGGATCTTCTCCATCCTGGACTTGGTGCGGGCGGACCCCGTGAAACTGCGCGACAAGTTCTCGATCGTCGTGATGCGCACCGTGCTGGAACTGCAGGGTACGCCGTGCATCCCCATGGAAGAGGAACAGATCGGGCGGGACCAGTTGATTTTCTCCCGCTCCTTCTCGACGCCGATTACGACGGCGGCGCAGTTGCGGCAGGTGCTCAGCGTCTATGGCCAGATGGCCAGTGCCCGCCTTGCAAAGCATGACCTGCAAGCCAAACTGCTCACGGCCTACGCGGCAACCTCCGTGTATAACCCGAACGACAAATCCTTCCCGACCGTCACCGTCAGGTTGCCCATGCCGACGTCGGATCCTGTGCTCCTGACCAAGGCAGCGCACGCTCTGGTGCCCAAGTTCCAGGAAGGGACCAAGTACGCGAAGGCGGGGATTATGGTCACGGACCTGCGGCCCACCGGCAACCAGAAACCGTTGGAAATCTTCGAGAACCGTCACGAGGAACGGGGGATCGGTCCGCTCCTGGAACAGGTCAGCAAACGCTACGGCCGCGGCTCCATCGGCTTGGGGCATGCAGGCATTCGTGGCGGCCCGGATTGGTCCATGAAGCGCGGCCTGCTGAGCCCCCGCTACACCACCCGCTGGGACGAACTGCCCCTGGTGAAGGCAGCCTGAAGTGAACGGTGGCGCAGCGGGATGCAAGAAAGGACTACGCCCGCAGACGGTACCCGCGCTTGACCACGGTTTCCACGAGCTTGCCATCGGGCAGCGAGGAGCGCAGCCGGCTGACCGTCATGTCCAGGGCGTGCACCGAACCGCGGAGGTCCAGCAAATCGGACAGCGCTTCGCGGGACAGCACCGCTCCACCGGCGCCAAGAAGCGCCCGCAGCAACAGCAACGGGGCAGGCGCCAGTTCCACCACCTCACCGTTGATCCGCAGGCAACGCCCGCGCAGCTCGATGGTGGCACTCTTGGTCTCCAGGCGGCGCACATGATTAAGCGACAGATGCTCGGTGACCAGGCGGATCAGGGCACCCATGCGGTACCTGTCCGGGATGAGTGGCGTCAGCCCGGCGTCGACCAATGGCTGGGCGGTGACAGGCCCGACGGCGGCGACCGTCACCGGTCCCTTGAGGGCCTCGATGAGTTGGCGGTACAGGCCCATCTCGTGCGCCGTGCTCCACATCGCGTCAACTGCGGGGGCACTGGTGAACGTCAGGACATCCAGGTTCCCGTTGACCACGGCTTCGATCAGGCGCGGCAGCTTGTCCTCGCCGTCGGGCTTCACCCACCGGTAGGGCGTCACGGTCAGCACCGTGGCCCCGGACATCCGGAGCCGCTCAAGCTGGCGCACATCCGTGTAGCCGTGAAGCTGCACCGCCACGGTCTTGCCGCGCACGCCTTCCGCGAGGAGCATGTCCACCAGCGTGGCGGTGGTTTCGTCGCTGCTGATTCCGACGTCGGCAAGCCCCGCCGCGCGGACGGCACCGCGCGCTTTGGGTCCCCGGACGAACATGCGGCACGCGGACAGTGTTTCCAGGAGTTGCTCGCCGATGCCGAAGGAATCCGCGGCCTCGCACCAGCGGCGCATGCCGTAGGCCGTGGTGGCGATGCAGATATCCGGCTTGGCCTCGATGATGCTCTTGGTGTCCTCGATGAGGATCAGGTCTTCCTGGACGGGAGCGATCTTCAGGGCGGGGGCATGGAGTACGCTCGCACCGCGGCGTTCCAACGCCTCGATGAGGTCCCGGGAACGGCGGTGTGAGGTGACGCCAATGCGAAAACCATCCAGCGGCAGCTCAGCGGCTTCGGTGGCCTCGGCCAAAGTCACAGCAGCTTCGAGCTCTTGTGCAACAGTCATGGGTTTACCTTCAGGCTTCAAGGAGCGAAGCCGCGAGGCGGCTCAGTTCAGCGGATGCTTCGGCATGATTGCGGTTGGCTTCAGCCACCCGGACCACCTCGCCGATGACCAGCACGGCCGGGTTGCTGCAACCGGTGGCTGCCGTTTCGATGGTACCCAGATCCGCGATGGTGGTGCGTTGGCCGGGCCGGTATCCGCGCTCCACAACAGCCATCGGCATGTCCTGTTTCATGCCCGCGCGGCGCAGGCCGGCGGCAAGCTGGGGGAGCGTGCCGATGCCCATCAGGACCACGATGGTTCCGCCGAGGCCGGCCAGGTGGGTGTGCTCCTTCTCCGTGAGCGGCGCGTGGCCGGAAACCACGGTGAACATGTGGCTTACTTCCCTGTGGGTTACCGGAATTCCGGCAGCGGCAGGGACGGAGATGGCGCTGGTAACACCGGAGATCACACGGACGGGAACACCAGCTGCAACACAGGCTGCCACTTCCTCGCCGCCGCGGCCGAAGACGTACGGATCGCCGCCCTTGAGCCGGACAACATTCTTTCCGCGGAGCGCGGCTTCCACCATGAGTTTTTCGATGTCACGCTGCGTCACCTTGTGGTGGCCGGGCTGCTTTCCGACGTCCACCAGGTCGGCGGAGGTCAGCGTCGCCAACTCCTGGTACGGGGCCAGCCTGTCGTAGAACACCACGTCGGCATCCCGCAAGGCATCCACCGCGCCAACCGTCAGCAGGTCCAGTGCACCCGGACCACCGCCCACCAACGTCACGTGCCCTTCCAGGCCCGGTGCGGGTTCGTGGGCCACGGGGATTCCGGCTTCGCGGCAGCGTTCCAGCAGCGGCAGCCAGCCGGTACCGCCGTCGTCCACTACTGCCACCAGAAACGGGCGCACGGTGAGGGGACCGTCGAAGACGATGTCCGTTGGCGTGCTGAGCCGGTGCACCACGGCGCCGGCAGCCTGGTAGCGGCGGACCGCCTGGCGGGAAACAGTATCGGAACCGGTGACCAGGACGTCCCGGCCGGTGAGGTCGATGGTGAGCTGCATGGATTCCCCCTAGTTGTCTGCCGTGACGGCGCTGCGGACCGGAATGGTGGAAGCGATGAGCACGCCACCCTTTTCCTCGTTGGTTGCCGGGCGGATCTGGCCACGCTCCGGAACGAAGGAGATGGACTCGTCCTTCTGGTTGGGAGCGTTGACGAAGGAACGGAAACGGCGCAGGCGCTCCGGGTCCTTCAGGGTCTCGGCCCACTCGTCCTCGTAGGTGTCGATGTGCTTGGACATGGCCGCCTCAAGCTCCTCGGCGATGCCCAGGGAGTCGTTGACCACCACTTCCTCCACGTGCTTCAGGCCGCCGTCGAGCTCTTCCTGCCAACGGGCCGTGCGCTGCAGGCGGTCCGCCGTGCGGATGTAGTACATGAGGTAGCGGTCGATGTACTTGATGAGCGTCTCGTCGTCCAGGTCCTTGGCCAGCAGCTGGGCGTGGGCCGGGGTGGCACCACCGTTGCCGCCGACGTACAGGTTCCAGCCATCGGCCGTGGCGATCACGCCAACGTCCTTGCCGCGGGCTTCGGCGCATTCACGGGCGCAACCGGAAACACCCATCTTCAGTTTGTGCGGGCTGCGGAGGCCGCGGTAGCGCAGTTCCAAGGCGATCGCCATCTGCACGGAGTCCTGGACGCCGAAGCGGCACCAGGTGGAACCAACGCAGGACTTTACGGTGCGCAGGCTCTTGCCGTAGGCCTGTCCGGATTCGAAACCGGCGTCCACCAGTTCCTTCCAAATGTCCGGGAGTTGCTCCAGGCGGGCGCCGAACATGTCGATGCGCTGGCCGCCGGTGATCTTCGTGTAGAGGCCGTACTTCTCGGCAACTGCGGCGATGACGCCAAGGCCCTTCGGCGTGATCTCTCCGCCGGCGATGCGGGGAACCACCGAGTAGGTGCCGTCCTTCTGCATGTTCGCCAAAGCGCGGTCGTTGGTGTCCTGCAGGGTGCCGCGGCCGGCATCGAGCACGTAGGCGGAGTGCTGGCTGGCCAGGATGGAGGCAATGGTCGGCTTGCAGATATCGCAGCCGGCGCCCGTGCCGTACTTGGCCATGATGTCCTCGAAGGACGTCAGCTCCAGGACCCGGATGGCGTCGAAGAGCTCCTGGCGGGACAGGCTGATGTGCTCGCAGAGGGCCTTGGAGACCTCGATGCCGGACTTCTTGAGTTCGCCTTCGAGGAGCTTCTTCAGCATAGGAACACAGGAACCGCACTGGGTACCGGCGCGGGTGCAGCCTTTGAGCTCGCCCAGTTCCTGCACGGGAGCGTTGCCTTCGCAGGCGCCGCAACCGTTGATGGCGTCGCGGATGGACCCGGCGGCCACGTTGTTGCAGGAGCACAGGATGGCATCGTCCGGCAGTTCCGTTTCCGGAGCCTCGCCGCCACCGGCAGCGCTCAGGTAGGCGCCCGGTTCGGCCGGAAGCTCGCGGCCCAGGAGCGGGCGCAGGCTCATGTAAGGGGAAGCGTCGCCCACGAAGATGCCGCCCAGCAGGGTCTTGGCGTCATCCGTGGTGACAATCTTCTGGTAAACGCCTCGGGCGGGATCGGCGTACACGATTTCCAGGGAGTGCTCCGTCTTGGCGAACGCGTCGCCGAAGCTGGCCACGTCCACGCCGGACAACTTCAGCTTGGTGGCCGTATCGAAGCCCGGGAACGTTGCTTCGCCACCGTGCAGGCGGTCTGCGACGATCTCGGCCATGGTGTTCGCCGGAGCCACCAGGCCCAGGCACATGCCGCCGAAGTTGGCCACCTCACCAATGGCCCAGATGCCGTCAACCTCGGTGGCGCAGAAGTCGTTGATCACCACGCCGCCGCGCTGGCCCAGGCTGAAGAGCTGCTCTTCGCCCTCGGCGGCGCGGAACAAGTCATCCCGGGGCTTCACGCCGATCGCGACGATCACGAGGTCCGCCGGGATGGTGCGGCCGTCCGCCATCAAGACTCCGGTGACCTGGCCGTCGTCGTCCGCCAGTACCTCGGACGGGAACACGCCACCGTGGACCTCGAAGCCTTTGGCCTCGATCAACCGTCCCAGGGCTTGGCCGGCGCCTTCGTCCAACTGCGTGTTCATGAGCCACGGCGAGCCGTTGATAACCACCGGCGTGGCACCGAGCTGTTCGGTTCCGGCAGCGGACTCAAGGCCCAGCAAGCCGCCGCCGATGGTGACGGCGTTAACCTTGCGGCCCAGCTTGTCGCCGAGCTCGGCGATCGCCTTGTTGATGGCCCACACGTCTTCCAGCGTGCGGTACACGTGGGTGTGTTCGGCGCCGGGAATCGGCAGGCGGGCTGCGTCCGAACCGGAAGCGACTACCAGCTCGTCGTATTCGTACTTGTTGCCGGCGGCGGTGAGGACGGTCTTGGCGACCGTGTCTACCTTGATGGCGCGCTCGCCGGTCTTCAGGGCCAGGGCCTCGTGGTCCCACATGGACGCGTCACCGAGGGTGAGGTCAACATCTGTTTCGGTCAGGGCCTTGCTCAACGCCACGCGGTCGTAGGGGAGGTGGGCTTCCTCGGTGAGGACGGTAACCTGCCAGCCATCGAGTCCGCGGTTGTACATGGCGTCGGTAAAACGGTGGGCAGCAGGGCCGCCTCCGACCACGACGATGCGGCGCGGGTTCTCTGTGCTTGAAGTGTGTCCGGTCACTGGTGGGCCTTTCGCAAATGTTGCAGACAGGTCTCCGCAACTTGTGGAATCAGCCTAGGGAAGGGCAGTTTCACTTCAGTTTCCCGTTTGTTTCGTGATCTTAACTTCTGCATCACGAACTCATTTCGCGGGGCGTGAGGTCTCTTTTACGCGCTGGACACAAAGCCTGACACCCGTTGAAACACCCGGGTCCTAGCTTTGAGGAGTGGCCGCAAGCGTGGCCTGGTCCGGGGGAGTGACGGTGGAAAGTGCCCGCACCCGGACGCAGCGAGAGGGGCTGACATGACCGTAATTCTTGACCGCGCAGAGGACCTGTCCATCACCGGCACCTGGCATCGTGTATGCCCGGTGGACGAGCTCGAGCTGGCGTGGGGCGAGGCAGCATTGATCGAGGGCCGGCAGGTGGCATTGTTCCGCACCGCCCCGGGTGAGGTTTTCGCCGTCGCACAGCAGGATCCGGCAACGTTCGCCAACGTGATGGCACGCGGCATCATCGGCTCCCGGGGAGCGCGGCCCACCATAGCCTCGCCGCTGCACAAGGAGGTCTACGACCTTGAGACCGGCGAGTGCTTCACGCACCCGGAACTGACGCTCGCCACGTATGCCACCCGATTGGTGGACGGCTACATCGAGGTTGAGCTCTAGAGTCCCAGCGCTTCGCGGACATCCCTGAGGACATCGTCCAGGGATGTCCGTGCCGCTTGGCGGGCTGCGGGAAGTTCCGCCGCCGACTCCACGGGCTGGATGACCTCCAGATAGCACTTCAGTTTGGGCTCGGTGCCGCTGGGCCTGATGATCACGCGGCTCTGGTCCTTGGTCAGGTACAGCAGCCCGTCCGTGGGCGGCAACGTTTCGCTTCCTGCCGCGAGGTCCGTGAAAACCTCGACGACGGAGCCTCCAAACGCTGCCGGCGGGGTGACCCGCAAGCGGTTCATCATGGCATCCAGCAGCCCCAGGTCCGCCACGCGGATGCTGAGTTGGTCGCTCGCGTGCAGGCCATGGACCAAGTACAGCTCATCCAAGGTATCGAAGATGGTTTTGCCTTCGGCTTTGGCTGCAGCCGCGAGCTCGGCGATGAGCACAGCGGCGGAGATGCCGTCCTTGTCCTTCACCAGCTCAGGCGCCACGCAGTAGCCCAGCGCTTCCTCATATCCGTAGACCAGGCCGGGGACGCGCGAAATCCACTTGAACCCCGTGAGCGTTTCCTCGTGGTCGTAGCCTGCGGCCGAGGCAATGCGGGACAGCAGCCTGGAAGAGACGATCGAGTTGGCAAAGACGCCCTCGCGCGGTTCGTCTCCGGTACCTGCTGCCAGCCGGGCCACCACGTGCGCACCCAGGAGGGCACCGACTTCGTCGCCGCGCAGCATGCGCCATTCACCCGTCGCGGGGTCCAACGCGGCAACCGCCGCCCGGTCGGCGTCGGGGTCGTTGGCCAGGACGATGTCCGCCCCTACCTCCGCGGCCTTGGCGAGCGCCAGATCCAGCGCCCCCGGTTCTTCCGGATTCGGGAAGGCAACCGTGGGGAAGTCCGGATCCGGTTCGGCCTGTTCGGCCACCAAGGTCACGTCAGCGAAGCCGGCCGCGTTGAGCACGGAAACGGCCGTTTCCCCGCCCACCCCGTGCATGGGGGTGAGGACGATCTTGAGGTCCCGTGCCGGGAAGTGGTCCCGGTCCACCAAGCCCGCCATGGCGGCCTGATAGTCCGTGGCGATGGATTCGGGCAGCACGGTCCAGCCGCTGCCGGCCAGTTCGATCGTGTCCAGCGTGCCCACCGCGGCGATCTTTGCGGCGATTTCCGCATCGTAGGGTGCCACGATCTGCGCACCACGTCCGCTTTCGGCCACCGCGTGCCGTCCCAGGTACACCTTGTAACCGTTGTCCTGCGGCGGGTTGTGGCTGGCTGTGACCATGACGCCGCCGTCGCAATCCAGCGCGCGGACCGCGTAGGCGAGGATCGGCGTCGGGAGTGCTGCGGGCATAAGGAACGCGTCGATGCCGGCGGCAGTGAAGATCGCCGCCGTTTCCTGTGCGAAAATGTCTGAGTTGTAGCGGGCATCAAAGCCGACGACGGCGCGAGGCCGGGTTCCCGGGGAAGCTGCGGCGACGGTTTCGCGAAGGAATGCTGCCAGGCCTGCCGCAGCCCGGCGCACCACCACGCGGTTCATGCGGTTTGGTCCGGGGCCAAGGGCGGCACGGAGACCGGCGGTGCCGAACTGCAACGTGCCGTTGAAGCTGTCTTCCAGTTCCTGGGCTGCTCCGGCATCGCCGTCTCCGGCAAGGGCTGCGAGCTCCAGGAGGGCGGCCGACGTCGCGGGGTCGGGGTCCTGGGAAGCCCAGGCGTGGGCGTCGTCAATCAGTTGTCCAAGTGCGGCATCGCTCGATGTCATAAGCACAAAACTATCCTCATTGCCCATGCCAAAGGCAACGCGGGGTCAGATACGGCCCATGAAAAGGGTCGTAATGGGCCGTATCTGACCCCGCCTTGCTCTAGAGGGTGCGGGAGCGGATCGAGAAGGATGTATCGCCGTCGGTACTGAAAACGGAGGTCCCGGTGTGGTCCCAGCCGGGGAAGAACGTATCCGTGATCACGGCGGCCCCGTCCTGCGCGAAGACCTCCACCGACGACGTATCGACCAGGATCCGCAGGCGCACCTTGTTGCCGACTGCAGGCACGCGCACCTGGTGATAGGGACTGAACTTTTCCGAAAAGTTGGTGGTCCCGGCCTTCGAGCGGTCAACTTTCAGGGTGCCTGTCTCCTTCTCGTAGGAGATGCGGAGTCCATCCTTGCCGTCGGCGGAATGACGGAGCAGGATGCCGGCTTCGCGCGCGGACCCCAAGTCCAGTTCAACGTCAAGTAGTTGGCTGCGGCCTTCGAAATCGGAGCCGAGCGACTCGAACCGGGAGGAGACGGTGAGGTTTTTGCTCTTCAGCTCACCGCACTCCAGGGTCTCCAAGGCCGTCGCTGCAATGCCCGAGCGCAACTCGTACCGCTTTTCACCGCGGACCAAGGTGAGCTCCCGCGGAATCGCCATGGCACCACGCCACGGCGTGGTGGGGACGTCCTGGGCGTAGTCCCAGTTGCCCATCCAGCCCAGAAGCACCGGTTTGTCGCCCGGAGCGCCGGAAATGGAGTTGGCGGCGTAATAGTCGGCGCCGTGATCCAGCCACTGGGACTCTTCCAGGGGAGCATCGGGGGCCGCTGCGTTTTCGGCAACGAACCGCGTGCCGTCGAACTCGCCGACGAAGTACTGCATGCCGGAGCCGCCTGCGATACCGCCCGGATTCATGCTCAGCAGCATGACCCACTTCTTGGCCGTGGAGCCTTCAACGTTCATCTGCAGCAGCTCAGGCACTTCCCAGAGCCCGCCCTGCGCCCCGACGCCGGAGAAATCACTGAGGAACTCCCAATGCAGGAGGTTGGTGGATTTGAAGATCTTCACCACTTGGGCGTCGGCCACCACGGTGGTCATCACCCAGTAGTTGCCGGGTTCGTACCAAGTGATTTTGGGGTCCCTGAAATTGTTGTTGCTCGGCGCGAGGTTCAGCACAGGGTTGCCGCGGTGCTTCTCCCACGTGGTTCCGCCGTCCAGGCTGAAGGCCACGGATTGTGCCTGCGTTCCCTGCGGCAGCGCTCCATGCTTCCCGTAGGCGCTGGTATAGAGGGCAACCATGGGCGGGTTCTTGGCAGACCCGAGTCCGGAAGCGTTGTTCGAGTCCACCACGATGCACCCGGAGAAGATTTCTTCGTCCTCGCTGGCTTCCATGGCCAGGGGTTGCTGCTCCCAGTGCACCAGGTCCTTGCTGGTGGAGTGCCCCCAGGACATGTTGCCCCAGGAATTTGCCCGGGGGTTGTGCTGGTAGAAGGCATGGTAGGTCCCGTTCGCGTAGACCAGGCCGTTGGGATCGTTGAGCCAGTTCTTTTCCGCGGTCAGGTGGACGGCCGGACGCCACGGTTCCGAAGCGGAAGGTCGTGGACCGCTGGTGGTGGGAACCGCCGTCGGGCTTTCCGCGTCGCGGGGCGCTGTGCACGAGGCGGCTGAGAAGGAAACCACGACGGCGGCACTTGCCGCGAGCAATTGGCGGCGGGAGAGACGGGGGCTGGGGGTGTTGGGGGTGGGGTAAACCATGGGGAAATCCTGGGGGTTGGGGGGTGGCGGGGGTGCGCCCGGCTCGTGGCCGAGCGCACCCCTGCCGGGGCCTTATGGGCCAGGTATTACTGGAGCGCCGGTCCTACTTGTAGAGGCCCTCGCCGCCAACGCGCACGTTGGTGGGCAAGTAGCCGAACGGACCGAGGCCGTTCTTGCCAAAGCTGCGGTCAACCTGCGTCACGCCGCCCTGGAAGTTCATCTTCACCGTGGGGGAGAGCGAACCGCCGCGGACGCCGTCCACGTTGTCGATGAACGACTGGACCAAACCGCCAGGCTGCACGTAGTGCGAGTAAGCCTGGAACTGGCGGCCGTTCTGGCGCGGGTCCGGGCCTTCCGGCGCGTTGGCCGGCATGTTCAGGTCAGTCGGCGAACCGAGGGCCAGGCCGCTGTTGTTCACGGGCTGGTAGTCGGAGCGGACGCCGTTGCCGACGAAGCCATACACGCCATCAGGGCCGCGCATCCCATCCGCGTAGGTGAACTGGTGGCTGATGGTGAACAGGTAGTACTTGTTCTTGCCGTTCTCGTTCTGGATGAAGATCTGCGGACGCTCGGTCTGGTCGTTGACGCAGTTGGCGGACAGGATCGGGGGCAGGAAGCTCCACTTGGTCAGGTCCTTGTTGTCCGCCACGGCCAAGCCCACGTTTGCCGTCTGGTACCACGCGCCGGTGGTGCTGTTGACTTGGTCCACGGTCTCAGCGTTGGGATCGCCCGGGCGGTAACCCAGGTCTTCCTGCTTGCACTTGTAGGAGCCGCGGGTTCCGCCAGTGTTGCCCTCGAAGACCATGAAGGTCTTGCCCGGGTGCGCCGGGTCAGCGAACGTGTACGGGTCACGGAAGGCGAAGCCCGGGTTCTGGGCCTTGTTCTGGTAGAGCTTTCCGTCCGGCTCAAGCAGCTTGGTGTGCTGGAAGCCGTCAAAGCTCACGCCGTTCTTGTCGGCGTGGATCTTGCCCAGTGCCTTGGCGATGACGGCGTCGGGTGCGATCCCGCCACCGCCGGCGTTGCGTTCCTTGACGTCGTAGAACGTGGTTGCCGTGTAGAAGACGTTGATCTTGTTGCCCTGCATGAGGCGCGTGGAGCCGGACCATTCCGTGTTGCCGATGGACGTGTTGTCCAGGAACAGGTGCCCGCCGTAATTCCACTTGTCCTTGGCCGGATCGGCGTTGGTCTTGCGGAAGAAGTAGCCGATCCGGGCGTTCCAGTGGCGCTGGTCGAAGCCGTAGCCTGCGTGCCGGTCAGCCACCAGGGAGAAGATGACGTCCCAGCCCTTGTAGCTGATCTGGTTGGCGTTCTCGTCGGTCAGGGACCAGGTGTCCCACACCCACACGTCGTCGTTCATGGCCGGAAAGTCCTTGGGGATTTCCGGCATGGTGACGTTGGGGCTCATGGAGTTCTGGCCGGGAGCCACGTTGGGGTTGCTCTGGGCCATGATCTGCTTGGCGTCGGCGCGGGTCCACTTGGAGGTGAAGTCCGCTGCCGGATCGTAGGCCTGCTGCGTGTGGTTCGACGGCAGCGGGAAGCCGGGCGTGGGTGCCGGCATGGTGCTCGACGGCGGATCGGCCGGCAGGTTGGCCTGTGCGGCCGGCGTGACAAGGAGGATGCCACCGGCGACGCCGACTGCTGCTGCGATGGCTGTTGCCTTGCGCAAGCGGCGTCTTGGCCGTGTTGGGGTTGAGTGCGTGTTCATGCTTGCTCTTCTCGCGGAGTGTTGGACTTCGTGGAGTTGCTGCTCGAGTCCGGCGTCCGCTCGATCCGCTGGTGGCGTCTTCGAGGGACGCCATCGTTTCGAGGTGCGGCGGCCCTTCCTGAGGCGCTCGCCGCTGGTGCTCCGGCACGTCGACTTACCGGGGCACGTTCCACGCTAAACACGTGTCAGGTGCCAAAGCAAAGCCTGTTTCGAGGGCTTCGGCGGGGATGTCAGACATCTGGGTGCAAGCGTTTACATTGCCAACACGCGCGCGTGCCATGCTTGGTGCAGGAGGGTCAAATGTTTCGCTTTAAAACAGACTTATTCTGCGAATTTACTGTGCGTTTACACGGGTGCCATGTGACTGGACGGCCGGGCTCCAGTCACGTATCCCCGCACCCAACTAATACGAAAGTATTGGTGGGTTAGGCTGCGGTGACCGGGGTGATGGTGACGTTGTAGCCGAGGTTGTTGAGTTGTTTGATGGCGCGGT
>NZ_JBIRZS010000023.1:0-74713 GCF_044391085.1 Paenarthrobacter sp. NPDC018779 | reverse complement strand
GGGTGTGTCCCCCCCCCCCCCCCTACCCCCCGCGGGGGGCGGGGTCCCGCGCCCGCGGTGTGGCTTTCGACATCCCCCCCCCCCCCCCCCCCCCCCCCCCCCCCCCCCCCCCCCCCCCCCGCCGTCGTACTTGGCGAAGCTTTACTTCTTGCCCTGGTTGGCTACGGCGAGGATGGCCTCTGCCGCGGCTTCGGGGTCCAGGTAGGTGCCGCCGGGGTTGACCGGCTTGAAGTCCTCGTCCAGTTCGTACACCAGCGGGATGCCGGTGGGGATGTTGAGGGAGGCGATGGCGTCGTCGCTGATGCCGTCAAGGTGCTTGACCAGGGCACGCAGGGAGTTGCCGTGTGCGGTGACCAGGACGGTCTTGCCCGCCTTGAGGTCTTCCTTGATGTCAGATTCCCAGTAAGGAAGCAGGCGGACCAGGACGTCCTTGAGGCACTCCGTGCGCGGCAGTGCGTCGCCCAGGCCGGCGTAGCGGGGGTCGTGTGCCTGCGAGAATTCGCTGTCGTCCGAGAGGGGCGGCGGCGGGGTGTCGTAGCTGCGGCGCCATTCCATGAACTGCTCTTCGCCGAACTCGGCGAGGGTCTGGGCCTTGTCCTTGCCCTGCAGTGCGCCGTAGTGGCGCTCGTTGAGGCGCCAGTCGCGCTTGACCGGGATCCAGCCGAGGTTGGCCTTGTCCAGGGCCATGTTGGCGGTGTTGATGGCACGCTTCAGGAGCGAGGTGTAGAGCACGTCCGGGAGAATGTTGTTCTCAACCAGAAGCTCTCCACCGCGTACTGCTTCGGTGCGGCCTTGATCGTTCAGGTCAACGTCCACCCAGCCGGTGAACAGGTTCTTGGCGTTCCAGTCGCTGTGGCCGTGGCGCAGCAGAATGAGCTTGTAAGTCATGGTTTTCATCCTAGCCGAGCGCCCCTCTCCCCTGCCGGGCGTTACGCCCCACGCACCCGTTCGCGCCAAGTGCACCCACTCGCGCATCTGCCGCACCCATTCGAGCCACTCGCACCAGTGGTCCGGGGTGCGGGTGGCGGCAAAGGGTGCGGCACGTAAGGGCAGCGAAGCGCGGCAAAGGGTGCGGAGCAGGGCAGGCGATAAAGTGGGGGCCGTGGTGCAAAAGGCGGAACGGGTGGGCTCTCCCCGCAACAGGGGCGGAAAGCCGGTTGGCAACATCACCCGCGGCACCACGAATCCCAACCGGATGCGCCGCCTGGACAGGTGGCTTGCCGGGCCGCAAGCGTGGCGGCTGCGCGCCGCCGTCGAGCCTTTGGTGGTGGACTTGGGCTACGGCGCCTCGCCAGCCACCGCCGTCGAGCTTTTCGAGCGGCTGCAGGCCGTCCGTCCCGATGTAAGGGTCTGCGGGATCGAGATAGAACCCGACCGCGTGCGGAACGCCAAACCGTTGGAGCGACCAGGGCTGAGCTTCCACGTGGGTGGCTTCGAGGTTCCCGTGCCCGGCAATCCCGTCCTGGTGCGGGCCTTCAACGTGCTGCGCCAATACGAGGAAGCGGACGTGCCGGCAATCTGGGGGCTGGTCCAGTCGCGGCTGGCACCGGGCGGGCTGTTCATCGACGGCACGTGCGACGAAATCGGCCGCCGGGTGACCTGGGTGGCGTTGGACTCCGAACGGCCTTTGAGCCTGAGCCTGTCCGTGCGCTTCGGCGGCTTCGAGTTGCCGTCCGAGGTGGCCGAACGGCTGCCCAAGGCCCTGATCCACCGGAATGTCCCGGGCGAGCCGGTGCACACGTTCCTGCAGGCCATGGACCGCGCCTGGTTGGAGGCGGCACCGCTGGCATCGTTCGGGAACCGGCAGCGGTGGACCGCCATGTGCCGTTCACTGCTCGACGCCGGATGGCCGCTTCAGGATGGACCGTCGCGGTGGCGCTTGGGTGAAGTCACTGTGGCGTGGGACGCCGTGGCGCCGCTCTGACCCTGGCCTACCAGCGAGTGTTTACCAGGGGCCGTACGGGCCCACGTTGCGGTTGCCGCCACTGCCGGCCTCGCGGACTGCGGGGCGGACGTCGGCGAGATACACCGAGGCTGCCGTGACTGCCGCGATGCCGAAGAGGCCCAGGCCGCTGCCGCCGCTCAGCACGGTGAGGGCGCCGATGGCGAAGGCGACGCCGGTGAGGGCCGTCCAGAACGTCTTGGTGCGCTTGGAGGCAGCCACGAACAGTGCCGGCCGGTGGCGCAGGCAATCGACGAACGCCCAAATTTCCAGGGCCAGGGCCACCAGTCCCAAGATGAAGTAGACCGCGTTGGTGACAATGGCGATCAAGAATTTTCCGTCCACGCCCTTTAGCCTAGCTGTCCAGCGACTTCAGCGCTTGCTCGAGGTCGGACCAAAGGTCTTCGACGTTTTCGATGCCCACGCTCAACCGGACCAGATTCTCGGGGACGCTGAGCGGCTCAGCCGTGTGCCGGCGTCGGCGTTCGATGAGAGACTCGACGCCGCCCAAGGACGTAGCAGGGAGCCACAGCTGCAGCGCCCGCACCAGCTGGTCGGCGGCTTCGGCACCGCTGCGGGAGTCGTCGCCGGCAATCTGGATGCAGAGGATGGAACCGAAGCCCTTCATTTGCTCCTTGGCCCGCTGGTGGCCGGGATCCGATGCAAGTCCCGGGTAGCGGATGGCTTCCACCCTCGGGTGGGTGCTGAGGCGACCGGCGAGGACAGCGGCGGACGCCTGCGAACGCTCGATCCGCAAGGCCAGCGTCCGCAAGCCACGGAGGGCCAGCCAGGCTTCGAAGGGGCCCGCGATGCCGCCGTGGATGATCCGGTGATGCAGCAACGCGGCGCGCAGATCCGGATTGGAGGTCACCAGGGCGCCGAGGACCACATCCGAATGGCCGGCCAGGTACTTGGTCACCGAGTGAAGAACGACGTCGGAACCCAGGGCCAGCGGCTGCTGCACCAGAGGCGTGGAGAACGTATTGTCCGTGACGACGATGGCCCCGGCAGCGTGCGCGGCTTCCGTCAGCGCAAGGACATCGGCGATACCCAGCATGGGGTTGGTGGGGCTCTCGAGCCACAGCAGGTCTGCGGGCTTGCCGTTTTCGGGGCTGATGAGGGCCTTGACCGCGTCCGTGTCCGCGATGTCCACGGTGCGCAGTTCGATGAAGCCCTTGTCTGCGAGCTCGGAGGCCATCACCAGGGATCCCGAGTAGCTGTGCGATGGCATGACCACCACACCTCCGGCGGGAACCAGGGAAAGCACCGAACTCACGGCGGCGAGTCCGGACCCGTAGAGCAGTCCGGGAAGCTCTGCGCCTTCGAGCTTGGCCAGGGCCTCCTCAAACGGATCCCACGTGGGGTTGGCGTAGCGTCCGTAGCCGCGATCGCCGTCGCCCAACGGACCCGTTCCGAAGTATGTGGAGGACAAGACAATGGGCGGATTGACCGGCTCATCGTGCTTGCGTTCGGGACGGCCCGCAGCCACCACAAGGGTTTCCGGGGACAAAGCTGCGGCGTGCTCTTCGGAAAGGCTCATGGCTTCAGCGTAATCGGGGGCACGGGTGTGGATGAAAGCCGTTACGTTTGCAGCCGCTCGGTAGGCTAGGCAGGTGAGTATTCAGAGTCCAGGCCTTTTCATTGCCTTCGAAGGCGGGGACGGAGCGGGCAAATCCACCCAGGCCGCACGGCTCTTCGACGCCCTTGAATCCCGGGGGTTGACCGTCCTGCGAACCCGCGAACCCGGCGGAACTCCCATTGGCGAAAAACTGCGCTCCTTGGTCCTTGAACACGGCCATGGAACCATCGACGCCCGCACTGAGGCACTGATGTTCGCCGCTGCCCGCGCGGCCCACGCCAACCAGGTGATCCGCCCCGCACTGGCAGCGGGCACCGTGGTCATTACCGACCGCTACATCGACTCCTCCGTTGCCTACCAGGGCGCAGGCCGGGGCCTCGGCGCAGATCAGGTCCGCTCCCTTAACGAGTGGGCCACCGAAAGCCTGCAGCCGGACCTGACGGTACTGCTCGACGTCGACCCTTCAGACGGGCGCCAGCGCCGCACCGCCGGGGAAGCCGCAGAAGACCGCCTGGAGTCCGAGCCGGACGACTTCCACTCGGCCATCCGCCATGCCTTCCTGGACCTCGCCTCTGCTTCGCCGTCCAGTTATCTCGTGTTGCCCGCAGCCTTGGACATTGAGACCTTGGCCTCCCGGATCCTGGAACGGGTTGAGGCGTTGCTCGGTGGGCGGGTTCCCCAATGAGCGTTTGGGACGACCTCCAGGGGCAGGCTCCTGTTGTTGCGCAGTTGAAACAGGCCGCCCAAGGCGAAGCGGGACTCACCCACGCCTGGCTCTTCACCGGCCCGCCCGGCTCCGGACGCTCCAACGCGGCCAAGGCCTTCGCCGCTGCCTTGAACTGCGAACAGGACGACGTGGCCCTTCGAGGCTGCGGACACTGCCCCTCCTGCCACACAATCCTTGGCGAAACCCACTCCGACGTGACGTTCGTGCGGACCGAGAAAGTCACCATCACCATCGACGAGGCCAGGGAACTCGTTTCCAAGGCCGGAGACAGGCCGTCCACGGGACGCTGGCGGATCATCGTGGTGGAGGACGCAGACCGCATGGCCGAACGGACCACCAACGTCCTGCTCAAGGCCATCGAGGAACCAACGCCGCGGACCATCTGGATGCTGTGCGCGCCCTCCCCCGCGGACGTGCTGGTCACCATCCGGTCCCGCTGCCGGCCGGTTACCTTGCGCCTGCCGCCGGCTTCCGACGTCGCAGACCTTTTGGTTCGCCGCGACGGCATCGACCCGCAGTTGGCTGAACGCGCGGCACGGGCAGCACAAAGCCACATTGGAATCGCACGCAGGTTGGCTCGCGATGCCGACGCCAGGGAACGCAGGCTGGAAACTGTCCGGATCCCGCTGGGCCTGCGCGGCGTCACGGCCGCGGTGATGATGGCCGAGAAACTGGTCAAGATCGCCACCGACGAGGCCAACAGTTCCAATGACGAACGGGATGCCGCGGAGAAGGTTGCGCTGTTGGCCAGCCTCGGCGCCCCGGAGTCCGGAACACTCCCGCCGTCCATGCGCAGCCAGGTCAAACAATTGGAAGACGACCAGAAGCGCCGTGCCAAGCGGTCCGTTACTGACTCGTTGGACAGGACGCTGACCGACCTGCTGTCCTTTTACAGGGACGTCTTGATCATCCAACTCGGGAACGCAGTGGAGTTGGTCAACGTTGAACTCAGGGGCGATCTCGAAGAATACGCGCGCCAATCCGCGGCGGAGACCACCCTTGCCCGGATGGACGCCATCAACAAAGCACGGGTCCGCATCACCACCACCAACGTGGCACCGCTCTTGGCAGTGGAGTCCATGGCGACGAGCCTGATCCAGCAATAGGAGAATCCATGAAGTCCGCACGCCGCCGCCGGGGGCTCGCAGCGCTCTGCCTCACGCTCGTTTCACTGCTGGTCCTCAGTGCGTGCTCGCTTCCGTTCATGCCTACTCCCACGGCGAAGCCATCCACGAGTACGGTTGATCCTTCCATCGCCGCGTCGGCACCGAAGGGACTGGAAAAGTACTACTCGCAGGCAGTGGAGTGGAGTGGCTGTGAAAACGGCTTCCAATGCGCCACCGTCAAGGTCCCGCTCGACTACGGGAACCCTTCCGGCGGGGACATCGAACTCTCCGCGATCAAGCTCTCCAGCAGCGGAAACAAGAAGGGCACCATCCTGGTCAATCCCGGCGGACCCGGCGGTTCGGGGGTGGACTTCGTCAGGGACGGCGGCAAGACCCACTTCACCCAAAAGCTGCGCTCCAACTACGACATGGTGGGCTTCGACCCCCGCGGCGTCAAGCGTTCAGCACCTGTCACCTGCATGTCCTCGGACGCTGAACGGGATGCCGCGCGGGAAAAGGTCTTCAAGGAGAACACGGACCAGGGACTTGCTGCTGCCCTGGCCTTCAACAAGTCCTTGATCCAACAGTGTGTGCAGCAGACCGGCCCCGTGCTGGAACATATCGACACCGTCAGCGCCGCCAAGGACCTCGACGTCCTCCGCGCCGTGGTCAACGATGCCAAGCTCAATTACCTCGGCTACTCCTACGGGACGTTCCTCGGCTCCACCTACGCAGCCCTGTTCCCGGACAACGTAGGACGCCTGGTGCTGGACGGGGCCGTGGATCCCTCGCTCAGCAACGAGGACCTCACCTCAGGGCAAGCCGTAGCCTTCGAGAAGGCCATCCGTTCCTACGTTTCCGACTGCCTGAACCAAAAGGACTGCCCGCTCAGCGGAAACGTGGACAACGGTGTCCAGGAGATCCGCGACCTCATCCAGGCTGTGGACGACAATCCCCAGACAGCCAAGGACGGCCGACTCGTTACCGGCAACGAATTCGTCAACGGGCTCATCCTGCCGCTCTACGATGACCAAAGCTGGCCCGCCCTGAGCCAGGCCCTGGCCAGCGCCTTCTCCGGCGATGTCTCGCAGATGCTGCGGATTGCCGATCTCGGCGCAGACCGGGAGCAGAACGGCACCTACAGTTCCAACTCGAACTTTGCCTTCACGGCCATCAACTGCCTGGACTATCCCATGGTCACCGACACCGCCGGGATGCGGGCCGAGGAAGTCCGCCTGAAGCAGGACTCCCCCACCTTCGGTGAGTTCTTCGCCTACGGCGGCGTGAGCTGCAAGGACTGGCCCTACAAGGCCACGCGAACTCCCGGAGCGGTGGATTACACAGGCTCGGCGCCGATCGTCGTCATCGGCACCACCGGAGACCCCGCCACTCCACTGGCATGGGCCCAGTCGCTGCGGAAACAGCTCGAGAACGCTTCCCTTGTCACGTGGGAAGGCGAAGGGCACACCGCCTACGGCCGCTCCAACTCGTGCGTCAGCAACGCAGTTGACGATTACTTCATCGACGGGAAGCAGCCGCAAGACGGCTTGAAGTGCTAGCTCTGGCCGCCCGGCGCTAGAAGTGCCGTGCCTCGTGCTTCTCCAGCAGCAGCGGCAACTGCTTGATGGAGTCGACCACTTCGGTGGCTCCGGCTGCCCGGAGGGTGGCTTCCGAGTGTGAACCGGTCAAGACACCGGCCATGAGTGAGGCCCCGGAGCGGACGCCGGACAGCATGTCCGAACTCGTGTCGCCAATGACCGCCACCTCCCGGACATCGTCCAAGTCCAAGGCCAGGACGGCGGTCAGGATCATGTCCGGGTAGGGACGGCCACGGCCGGCGTCGGCCGGGCACAGGCTGAGGTCTGCCAGGCCCATCCAGCCCAGGGACTCCAGGACCATGTTCTGGGTGTGCCGGCCAAAGCCTGTTGCGAGGCACACATGCATTCCTGATTCCCGCATCCAATGGATGGCGTCCTCCGCCCCCGGAATGGCGCGGACGCCGCCGTCGTCGATCAATTCGTCGTAAACCAGCTCGAACGTCTTGTTGGCGCTTTCGGCAACCACGGCGTCGTCGAAAAGATGGCTGAAGACCGTTCGCTTGGAGAAGCCCATGGTGTCCCGCGCATAGCCGAGCATGCTCTCAAAGCGGGTGCTGCCGGGCTCCACTCCGTGTTCGGCCAACGCCCGGGACATGGCCCGCTCGGTCCGGCCGTCGTCCGTGATGGTGGTCCCCACCATGTCCACCACCGCGAGCCGCAACCTGTTGGGCGTGTGGTTGGTATCCCTGGTCAATGCGTCCCCAGTCATTGCGCGGCTCCCTCGGCGAGTATTGCGTGCCGGACGGCCCCGGCAACAGTTGATTCCCCAGCTTCCGGCGGCAGGGGAAAGGCGGCTTGAACCCGGCCCGACGCCCGGGTGAACATCCCCGCAACGGCCGCCACCGCCGTCGTTTTGACCCGGGCGCCGTGCCTCTATTACAGTTATGTCTTGCGTGATCGGCCGGGAAACCGGTAGAAAGACGCGGTGCTTCCTTAGCTCAGTCGGTAGAGCGTTTCACTCGTAATGAAAAGGTCATCAGTTCGATTCTGATAGGAAGCTCGGTTGGGAACCCCTGGAAATCTTCGGATCTCCGGGGGTTCTCTGTTTCCGCGTTAGGGGCATCCGCTCGTCAACGTCCGAAGCCCCCGGTGGGTTCCCGTTTCAGCCTGCGGCGCACAAATATCCGGACTTGGCCGGCCACCCCGTAGACTTGGCCCACTATGGATGACCCTCCTTCACATATGCCCAGGCCCCTCTGCCCCCTGACCGGATTGCCGGTCCACACGGGAGAGGGGCGCCCGAATGTATGAATGGATCATGCTCGGCATAGGCCTTGTCCTCACTGTCGGCACAGGATTCTTCGTCGCCTCAGAGTTTGCGCTGGTCAATCTGGACCGCACTGAACTCGAAGCCCGCCAAGCCCGCGGCGAAAAGCGGCTGGGGGCCACCATCAACGCCCTGAAAATCACGTCGACGCACCTCTCCGGTGCACAGCTCGGCATCACCCTCACCACCCTGCTCACCGGCTATACCTTTGAACCGGCCATCAGCAGCATGCTCCGCGGCCCGCTGCAATCGGCCGGGCTGCCCGAGGCCTTCATTCCCGGTGTCGGTGCGGTGGCAGGTATCTTCCTGGCCACCATCTTCTCCATGGTGATCGGAGAACTGGTTCCCAAGAACTTCGCCTTGGCCTTGCCGCTGGCCACGGCCAAGGTAGTAGTCCCGTTCCAAGCCCTCTTCACCACGGTGTTCAAACCGGCAATCCTGCTCTTCAACAACACAGCCAACCGCATCATCCGTTCCTTCGGCATTGAGCCCAAGGAGGAACTTTCGGGTGCCCGGTCCGCGGAGGAACTGACCTCGTTGGTGCGGCGCTCGGCGTTGGAAGGCGTCCTGGACCGCGACCATGCCGAGTTGCTGAACCGGACCCTGCGCTTTTCGGAGCACACGGCTGGAGACGTGATGACGCCTCGTATCCGCATGGTTGCCGTGGATTCCGATCACACGGCCGCCGAAATCGTGGAGCTGGCATCCGCCACAGGGTTCTCGCGGTTCCCGGTGATCGGCCGCGACCGTGACGACGTTCAGGGAGTCCTCCACGTCAAGCAGGCCTTCGCGGTGCCGCTGGAAGAACGCGGATCCGTTGCCGCCACGTCCCTCATGACCGAGCCGTTGTACGTTCCGGAGTCCAAGGACGTGGATGCACTCCTGGTCCTCCTCCGCAAGCAAGGCCTGCAAGTGGCCATTGTCTCCGACGAGCACGGCGGAACAGCAGGGATCGTCACCCTGGAGGACCTCGTAGAGGAAATCGTGGGCGAACTCGAGGACGAACACGACCGCGCCAGGGCCGGGGTGGTCCGCAGCGGCCGCTCAGTTACCTTCGACGCCTCCCTGCGGCCGGACGAATTGCTGGACCGAACCGGCATTGTGGTGCCCGAAGGCGAGGAGTACGACACTGTGGCCGGCTTCATGTCCGACCAGCTGGACCGCGTTCCGGAGCTCGGTGACGAAGTGGCCATCGCCGATGGCGTGCTGCGTGTGGAACGGGTAGCCGGCCCGCAATTGGGACGAATCCGCTTCACACCGGACCCCGACGCGGACACAACCAGCACCCACGACCAGATCATCGACAAGATTTCCGAGGAGCTTGGCCATGAGTGAGTATCTTCCCGGAATCATCTGGCTGGTGATCCTGCTGGTGGTGAATGGGTTCTTCGTTGGCGCCGAGTTCGCCGTGATCTCCGCTCGGCGTTCCCAGATCGAACCAAAAGCCGAAGCCGGCAGCAAGGCCGCCAAGACCACGCTGTGGGCCATGGAACACGCCACCCTGATGCTGGCGACGAGCCAGCTGGGCATCACGGTATGTTCGCTGGTGATCCTCAACGTATCCGAGCCGGCTATCCACCACCTGCTGGAAATTCCGTTGGGGCTTACGTCCCTGCCTGCCGAGGCAATCAGCATCATCGCCTTTGCTGTCGCGCTCCTGCTGGTGACCTTCCTGCACGTTGTGGTGGGCGAAATGGTCCCCAAGAACATTTCGTTCTCTGTTCCCACAAGGGCGGCCCTGATCCTGGCGCCTCCCCTGGTGTTGGTGGCCAAGGTGTTCAAGCCCGTGATCTGGACGCTGAACGGGATCGCAAACTCCATCCTTCGGCTGTTCCGCGTGGAACCCAAGGACGAGGCAACCAGCGCCTACACCTTGGACGAGGTGGCAACCATCGTGGAGCAATCCACGCGGGTAGGAACCCTCAACGACACCAGCGGAACACTGACTGCCGCCTTCGAGTTCACGGCAAAGACCGTGGCCGACGTGGAGGTTCCGATCGCCGAAATGGTGCTCCTGCCTGCTACGTCATCGCCGGCGGACATCCAGCGGACTGTTGCGGAGCACGGGTACTCCCGGTACATCCTGACGGACACGGACGGACAGCCTTCCGGCTATCTCCACCTCAAGGACGTCATGGACCTGACAACGCCGGAGAAGTTCAGCAGTCCGGTGCCGGAGAAACGCATCCGTCGCTTGGCCTCCGTCTATGTTGGCAGCGAACTCGAAGATGCGCTGGCGTCCATGCGCAGGAGCGGTGCCCATGTTGCCCGCGTCTTCAATGCCGAAGGTGCCACCACTGGCATGCTGTTCCTTGAGGACATCATCGAAGAACTCGTGGGCGAGGTCCAGGACGTGACGAGCGCCTAACGACGCACGGGTCACCGTGGCCGGACGCTTTCGGGGCGTTCGGCCGCGGTGACTTCCAGTATTCACAGTGCGTTAACTTCCCGGCGCTACGTTCTGGCCATGACTGCTCTTGGCTCCAACCTCCACGGCTTCTCGGTCCTGGACGATGACGACGATGATCCTGTGTTGCTCGGCCCCGACGGCGTGCTGGTGGATACCTGGCGCGAGGGCTACCCCTACGCGGCCCGCCTGGACCGGGAAACGTATGAGTCGGAGAAGCGGCTGCTCCAGATCGAACTCCTCAAGCTGCAGAAGTGGGTCAAGTCCACGGGCCGCCGGGTGGTGATGGTTTTCGAGGGCCGGGACGCCGCGGGCAAAGGCGGCACCATCAAGCGTTTCACCGAGCACCTGAATCCCCGTGGCGCCCGGATTGTCGCCTTGGAGAAGCCCAGCGAACGCGAACAGAGCCAGTGGTACTTCCAGCGCTACGTCTCGCATCTGCCCGCCGCCGGCGAAATGGTGATGTTCGACCGGTCCTGGTACAACCGGGCGGGTGTGGAGCGCGTGATGTCCTTCTGTACCGAGGAGCAATACGAGAACTTCCTTCACCAAGCGCCCATTTTCGAGAAGCTGCTTGTGGACGACGGCATTGACGTGGTCAAGTTTTGGTTCTCCGTCTCCCGCACCGAGCAGCTGACACGGTTCACCATCCGGCAGGTAGATCCGGTCCGCCAGTGGAAACTCTCCCCCATGGATCTGGCTTCCTTGGACAAATGGGGTTCGTACACGGCCGCGAAGGAAGCCATGTTCCTCGAAACGGACACGGACTGGGCGCCGTGGACAGTGGTGAAGAGCAACGACAAGAAGCGCGCACGCCTCGAAGCGATGCGTCACGTCCTCAACCGCTTCGATTACACCGGCAAGGACGTGGAACTGGTGGGCACACCAGACGCCCTGATCGTGGGCCCTGCCTCGAGGATCTTCGAAGACGGCGAAACCCCGGGCAGCCACTGACGCAACAGCGCCAACAAGCGAGCGACGGCGGTACTCACCTCCCGTTGTGAGGCCCGCTCTGCGTTCTATTTCCCTACGAAACGGCGCAGAGCGGGCCTCACAAGGGAAGGGTTACGAGACCAGGGCGCGATAACGCGCTCGGCGGGCCTGCAGCCGCGCGAATCCCGGACCGGACAGCGCTCCCGATACGGCCAGGGCTTGGAGTTCGACGGCGATCACGTCACCGAGGCGGCGGCAGAACTCCACGGGCTCCGTAGCGGCATCGGGCTGTTCCGCCACCACAAGGTCCACCACGCCCCTCCCCGCGAGCGCAGCAGCCGTGATGCCCTGGCTTTCTGCGAGCGCGGGTGCGTGGGACGTGGTCCGGTGGACGATGGCCGACGCACCCTCGGGTGGCAAGGGGGCAAGCCATGCGTGTTCTGCGGCGATGGTCCGGTCGGCGGGCAACAGTGCCAACGCTCCCCCGCCGGTCCCTTGCCCCAGGAGCACGGAAAGTGTGGGTGTGGACAGGCCAAGAAGGTCGTACAGGGAGCGTGCGATCTCGGCGGCAAGTCCACCTTCCTCGGCTTCCTTGGACAGGGCGGCGCCCGGGGTGTCGATGATGGTCACCAGGGGAAGCCCAAGTTCCGACGCCAGCCGCATCCCACGCCGGGCGTCCCGTAGTGATGCGGGGCCCAGGGCTTTCCCGGGAGCATGCCCCACCACGACGCACGGTTTGGCCCCGAAGCTTGCGAGGGCCACCAGGATCCCGTTCTCCTTGGCGCCGTCGCCGGCGCCCCGCAGGAGCACGACGCTTCCCGCGGCTTCCTGCAATAACCCCGCCGTGGAAGGCCGGTGTGGGTTCCGCGAACGTTGCACGGAGTCCCAAGCTGCTGGCGGCGCCGCGGGGAACAGCGGCGCTGCAGGCTCCTGCGCGGCGGCCGCACCATCGCCGGCAGCGGACGTCCCAGCAACCTCTTCCCCATCACCGGACGCCACCAAGAGATCCAGCACGCGGCCGAAGTAGGCACTGAGCCCTTCAGGAGGTACCACGGCGTCCACCAGCCCGTGATCGAACAGGTTCTCGGCGATCTGGACATCGCCCGGGAACTCTTCACCGTGAAGCGCTGAATAGACCCGCGGCCCAAGGAACCCCAGCAGGGCACCCGGTTCGGCTGCGGTCACGTGCCCCAGCGAGCCCCAGGATGCCATGACGCCCCCGGTGGTGGGGTGCCGCAGATAGACCAGATACGGCAACCCGGCAGAGCGATGTGCCTGGACCGCTGCCACGATTTCCACCATGGCCAGGAACGCTGCGGTCCCTTCCTGCATGCGCGTCCCACCGGAAGCGGGCATGGCCACGAGCGGCAGGCCGAGGTGGGTTGCACGTTCGACGGCGGCAACCAGCCTTTGTGCCGCGTCCCGCCCGATGGAGCCGGCCAGGAAAGCGAAATCGGAGACGACGACGGCGACGCGGTGGTTCCGGACCCGGCCCTCGCCGGTGAGCACCGCCTCGTCGCTGCCGGACCTGTCGCGTGCGGCAGCCAGGTCTGCGGCGTACGCGGCGCCAGCGGAGTCAGGGCCAACCACCCCACGAACCGGGGCGTCCCACGAAACGAAAGTATCGGCGTCGAGCGTTTCTTCAAGCAGTTCCCGGGCACCGAGGCGGCGGCGAGTGGCCGTGGCGGTCATTCAGCCCTCCTCCCCCGCGGCGAGCCACTCACGGATGCCGTCGCTGTGCTCGTTGAGCAGCGGGGGTGCCGTGTGGGCGCGGCGGGTGGACTCGGCACCAGAGGCGTTGTCGAAGAAGCGCAGCGGTGGCCCGGGCAACGTGACCGGGCCCAGGAGCGGGTGTTCCACGTCCACCAGCAGCCCTTGGGATGCCACCTGGGGCCACTCATACACTTCCTTCAGGGACCGGACTTTGCCCGCGGGAATACCGGCGTCGGCGAGCTTCGAGAGGAGCGGCTCGGCGTCGTACCCGGCGAATGCCGCTTCCACCACGTCGATCACGCGGGCGCGGTTCCGCACCCGGTCCGCGTTACTGGCGAGGCCGTCCGCGGCAGGATCAAGCCCGAACGCGGATGTGAAAGCGGCCCACAGCTTTTCGCTCCCCACACTGATTTGGACGCTCCCGTTCCGGCAACGGAACAGGCCGTACGGCGCGATGGAGGGGTGATGGTTTCCCTGCGCTTCGGGCGACTCCCCCGCCACGGTGACCTTGGTCCCCTGGAACGCATGCACCCCGACGAGGGACGCCAGCAAGGACGTCCGGACCACTTGCCCCTGGCCTGTCCGTTCGCGTTGCAGCAGGGCTGCGACCACTCCGTAGGCGCCGTACATGCCAGACAGGAGATCGGCTATGGGCACGCCCACGCGTTGGGGATCTTCGGGGCCGGAACCCGTGAGCGACATGATCCCGGCTTCGCCCTGCAGGATCTGGTCGTAGCCGCTGCGGTGGGATTCGGGGCCATCGTGGCCGAAGCCTGTGATGGACAGGATCACCAAACGGGGATTGATGGCGTGCATGGCATCGGTGCTGAAGCCGAGCCGTTCCAGGACACCGGGCCGGAAGTTTTCCACCACTACGTCAGCACGTTCCAGCAACTGCCGCAGTACGGCGCGGCCGTCGTCGCTCTTGAGGTCCAAGGCAAGCGATTCCTTGTTGCGGTTGCAGGACAAAAAGTACGCCGCCTGCGGATCATCCTCGGGCCCAACGAACGGCGGTCCCCAACCCCGGGTGTCGTCCCCGGTTCCAGGGTTCTCGATCTTGATGACCCTGGCACCGAGGTCGCCCATCATCATGGCGGCGTGCGGTCCGGCGAGCGCTCGGCTCAGGTCCACCACGAGGCGGCCGGAGAGCGGACCGACGGTATCCCGGAGGACAGGGGCTGTTTCGGTGAGTACTGAAGTCATGGACATTCCTCGAAGATCAGTTGCCGAAGCAAGCTCAGTTGCCCAGGCGGGACAGGAGCACGGCGACGGCGGCAGAGACTCCGCCGGCCAGGGAACCTTCCAGCTCGGGGGCGAACAAGGGCGAATGGTTCACGGGTACCGGCCCGGGCCCTTCAAAGGCGGATGCGGGCGTGCCGCCGAACATCCAGAACACGGACGGCACGCCGATGGCCGTACCCAGGTGCCCGAAGTCCTCGCTCCCCATCATCGGCGGGGTCACTTCGACTGACTCCGCCCCGAGCGCACCGCTCAGTGCCGCGAGAACTGAAGGAACGGCGTCGGGGTCATTGAAGCACTGCGGGAAGCGGTACAGCTCCTCGATCTGCGGCGTGGGCGCGCCGGACGCGGCGGCCTCGGCCTCGATGATGCGGCGGACGGCGGCGAGGACCTGGCCACGCACATCCTCGTCGAAGGTACGGATGTTGAGCGTGAACTCGGCCGAGGCCGGGATGATGTTTTCCTTGAGCCCGGCGTGGAAAGTCCCAACGGTCACGACGGCGGACTTCCGCGGGTCCAGCTCACGGGACACGATGGTCTGCAGCCGCGTGACCATGTGCGCCGCCATGACGATGGGATCGATGGAGTCCTGTGGCTGCGAACCGTGGGATTGCTGGCCGTGGACAGTGACTCTGAGCGAATCCGCCATGGCCGCGACCGGTCCGCTGGAGATGGACACGGTACCCACCGGGCGGGGCATGACGTGCTGCCCGAACACCACCTCCGGCTGTGGAGCCTTGTCCCACAGCCCGTCGTCGAGCATGGCCAGGGCGCCTGCCGCGGTCTCTTCACCGGGCTGGAAGATCAGCACCAGGGTCCCGGCCCACGCGTCCCGGTTGCCGGCGAGGATTTCGGCGGCGCCCAGCAGGCTCGCCACGTGGGTGTCATGGCCGCAACCGTGCATCACGGGAACCTCTGTGCCGTCCAGCATGCCTTTGTCCGTGCTGGCGTACTCCAGGCCGGTGGCTTCCTCGATGGGCAGGCCGTCAGTGTCCGCCCGGAAGGCAACTACTGGACCGCGGCCGTTCCGCAGGACACCCACCACTCCGGTGCCGCCGCAGCGGAAATGCTCCACGCCCAAACGGTCGAGTTGTTCCTCGATGAGGGCTGCCGTGGCGTGCTCCTGCATGGACAGCTCGGGGTGGGCGTGCAGGCGGCGGTACAGGGCGTGAAGCTTGGTGGCCTGTTCGTTGTCGAGTTCCAGGGCGGTGGCGGTTTGCGTCATGGTGGTCTTCTTTCTGGTGCGTTGTGTGGGCTTGCCGTGCAGCTGGGTTACTCGATGTGGATGGGCTTCGCGGCCGCCACCTGCTTTCCGCGGAAGAACCAGGCCAGCAGGATGGTGCCGAGCACGGCGATGGCGGTGGACACCATCGCGAGCGACGGCACCAGCGGCAGGACCACGAACACGACGACGGCGGAGACCAGGAGCGCGAAGACGGTGGTCCGGGGCTGCTTCATGGAGACGATTGCCTGAACCAGCACTGCGCCGAGAACGGTGGGCAGGACATACAAGCGCGTAACGGTCAGTACCGAGGGCGGAATGACGCTGATCAGCCAGCTGCCGAGCAATCCCACGAAGATCGCGAGGGAGACCAGGTGCACCACGGCGGCTCCGCAGATAGCGACGACGGCGGCAAGTTCGGCACGCTTGCTCCCCGGCTTGGCGCCGATGTTGGTCTGCGCGATGAGGGCGGCCGGGAGGAGCTTGTTGGAGATGTTGCCGATCATGAAGGCCTGGTACATCGCTGCAGGACCAAGGATTGGGTAGTAGGTCAAGGGTTCGACGATCCAGATGATGCCGAACGTCGCTGCAACGGCGGCGAAGGCGATCCAGAGCTGGGCGGGTGCTATGTCCAGACCGCCCGCGAAAACGAGGTAGAGCGGACCCGCCACGGAAATCAGCAGGCCGGCGATCATGGTGATCTGGCCCCAGCGGGATGTGGTCCGGTTGAAGTCGGCCATGGCCGTGCCGGTGGTTGGAGTAATGGCGGCAGAAGTTGTGGAAGTCATGGGGATGTTCCTTGTCTCTTGCTCAGTGCTTGCGGGCTCAGGCGCCGGCGGCGAGGAACGCCGCACCCAGGCCGATGACGATGGAGAAACCGAGGCCCCATTCCCGGAGCCAGCTCTTGCCGAGCCTCTTGGCCAACAGCAGGCAGATGCCCATGACCGCGGCGGAAACGATGAAGGAAAGGACGTGGATGCCGGACTTGGGAAGTTCCGTCAGGCCCAGGCAGGAGAACGCGCCGATCAGCGCCGCGGCGGGAACAATGGCCATCGCTGCAGGGTTGACGGCCCGGATCTTGGCGTCGCCCTTGCGGAGCACCGGGGTGAGGATGAGGGTGGCCAGCATCCACATGGCACCACCGATGCTCATGGCGAAGAAGGCAACGGCGAAGACGCTTTGGGTGTAGCTGGCATCGCCGAGCTTGGCTCCCATGGAACCTGCTGCGATGCCGGCAGCGGAGACGTCGTAGGCAGCGGAACCGATGAGGCCGATGCGGGACAACACCGCGGGAGCCCCGAAAAGGCCAAGGAGTGCGATAGCCACGAGCGAGACGGCCAAGGAAGGTCCGATCGCGGAAACGGCACCGGAACGGAACGAGGTCTTGATGTCCTGCGTGCTCATCTCGACGGAGGGCGCCGCGCGGCGGGCTGCCTTCATGAAGATGAGGGATTGGATGATGATGACACCGAAAACGCCGGCCACGCAGATCCAGAGAACGGGGTTGTTGGCGATGGCCAGAATGTCGGTGGGGCTGTTGGATGCGAGCGGTTGAAGTGCCAGGGGTTGGTGCATGGAAACCTCCGGTAGCGGGCCCCGCGCAGTCCACATCCCAACCACATCGTTGCGGCTGTTTCCTGCCGAGGGGCAAATCAGGCCCGTCGACCAGATCGGCCAGCGGGTTAGGAACACCTTCCGCTATGAGCCGGATCACAAACAATAGCTGACGGAATCAGCCATCTAGTTGGCCGAAACAGTCAAACACGGCCTCGGTATCACGCGGGACTTCCACTGGCTCGGTGTGACTCGGCACACTTTCAGGCAGCGACCATCCAGCAAAGGAGCACCATGTCCCACACCACTGGCGAGCTGTCCGCCGTCGAACTCACCGCAGCGATCCGCACGAAGGAGATCTCGGCCCGGGAGGCCCTGGACAATCACCTCCAGCGCATCGCGGAGGTGAACCCGACCATCAACGCCGTGGTAACGCTGGAGCCCGATGGTGCGCAGGCCTTGGCACATCAAGCCGACCAGCTGACAGCGTCCGGAGCCGAACTGCCGCCGCTGCACGGCCTGCCCATGACGCACAAGGACACCAACAACACCGCCGGGATGCGCACCACCCAGGGCTCCCTCGCCTTGCGCGACTTTGTGCCCGACGCCGACGACCTCATCATTGCGCGGCTCAAGGCGGCCGGCGTGGTCAGCACCGGCAAGTCCAATGTCCCGGAATTCGGCGCGGGCTCGCACACCTTCAACGACCTCTTCGGGACCACCACCAATCCGTACGCGCCCACACTGAGCGCCGGCGGAAGCAGCGGCGGGGTTGCCGCCGTCGTCGCTTCCCGCGTCCAAAGCATCGGTGACGGCAGTGACATGGGCGGTTCGCTCCGCATCCCGGCGTCCTTTTGCAACGTGGTGGGTTTCAGGCCGTCGACGGCGGTGATCCCCATGCCGTCCGACGTCAACGCTTATGCGTGGCTGGGACGGACGGGGCCGATGGCACGGACCGTGGAGGACATTGCCCTGTTCATGTCCGTCACCGCCGGAACCGACCGGCGCGTCCCCCAACCTGCAGGGCTGGATCCGAAAGTGTTCCGTGAGTCGCTGGAGACGGACATGCGCGGCGTGCGGATCGGCTGGTCGCGGGACTTCGGCATCGGCATCCCCGTTGAGCCCGAGATCGTGGAACACCTGGAACGGCAGCTTGCGGTGTTCGAAGAACTCGGCGCCATTGTGGAGGAAGCAACCCCGGACTTCAGCGAAGCGGACCTGGTGTTCGGCAACACGAGGGCCATGGATTTCGCTGCAGGGCTGGGACCCCTCGTGGAACGTGCGGGCGATGTCATCAAGCCTGAAGTGCACTGGAATGTGAACAAGGGACTCGCCCTGACTGCCCGGGACCTGATTGAAACTGCTGCTGCCCGGACCCGGCTTGAAGCCGGAGTCCAGTCATTCTTCGGCCGCTACGACCTCTTCGCGAGTCCTTGCGCCCAGGTGCTGCCGTTCGACGCGACCCTGCGGTACCCGGCCTCGGTTGCCGGCGTTGCCTCCGAAACGTACCTCGACTGGATGCGTTCGGCCTGCGTACTTTCTGCCACGGGCCTTCCGGTGCTGAGCGTGCCCGCGGGATTCAGCCGGGCAGGGTTGCCGATCGGCCTCCAGCTGGCCAGCAACCACTACACGGACATGCGGCTGCTCCGCTGGGGCCGGGCCTTCGAGCAGCAGACGGGGTACGCCGCCGTCGCGCCTGTTATCCCAACTGGGGTGCCGGCCCTTACGACGGTGCCCGCATAAAGCGGCCACCGCGTTTCTGGGCGTCGAGCAGGATGGAGACGTCCACTCCGGATGCGTACTGTGCCCACTCCGAAGCTGTGATGAAACGGTAAAGGGCGGACATATCCCCCACGGTGACGTCGGCGATCACTTGGTAGTCGCCGGCGATTGCTGCGGCGTAGCGGACCATGGGGAGTTCGGCGAGGCTCTTACCCAGTTGTTCAACGTGCTTTGGCGCCGCCCGGATCCAGAGCAAGGCTTCAACGGCGAGGCCGAAAGCTGCCGGTTCGATGACTACCCGCAAATGGACCTGGTTGTTGGCCAAAAGCCATTCGCTGCGGCGGCGGACGGTCGCTTCCGAGACGCCCACCCGACGGCCCAGCGCCTCGAAGCTCATCCGGCCATCGGCGCACAAGGCTTCCACGATCTCGTTGTCCTGGCGGCTCAGTTCCTTCTGGGCCTCCAGGATGCCCGAGTCCACGGTGAGGTGTGACCGCAGCGCCTCAGCCCGGTCCGCGCTGAGGATTTCCGGCCGCCACCCCCGAATGGTCCGGAAGTATCGCAGCACCGGGTAGCTCGTTGAATCCCTCAGGCCGATGGTGGAGGGGAGTTCGTCCGAGAGCACGTCAGCCATGTGCTTGGGGTCCGTCATGATCTCGGCCACGCAGTCACCGGTGCCTGTTGTGGTGTAGACGAACGTGATGTCTTTTCGCTGGGCCAGCGCTTTCGCTGCCGTCCGCACCGTTCCGGGAATGCACCGCATCTCGAAGAGCACCGCCGCCGGTTTGGGCCGGACGCCCACCACCGCGACCGCTCCCGATTCCAGGAGCTGGGAGCCCCGGCGTGCAACCGTTCGCTCAGCTTCCCCCAACACAGCAGCCATCTTGCGCCACGGGCAGCGCGGATCGATCTGGAGGGCGGCCACGATCTGCCGCTCCAATGCGTCAAACAACACCGTGGGCGCTCCGTTCGGTTCGTTGGAGCCTCGGTTTCTGTCACGGGCCCACAGACAGAATATAAGGGCGACACTGAGCCGGGGCCGACCCAGCCGGGGCGACAGGCAAGTCCTGGCACCCCGGCCCTACCGCGCAGGTCGTCCCATAGCAGGGGAAAGTCAAAATGATCCCCCGGTCCGCCTTCCCCGTATTGATGTCAAGTGCTCGGGGTTGACGCAGCAGCTTAGTGGAGGCGCGAGTCCAGCAACCCGGCCGCTAGTGCCGGAGCCAGGCCGGGCGCCAGTGGGAGCCGTGGAACAACGAGGCAGTGCCACAAGTGGTAGACGTCTGCCTTGCCCGACCACACAGTCGAAGCCACGTTGCCTTGCTCGTCCAGTTCCTGCTTCCAGGAGCCATGCTCGTAGTCGATGAACCAGTCGCGTGCGTGGTCCCAGATCCGCTCGTACCAGTCTGCGTAGCGCTGGTCTCCAGTGGCCATGTACAGCGCCGCTGCACCGCCGATCGCTTCCACCGGCACCCACCGGATGCGGGACGTGACAACGGGCTTCCCCTCCCAGTCCACGGAGTACACGAAGCCGGGATGGCCATCCGGCTGCCAGGCATCGCGGATGGCGGCGTCGAACAGGCCCCGGGCGTCCTCCGTCAACCAGGACGGCGCCTCCAAGCCCCTGGCCTCGAGGCCGGCGCGGAGGTGCAGGAGCAAGCGCGCCCATTCCACCCAGTGACCAGGCGTTCCGCCGTAAGCACGGAATTGGCTTGCGCGGTGGTCCGTGTTGTATTCCGGGATCGGGTTCCAGTCAGGGTCGAAGTGCTCGAAGACGCGGTAGTTGTTGTTGCGCGCGAACTGATGGATGAGCACTTCGGCGATGTGGAGGGCGCGTTCGATCCAGCGGTTCTCGCCCGTCACGTCAGCAACAATGAGGTAAGCCTCCACGGAGTGCATGCTGGCGTTGCCGCCACGGTAGGCCTCGGTTTCCGTGAAGTCGCGGTTCCAGGAGTCAAAGCACATGTTGGCTTCGTGGTCCCAGAATTTGGAGTCGGCTATGTGCAGGGCTTCCTTGAGCAGCTCCTGCGCGCCCGGCCGGCGGGCCGCGACGGCGCTGGCTGCCGCCAGGAGCACGAAGGAATGCTGGTACCCGGACTTTGCGTCGTTCACGGGCCCGTTCTCGTCCACTTCGGCGTACCACCCGCCATGCTCACTGTCACGGAAGACTCCGTTGAGCGCGGCTATGCCGTGGTCCACCATGGATGCCGCACCGGGCCGTCCCATCAAGGCTGCCACCGCGAAACTGTGGACCATTCGCGCAGTGATCCACAGGTGGGTCGGCTTGCCCGGGTCCACCTTGCCGTAGTTGTCCAGCCAACCGAATCCTGTGGCGACCTTTGAACCGGCCGCGAAGTTGATGAGCCGGTCCGTTTCTGCTTCGAGCCAACGTGCGTGAGCGGCGCTGTTCAGCCACGTCATGTGCTTCTCCTCAATGATTATGGGGCCGCCAAAGGGGCCTGTTGTGATGTTAACTCGTACTGATGGAATTCCACCAGAGAGAGTTTGAATTCAGACATTCAGATTTCAAGGCTCCGCCAAGGTTGACGACGCGCCGTGAAGCGGCGGGTTGCGCCGTCGTCGATCCGGACGCAAGGATGCCCGACGCCGGTCAATCGCCAGGGTGGGTCAGGAGCCAGTCGCTCCGGCAGGCAGGACCGCAGTAATGCGGTCAGGCCGCCACGATGAGTTTCACGTCGGCCGCCTTCAACGCGGCCTCAATCTCCCGTGGTGGCGGCGCGTCCGTCACCAGAACATCTACCGCATCAAACACCGCCAGTTTGGCCAGCGCATACCGCAGCATTTTCTGGTGCGTAGCGACCACTACCACCTGCTCGGCCGATGCCATGAGGGCAAGCTTCGTGGCCCGTTCAACATCACGTTCAATGTAGAACGCTTCATCGTGGATCCCGCTGACTCCGATGAAGGCGGTCTTGGCGCGCAGGCCCTGGGCGGCACTGACCGTCATGGGACCGTTGAACGCCTGGCTGTCCAGCAAGAGTTCGCCGCCCAGGCAAATGGTCCGTGCGGACGTCAGTTGCAGGCACCGCTGAATGGCTGGCGCCGAATGGGTGATGATCGTGCCCATGAAGGACGCCGGCAGTTCCTGGGCGATCTGGTACGTCGTGGTTCCTGCATCAAGGATGATGGCGTCGCGTTCGGCCACCATGTCCACGCAGGCCTTGGCAACACGCTGCTTCGCATCGGCATCCTCACGGGCACGTGCCGCGAAGTCAGCGTTTTGTCCATGTCCTTCAACCGCACTTACCCCACCATGGACCACCTTGACCAGTCCCAGCTTGGACAGCGCCCGGGTGTCGCGGCGGACTGTCATGTCCGAGACGTCGAAAGTCCCGGCCAGGTCCGCCGTGGAAAGGAATCCCCGCCGGCCGAGCTCGTCCAGAATGGTGCGCTGACGCGGCGTCAGCGGCGCCTCTTCCCGTGCGATGCTCATGGCTTCCCCTTTCCTGTCATGCCCTTGGACCACCTAAGGTGTCGCATTGTGTTGCAATTCCAACACAATCCTACTTACTTCCGGGCGCCAACCATCGGTGCCTGGAGTTCAATGGCGCGTCCTTCCACAATGGACTGCTCGGCTGCAAGGCCCATCCTGACTGATTGAAGGCCATCCGCCACTGTCACATCCACAGGCCCCTCACCCAGTATGGCCTTCCGGTAACCGAGGTGCTCGTAGTAGGTGGAGCCGTGGTGCGCCCCTGCGGCAAGGACTGCCTCGTCCACTGGAACGTCATGCTTTTCCGGACCCAGCGGCGAGCGCGGACTGAACTCGACGGTTGCTTCAGTTTCGTCGCCTTCGATCCAGTGGTTCGCAGCCACCGGGATGAGGGTCTCGATCTTTGCTGCGTCCCCCACGATCGAGATGCGTTCCTGGAATTTGGAACCCTCGGCGAACATGGACAGTTCAAGCATGGCCCGGCGGCCGCCCTTGAAATCGACAATCACGTAGGCGTTGTCCACCATGTCCGGTGTGCGGCCGTCGTAGGACTCGTCCAGGTGGTTGACGTCGTGCCCGCCGCTGGCGTAGACGCGGGTGGGCTCGTCCTGCAGGATCAGGCGCATCAGGTCGAAGAAGTGGCAGCACTTTTCCACCAGGGTGCCGCCGGTGCGCTCGGCGAACCGGTTCCAGGCGTCCACCTTGTGCAGGAACGGGAAGCGGTGTTCGACGATCGAGAGCATGTGGATGGTGCCGAGCTTGCCACCATGCGCGGCCTGGATGATTTCCTGCACCGGCGGCATGTAGCGGTACTCCATGGCAACCCATACGGGGGCGGGGTACGAAGCGGCCAGCAGTTCCAGTTCGTCGGCCTGCTCCGCACTGGTGCACACCGGCTTCTCCACCAGGACCGGCAGGTTGATTCCGCTGGCGAAGATGTCCTTCAGGATTCCCAAATGTGTATCGTTCGGGCTCGCGATCACGAGGGCGTCCACCAGCCCGGATGCCAGCAGCTCCTGGTGCGAGGAGAACGTCTTCACCTCATAGCCAATTTCGCGAGAGGTCTCCTCGAGGGAGGAGGGCGTGGGGTCGGAGACCGCTGTGATGCGGCTTCCTGGGATCAAAGCAAGGTTTCGCACATGTTCGCGGGCCATGTGGCCGGCGCCGATGAGTCCGTAGCGAATGGTCTGGGCTGTTTCCTCAGAGGGCAATGCCATGAGCTGCTCCGTTTCTCTGCGTTGAGTGGGGGATCGACGTTGCATCCCAAACATCACTATACAGAATGTGTTGTTTTTCACACATAGCGTGTGTATATTTTTTCAAACCAGCCCAACAACAACGAGGTGGATCGTGCCCCAACCGTCATCCGGAACCCTGCTCTTCGTCGGGTGTGCCACTTTGGACTCCATCGCCCTTGTGCAGGAATACCCCGGTGCCGACAGCCGCACCGTAGCCGCAGATTTCGCGACGGCAGGCGGTGGCCCGGCCGCCACGGCGGCAGTCGCGGCAGCCCGTGCCGGAGCAAAGGCGGCCTTTGCCGGCGTCGTAGGTGAAGACGAGGAAGGCGACCGGATCATCAGCGGCCTCGAAGCGGAAGGCGTGGACACCTCGGCCGTCCTCCGCAACCCCGCGGTGAAGACGGGCGCCAGCGTGATCGTGGTCAGCAGGTCAACCGAAAGCCGGGCGATCGTCACCCGGCCTGTGCCTCCCGTCCACTTTCCCGCAGACAGCCGTTTCCATGAGCTGGTGCGCAGTGCCGGCTGGGTCCATGTGGACCACTTGGGCTGGAATGCCGTTGCCGATCTGCAGGGCCTGCGGATCAGCGTGGATGCCGGCAACCCCATCCCCTCCTTCAGCCCCGAAGGTGTGGCGCTGTACGTGCCCACGATCGAGCGCTTGCGGGCCGAGTACGGTGACCAGCTGTCCCCCGAGGCCCTTGTGCAAAAAGCCGTCGACGCCGGTGCCTCCGCCGTGGTGGCCACGGCAGGTTCCGCGGGAGCCTGGGGCCTGGAGCGGGACGGCGTTCCCTTCCACGTACCGGCAACAGCGGCAGAGATCGTATCGACGCTTGGTGCCGGCGACGTCTACCACGGCGCCATCCTGGCCGCCGTCGCAGCCGGACTCCCCCTGGCGGAGGCAGCAGCCTTCGCCGGCCGCACAGCCACGGCTTCGTGCGCAGGTCTGGACGGACGCTCCATGATTCCCCGCCAGGCCATCACCCCCGTTTTGACCATCAATCCCACTGCCTAGCTGAAAGAAGCAGCCCATGACCACCACCGACCTTTCTCCCCTTCAGCGGCCTTCAGGTGCGTTCGCGATGCTCGCAGTCGATCAGCGCGAAGCCATGCGGAACATGTTCGCCGAGCACACCGACCAGCCCGTCACCGATGAGGACCTCCGTGACTTCAAGCTCGCGGCCGCCCGGATCCTCACTCCGTATGCATCCGGCGTTCTCATCGACCGCCAGTTCGCACTGGACCAGGCCATTGAAGCGAACGTCGTCGCGCCCGGCTGCGGGCTCATCGCTTCCGCAGACCACTTCGAGTCTGCCCACGGCGAGCTGGTGGGCGAAGTGACCATCGATAAGCTGGTGGATCCCGCCAAGTACGCAGCGCTGGGAGCCAAGGCCCTCAAGCTCCTGGTGCTCTACCGCCCGGACGAACCCGCCGAAGGCCGCGTGGCAATGGTCCGCGAGTTCGTAGAGAGCTGCAAGTCCGCCGGGCTCATCAGCATCATCGAACCCGTCTCCCGTAAGCCCCTGGCCGGCGGCGACTTCGATTGGAATGCCGGCATCCTGGCCGCAGCCAAGGAACTCGGCGGCCTGGGGGCCGACCTTTACAAGGCCGAGGTCCCGTTCAAGGGCCAGGCCCCTGAAGCAGAGGTCCGGGCAGCGTGCGCCGAACTGACCAAAGCCATCGACGGCCCATGGGTGGTCCTTTCCTCCGGAGTCCCGGAGGACGTCTTCCCCGACGCCGTCCGGTGGGCGTGCCTGGAAGGGGCCAGCGGGTTCCTGTCCGGACGGGCCGTTTGGGCGTCCTGCATCGGCTCCACGGACGTAGAAGAGTCCCTGTCCACGGATGCTGTCCGTCGGCTGCAGCGGCTCTGCGCAGTAGTGGACGAGGTGGTGGCGGCACAACGCACCACCGCCTGATCCGCCCCGGCGGCCGTGAAGGCGCCCCATTCCAAACAACGCCCCATTCCAACTTACGCCCCATTCCAACCCGGCACAGCAACACTCAATGAGGAGAAAATTGTGAGTCAGATTTCACGCAGGCAGGCCATGGCCGTTCTCGGCGCCCTGGGTCTCGGTGCCACTGCGGCAGCATGCGCAGGACCCGGCGGTTCCACAGCCCCTGGTGGCGCCACCGGGCCGGTTGCTCCGGCCACCGGTGACATCACTGGCAAGGTGTCCTTCGCCCACTGGCGTGGCGAAGACAAGGCAGTGTTTGACGAGCTCATCAAGCGCTTCGTTGCAAAGAACAGCGGTGCGGAGGTTGTCCAGGACATCTCGACCTCCAACGACTACAACGCCCAGGGTTTGCAGAAGGTCCGGGGCGCGGCCATCGGCGACGCGTTTGCGACCTTCCGGGGTGCACAGTTCAAGAACTTCGGTGAGGCCGGAATCTACACCGAGCTGAAGAACAGCAAGGCCGTTGGCAACTACCAGAAGGGCCTGCTCACAGCCGGGCAGTCCGGCGACAGTCAACTTGGCCTGCCCTACCAAGTGGTGTTCCCCATGCCGATGGCCAACACCGACCTCTTCGACAAAGCCGGCGCCGAGCTGGCACCGAAGGACTGGGACGCCTTCCTGGCCATGTGCGAGAAGCTGGCGTCTTCCGGTGTCACGCCCATCTCGTGGCCCGGCGGCGATGTGGGAAACGGTGGCCAGCTCTTCAACTGCATGATCGCCAACAACGCCCCAGTGGACGACATGTGTGCACAAATCGAGCAGGGCAAGCTCAAGTGCACTGACGACTGGTTCATCAGGATGTTGAACCAGTACAAGGACCTGGCGCCGTTCCTGCAGTCCAACGCCACGGGCACCGCGGTGGAGCCGGCACAGAACCTGTTCTCCCAAGGCAAAGCCGCCATGCTGGCCACGGGTTCCTACCACCTCGCGGCGGTCCGGAACCTGGGCGCGAAGTTCCCGATCGAGTTGGTTTTCCCCAATACTTCAACCGACGGCAACGCCAAGTATGAGGGTGTCTACAACGCCACGTTCATCCTCGGCGTCAACTCGGCCAGCAAGCACCAGGCCGCCGCGGCAGCCTGGATCGATTTCCTGTCCGAACCGGAAAACGCCGGGTACTACGCCAACCAGACGGCCCAGCACGTGTCCGTCAAGGACGTCGACTACACCAACGCGGACCTCAAGCGACTGAGCCCGTGGCTGGACAAGAAAACGGCGCTGGCCGCCCGCTTCCAATTCTTGAACCTGGACGTCCGCAACGCCGTGGAGGCAAGCGCGACGGCGGTCATCTCCGGTACCAGCCCTGAACAGGCAGCCGAAGCTGCCCAGAAGATTGTGGACGAACGGTTATGAGCACCCACACCGGAATGGCTGCGAAGCGAAAGGCGCCGGACAGCAGCACGGAAGCTGCCACGAAGAAGCGCCGGTCCCCTACACGCGTAAATCCTGCGCTGTACCTTTTCCCGCTCCCCGCCGTCGCGGTCATCGCCTTCTTCCTGGTGATGCCCACCCTTCAGGCGTTCCAGTATGCCGTCACCGACTGGAACGGCTTCTCGGCAACGTTCAACTACGTGGGCGTGGACAACTTCATCCGGGCGTTCACCAAGGACTCGTTGTTCACCAACGCGCTGACCAACAACCTGAAGTTCGTGTTGCTGGTGGTCATAGCCCAAACCGCATTCTCGCTCCTGCTCGGCCTGCTCCTCACCAAGAACTCCCGCGGCAGCATCCTGCTCCGCGCCTTGTTCTTCTTCCCCACCATCCTGTCCTCCGTGTCGGTGGCCTTCATTTGGAAGTTCATCTACGATCCCAACTTCGGCCTGGCCAACTCGGCCCTGGGTGCGGTGGGACTTGAAGGACTCCAAGGGTCCTACCTCGGAGATAACAACCAGGCGCTCTACTGGGTGGCCGTGACCCAGGTCTGGTTCCACGCCGGACAAATGATGGTGGTGTACATCGCCGGGCTGCAGTCCATACCGCGCGAACTCTACGAAGCAGCGGAAATGGACGGTGCCAACAAATGGCAGCAGTTCAAGTCCATCACGTGGCCTTTCGTGGCCCCGGCAACGTCCATTGTGGTGGCCTACACCACTGTGCAGTCGTTCAAGGCTTTCGACCTGATCCTTGGTATCGCAGGCAACCCGCCCAAGAGCTCCCTGGACATCCTCTCCACCCGCATCTACAGCACTTTTGCCAACTCGGAGTTCGGCTACGCCGCCGCACAGTCGATCATCTTCATGGCGATGATCGCCCTGGTCACCTGGCTGCAGCGCCGGTTGCTCCGGCTGACCCCGAAGGGGGAATAACAGCATGCTCGCTTCAATCAGTCGCCGCGCCATCCTCGGCATCTACGCGCTCATCATCATCATTCCGCTGACCGTTGTTGGTTTCGGAAGCTTCAAATCCACACAGGAACTGTTCGAGGGTCCGTTCAGCCTGCCGCAGTCCCTCTCCCCCGCCAACTACGCCGAGGTGATCGGTGGCCAGGACCTGGGTTCCTCCTTCTGGAACAGCGTCGTCGTCACAGCCATCTCCGTACCAGTCACGCTCTTTATTGCCAGCCTGGCCGGTTACGCCGTGTCGCGGCTCAGGGGCTTCGTGTCCTGGGCCATCTTCGGCTTCCTGGTGCTGGGCATGGCCATTCCCGCCCAAGCCAACATGGTCCCGCTCTACGTACTTTTCGGACGTCTGGGACTGCTGGACAACCTCGCGGGACTGATCGTGGCCAACGTGGTCTCGACACTGCCCATCGCCGTGTTCATCCTTGGCGGCTTCATGCGGACGTTGCCCAAGGAACTCTACGAAGCCTCCTCTATCGACGGAACCGGGCCGTGGAAGACCTACGCCTCGATCGCACTGCCGCTGTCCGCACCATCAATCGCGGCCGCAGCAATCTTCCTTTTCGTCATCCACTGGAACGAACTGCTGTATCCCCTCTTGTTCATCCAGTCCCCCGGAAACCGCACGCTGCCCTTGGCTTTGCTGAGCTTCCAGGGCGAATTCCAGACCAACTACCCGCTGCTGTTCGCAGGAGTCATCCTGGCTTCCCTGCCGGTGGTGGTGGCCTACATCTTCCTGCAGCGCTACTTCGTGGCAGGCATCACTGCCGGCGCCAGCAAGGGATAACCACGCCGCTCAGCGGAAAGGCACTACGCATGAACCTGAAATCTGCACAACACCTGATCAACGGAACCTGGCACTCAGCCGGCACCTCCAAAGACGTCACGGATCCCGGAAACGGTTCCACTGTGGGCGAGGTTGCCTGGGGCAGCGCGGACCACGCTACCCAAGCCGCCGATGCGGCTGCCGAAGCGTTCGGCAACTGGTCCCGGACCACCGCCCGCACCCGGGCCGACCTGCTCCACAACGCCGCCGGTCTTTTGGCCGAGCGCCGCGACGAACTGGCCCAAACCTTGGCACTGGAAGCCGGCAAACGGCTTCCCGAAGCACAGGGCGAAGTGGACTTCTCGGTGGAGTACCTCCGGTGGTTCGCGGAGGAAGCCCGGCGAACCACCGGGACAGTCAGCCCACCTGAGCTCCGGGGACGCCACCACCTCAGCTCCCGCAAGCCGATCGGCGTCGCCCTGAGCCTCACTCCGTGGAACTTCCCGGTGTCCATCCAGGCCCGGAAACTCGCCGCCATGCTCGCCGCCGGCTGTACGGTGGTGGGCCGCGTGTCCGAGAAGGCACCCCTGGCCGCAACCGGCCTGTTCGAGATCCTGCACGATGCGGGGTTCCCCGCCGGCGTCGTCAATCTTGTCCATGGACCATCCCGGGAAGTGACCGGGGCCCTGCTCAAGCACCCCGCCGTTCGGGCGGTCAGCTTCACAGGATCCACCGGCGTCGGACGGCAGATCATGGCCTCCGCTTCCGAACGGGTGGTGCGGCCGCTGCTCGAACTGGGCGGCAATGCACCCTTTATCGTTTTCGAAGACGCCGACCTCGATGCCGCCGTCGAGGGCGCAGTGCTTGGCAGGCTCCGCAACACCGGCCAATCCTGCGTGGCCGCCAACCGCTTCCTGGTCCAGGACAGCGTCGCGGACGAATTCGCCCGGAAGCTGGCCGCACGGTTTGATGCCATGAGCATCGGGCACGGCGTTCCCGACGGCGGCACACCGGTACCGGACCTTGGTCCCGTGATCGACGCCGAGCGGGTGGCGGCTGTCCAGGCCCTGGTGGACGATGCCCTCAACCGCGGCGCCCAACGGCTCACCAAGCGCACGGAGGTTCCTCGCGAAGGATCCTTCATGGCACCCACGCTCCTCGTGGACGTTCCGGACGACGCGCTTCTGGTGAGCGAAGAAGTCTTTGGCCCGGCAGCCGGCGTCATAACTTTCGCTTCGGAAGAGGAAGCGATCCGCAAGGCGAATGCCACGGAAATGGGCCTCGCAGCCTACGTCTGGACCAACAGCCCCAAGCGCGGCTGGGACATTCCCGAGCAGCTGGAATCCGGCATTGTGGGTGTCAACGATCCCCTCCCGTCCGTGGCCTTCGCGCCGATGGGCGGCGCCAAGCAGTCCGGCCTGGGCCGGGAAGGATCGAGCCTGGGCCTCGAGGAATTCGAGGAGGTCCAGTACGTTGCCTGGAAGGCCTAGATGCTGACCACAGGACTGGTGCTGGGGGCCGTCGTCATGGGCGCGGGGATGCAGCGGGTGACCGGGATGGGATTCGCCCTCGTGGCGGCTCCCTTCCTGGTCCTGCTGCTCGGTCCAGTGGAGGGCGTAGTGCTGGTCAACGTCTGCGGAGCCGTGACGGCCGGGGCCATCATCTTCCCGGTAGTCCGGGATATCGACTGGAAACGGTACCTGGCACTGGCCGCATCAGCCCTCCTGGGGATCGTCCCCGCGGCCATCCTCATACGGTTCATGCCGCCTCCGGTACTGGAGATCTCGATCGGCGTCATCCTCGCCGTCGGGCTGACAGTCCTGCTGTTCATGAAATCCGCTGTCCTGCCCAAACGTCGCAGGTACCTCTTCACCGCAGGAGGCCTCAGCGGTTTCATGAACACCGCGGCCGGGGTGGGAGGACCGGCCGTCAGCATGTACTCCATCGCAACCCGGTGGCAGCACAAATCGTTCGCAGCCACCATGCAGCCCTACTTTTTCACCATCGGCTCCTTGTCGCTCGTCTCCAAGGCGGTCACCGCACCGGAATCGTTTCCCGTCCTCCCGGCAACCATGTGGGTGGCGGTCGCCGTCGCCTGTTTGGTCGGACTCGTCCTGGGCGACCTCGCCTCCAAACGGGTGTCCGCGCGCGCCGCGCAGATCCTGCTGATCGTGCTGGCCTACCTCGGCGCAGCTGCCACCATTGTCCGCGGCGTCCTCGACGCCGTCAGCTGAACCCCATAACCCCTAAGAAAAGGACCACCATGTTTGACGTCTCCCCCAAAGAAGGCACGCTGCGGGTTTCCACTTCCAACGGCGAACCCGTATCCGTCACGGTTGACCCGAACGGAGTCCGTGTTGAGATCCACACCAACTGCCGGTGCAGCGAAACCCCTGAGCGGCGCGCCGGCTCATACACGGATACCGACTTCGGCGCTCGCTGAATCATGGATCTTTCTTCGTCATTCAAGGCCTACGATGTCCGCGGCATCGTCGGCGTCTCCTTGACCGACCAGGTTGCCGAAGCCATCGGTGCCGCCTTCGTCGACGTCCTGGGCCTTGCCGGGAAGACCGTGCTCTGCGGCGGTGACATGCGTCCGTCATCTCCGGGGTTTGTCTATGCATTTTCGCTGGGCGCCTCCAGGCGCGGCGCCAATGTGTCCGACCTCGGCTTGATTTCAACCGACGAGCTCTACTTTGCCTGCGGATCCCTCAACTCGGCGGGCGCCATCTTTACGGCCAGCCACAACCCGGCAAAGTACAACGGGATCAAAATGGCCAAGGCCGGAGCCGTCCCCGTTTCCTCGGATTCAGGCCTGTTCGACATCCGGGACCTCGCCCAGCGCTACCTCGCTGAGGGAATTCCTGCAGCCGGCTCGCGGGGGACCGTGGCTGCACTGGACGTACTTGGCGACTACGCACGCAAGCTGCGGTCCCTCGTGGATCTTTCCGGCATCCGCCCACTCAAGCTGGTGGTCGACGCCGGAAACGGCATGGCCGGGATGACCGTTCCGGCGGTGCTTGGCAGCCAACTCCTGGAGGCCCTGCCGATGACGATCATCCCCCTGTATTTCCAGTTGGACGGCACCTTCCCGAACCATCCAGCCAACCCTTTGGAACCAGAGAACCTCCGCGACCTGCAGGCGGCCGTCGTCGCGCACGGCGCCGACCTTGGGCTGGCGTTCGACGGCGATGCGGACCGCTGCTTCGTGGTCGACGAGATGGGACAACCGGTCACACCATCCGCCGTGACATCGATGATCGCCGTTCGTGAGATCGCCAGGGCCCGGGCTGCCGGCGAAGTGGAGCCCACCGTGATCCACAACCTGATTTCCTCGCAGTCAGTTCCAGAGTTCATTCAGGCCGCCGGTGGCCGGCCCGTACGTACACGTGTGGGCCACTCGTTCATCAAGGCCCGCATGGCCGAAGAGGATGCAGTTTTCGGTGGTGAGCATTCCGCCCACTACTACTTCCGCGACTTCTACAACGCGGATACCGGCATGCTCGCCGCAATGCACGTCCTCGCCGCACTCGGCGAGCAGCCCTCGCCGCTTTCCAGCCTTGCCCGGCAGTACGAACCGTATTCCTCAAGCGGCGAAATCAACTCGACCGTGGCGGACACGGCCAGATCCATCGCGGACATTCACAGTTCGTACGCAGACATGGACGGCGTCCACCTCAATGATTTGGATGGTCTGACCGTGACTGCGGAATCAGGAGACTGGTGGTTCAACGTCCGGGCATCCAACACCGAAGAACTCCTGCGGCTCAACGTCGAGGCCAAGGACGCCAAGACGATGGACAGCGTGCGGGACTCCGTGCTGGAGATGATCCGGCGCTAGGGCCGGGGAGGTCTGAAGTATCAGCGTTCCGGGTTCAGCGTCTTCGAGAAAATGACCGAACCGTTGGCGTTTCGCAGGCTCACGTTGAAGGTGTTGTCGGAACCCAGTTCGACGTGGCCGAAGTACTGGTTCTCGCCATCGCGGGGAGACGCGCCGGGGAACCGGCCGGCCTTGGCGAACACCACCTCCGGCCCGAACGTCCCGTCCATGTCGTTCGGGCCGAAGGAACCCGCGTTGATCGGACCGGCCACGAACTCCCAGAACGGATCGAAGTCCGTGAAGGACGCGCGTTCCGGGGAGTAGTGGTGTGCTGCGCAATAGTGCACGTCCGCGGTCAGCCACACTGTGTTCTTCACGCCGTACTTCTTGAACGCGCTCAGCACCCCGGCGATCTCCAGCTCACGGCCCAGCGGCGCACCGTTGTCCCGGTTGGACAGGCTCTCCTGGTTCACGGCACCGTCCGGGACGACGATTCCGAGGGGAAGGTCAGCGGCAATCACCTTCCAGGTCGCCTTCGACTGCCGGACTTCCTTGATCAGCCAGTCCACCTGCTCCTGGCCCAGGATGTTGGTGGCGTATGGCTCCTTGCCGTCCGTGTTTGGCGACTTGAACGTCCGCATATCCAGGCAGAAGATGTCCAACTGCGGGCCGCGCGAAATCTTCCGGTAGATGCGCGCGGGCTGGTACTGGCCGGCGTCGTACGTTCCAGGGCGCCAGAGTGCAGCGGAGTCCGCGATCGCCATGTTCTCTTGCCACGCCTGCCGGCCGCGCGCAGCGAGGACGTTCACACTGCGTTCGGTGTAGCGGGCGTCGTCCAGGATTTCGCCGGGGTACCAGTTGTTGGTGGTTTCATGGTCGTCCCACTGGGCGATCACGGGCACGTCGGCGAACAGGGCGCGCATGTTGGCGTCCAGGGAGTTGTAACGGTGGCGGCCCCGGTATTCCTTCAGGGTCTCGGCCACCTTGGCGACTTCCTCCGTGACGATGTTCCGCCACACCCGGCCGTCCTTTTCGGTGACCGTTTCGGCGATCGGGCCATCGGCGTAGATGGTGTCGCCCGAGTGGATGAAGAAGTCAGGGCGGGTCCGGTGCATGGCTTGGTAGCCGCGCATGCCGCCGATGTCCGGGTTGATGCCCCAGCCCTGCCCGGCGGTATCGCCGGTCCAGACGAAGGATTGCGAGTACGACGCCGGCCTGCCGCCACCGCGCGCGTCTTGCGTACCGCCGTCGTTGGCTTTGTTCGTGCCCGGCGCCGTGCGGAAGGTGCCCTGAACAGCCTCCCCAAGGCCGTTCGCGTCCTCAAAGTTCAGCTCCAGCTTGAAGCGGGTTCCGGCGGGAAGTCCCTTGGCGTGGATCTTCGCGGTGAAGTCGCTGGCTTCGCTGGCCAAAGGTCCCCGGATGGTTCGGCTGAAGCCGTAGCGGCCGCGGAGGATTTCTCCTGCGTCGTCGATGGCCCGGAGGGTGGCGGTGAGGCGACCCGGCCCCGAGGCGCGGGACCACAGGACGGCGGAATCGGTGGTGACATCGCCGGTGGCGATCCCCGTGGGGAGGGTAAGTCGCTTGCGGACCAAGGGGATAGCATTCGGGGCAGCGTTCGCTGGGGTTCCGGCAGTGCCGAGTCCGGCGAGGGTGAGGCCGGCGAGCGAGGACTTGACGAGGGTGCGGCGTGAAAGGTCAGTCACGCCGTCCAGCCTTCCGAGCCGTTGTGAACAGCGGGTGAGGGTGGGGTGAAGGTTTTGTTGGGCGGTTGCTCGACGCAGGCTGAAGGCACTCCTCGCACTGCCGGCGTCTCAGATGGAGGGTTCCGTCAAAAACTGTGGACTTCGTGCTTAATGCGACTTAGGATCAAAATCTAGTTTGACTAGGTTTTCACCCCCCCCAAGCCGCGCGCCCACCTCGACGGAGACACCACAGCATGACGGACCAACTGACACGAAGCCCCTCTGCGTTGCGCGTGGTGCTTGGCTCCCCCTTGTACCGTGGCGCCACGCTCGCCCTGTTCTTCTCCGGGCTCGGCTTTTCCGCTGCCGCTCCGCAAATCGCCCGGTTCCTGGTGGAGGACCTCGGCAGTTCATTGACAGTCGCGGGACTCTATTACCTGACCAACCTCACCGCTTTGGTGGCGGGATACCTGGTTGGACGGCGTTCTGATCACACGGGCCGCAGACTCGGCCCGTTCCGGCTCTGCGCAGTGGCCGGCTTCCTCGGATGGCTCGGGATCGCGTTCTCAACCGAGCTCTGGATGCCGTTTGCCATCAGCGCACTTGTCCTCGGCTTCGCCGGCGCGGCAACCTCCCAATTGTTCGCGGCAATCCATGACGAACTCCAGGCCAATCCAACGCCCGCTGGTGATGGCGTTGTTTCCTACGTCCGGATGTCGCTCACGCTTGGTTGGGTGGTGGGCCCGGTGGCAGGTTCCTTCCTCGGTGCCCAGCTTGGCCTGCGCACCATGCTTATTGCGACGGCGCTCTGCACCCTGGCACAGTTGCTGCCCTTGGGCACGCTTCGGGACCGGGCCCGGAACACCGACACCGCGGTCGCCCCACAGCCGAAAACCCACGTCCCTCTCACGACGATGTGGCCACTGCTGGCCTTCACGGGCCTCTATATCCTGGTCTACGCCGGAGAACCCATCAAGTACGCCTACCTGCCGATCTACATGAATGACCACCAATATCCGCCCATACTCAGCGGCATCATCATCGGCATCCAGCCACTCGTGGAGTTGATCCTGATGCCAGCGGCGGCGGTCCTAGCCCGCCGGACGGGAATGCTCAACCTCATGGTCCTCGGGGCGCTGTTCGGCGTAGGGGCGAACGTACTCTTCGCCCTCAGCGGCTCACCCGCCGGGCTACTGATCGCACAGGTTCTCATGGGCGGCGTCTGGGGCATCTTCGCCGGCCTCGGAATCATCGTGGCCCAACGTCTGCTCCCCCAGGCAGTAGCCACCGCCTCGGCGATCTTCATCAGCGCACCCGCAGTGAGCTCCGCGCTGGGCGGACTCGTGGGTGGCATTGGTGTCGGCGCCGTGGGGTTGCCCTTGGTCTTCCTGGCACCCAGCGCATTGGCACTCCTGGCCGCTGTTGGACTTTGTGTGCTCCAAACGCGGTCGGGCCAGCGGATCTAGGCCGAACCGGGCGAACGACGCCGGCCTGCCGCCTGCGCGCCCAACGCCAGTGCCGCCGTCGTCAATTCACGAAGCCTGTTGTGATGACAAAAGTCCTGCTGTCACTGCGCTGGTTGCGGACAGCTTGTTGGCGGTTTCGATGACCAGATCCTGCATGGCCTGGGCTGCACGCGTGAGCGGTACGTCGTTTCGGTGCGCAAGGCTGATGGAACGTGTGAAGCGCGGTTCGGTGAGCCTCACCGAGTGCAGGCGCGGCCTGTCCACCATCACCATGGCCGGGACCACGGCCACACCCAGTCCGCGTTCCACGCAGCGCAGTACCGCATCCATCTCGGCACCCTCAAGGACAATCCTGGGAGTCAGGCCCGCCGCACGGAAGGCCTGTGTGGTGGTTGCCCGCAGTTCGTAGTTTTCCTGGAACGTGATCTGCGGCAGTTCGGCCAATTCGGTGAGCGTGAGTGTTTCGACGCCCTCCAGGAGATCGCTCCTGGCCGAGGAAATGACCACCAGTTCCTCGCTCAGGATTGGAAGCATCCCCAGGCTGGGCGCGGGGGTTGGCGCGTCCTCCGATGTGGTGACGAGGGCAAGGTCAAGCGCACCATTGGCCAGCTCCTCCAGTAGTCCCAGCGAACCGCCCTCGGACAGGTGCAGTTCGATGCCCGGATAGGCGGCATGGAACGAGGTCAGGACCTCGGCAACGAGGCTGATGCACAACGTCGGGGTAGCGCCGATGCGCACCCTCCCGCGCCTGAGCCCGGCCAACTCCTGCATTTCGAATCGAACGGTGTCGGCATCTGCCAGCATCCGGGTCGCCAGAGGCAGGAGAGCTTCCCCCGCCGCAGTCAGGGTGACGTTGCCCCTAACGCGATGGAAAAGGGCCGCTCCGAGGTCGGACTCAAGGGTGGAGATTTGCCGGCTCAATGATGGCTGGGCCAAGTGCAGATACGCGGCGGCCCGGGTGAAGTGCCCCATCTGGTGCACCGTTACGAAGCTCCGGAGTTGTTCAAGATTCACGTCCATAGCCTATATGCATCAAGTTGAGCCAAACAATGCATTGGACTGATCAACAGGTCCGTTTTTAGCATGAATTTATGAACAATTGCCCCACTGAAAAGCAGATCTCCACCACCGTCCTGGTTATTGGAACGGGCGGATCAGGCCTCCGCGCTTCCATCGAACTGGCCGAAATGGGCGTCGACGTGCTCGCCGTCGGTAAGCGCCAGCGCACCGACGCGCACACCTCCCTTGCCGCCGGCGGCATCAACGCAGCGCTCGGGACCATGGATGAAGACGACAGCTGGCAGCAACACGCAGCAGACACCATCAAGGAAAGCTACTACCTCGCCAACCCCCACACGGTAGAGATCGTGGCCCGCGGGGCCGCCCAAGGAATCCAGGACCTGGAACGCTACGGAATGGCCTTCGCCCGCGAGGACGACGGACGCATTTCCCAACGCTTCTTCGGTGCCCACACCTTCCGACGCACGGCCTTCGCCGGCGACTACACCGGGCTGGAGATCCAACGCAGCCTGGTAGCCCGGGCCCAGCAATTGGAGATCCCCATTCTGGACGAGGTGTACATCACCCGCCTGCTCGTGAAGGATAACCAGGTCTTCGGCGCCTACGGCTTCGACCTCAACAACGGCACCCGCTACCTCATCCACGCCGACGCGGTGGTCCTGGCCGCCGGAGGGCACAACCGCATCTGGCGCCGCACCTCCTCGCGCCGCGACGAGAACACCGGCGACTCGTTCCGCCTCGCCGTCGACGCAGGGGCCAGGCTCCGCGACGCCGAACTCGTACAGTTCCACCCCTCCGGGATCATCGAACCGGAAAACGCCGCAGGCACCCTGATCTCCGAAGCCGCCCGCGGCGAAGGCGGGATCCTGCGCAACAATCTGGGCGAACGGTTCATGGAGCGCTACGACCCGGAACGCATGGAACTGTCCACCCGCGACCGGGTTGCCCTGGCCGCCTACACCGAAATCAAGGAAGGCCGCGGCACCCCCAACGGCGGAGTCTGGCTCGACGTCTCCCACCTCCCCCGCGAAACCATCATGGACCGCCTGCCGCGGGTCTACCAGACCATGCTGGAAGTCCAGATGCTCGACATCACAACCACCCCGATCGAAATTGCCCCTACAGCCCACTACTCAATGGGTGGCGTTTGGGTACGCCCCGAGGATCACAGCACGGACGTGGCCGGCCTGTACGCCATTGGTGAAGCATCAAGCGGGCTCCATGGCGCCAACCGGCTGGGCGGGAATTCGCTCATCGAACTGCTCGTGTTCGGCCGGATCGTTGCCCAAGCGGCCGCCGGCTACTCTGCATCCCTCACGTCCCAGCCCCGCTCGGCCGAAGCCCTGGCCCAAGCGCGGGCGGAGATCGACGATCTGCTCGCCGCCGATGGCACCGAGAACGTACGGGCACTGCAGCGGGCCATCCGCAACATGATGACCGACCACGCTGGCGTCGTCCGGGACGAAGACGGCCTCATGACCGGCCTCGCGAAACTCAACGCCATCGAAGAACGCATGCAAAACATCGGCGTCCACCCGGACCTCGCCGGTTACCAGGACCTGGCCCACGCCTTCGACCTCAAAGCCTCGGCGTTGGCCGCACGCGCAACCCTGGAATCCGCCGTCGAACGCCGCGAAACCCGCGGCTGCCACAACCGCAGCGACTACCCCGGGATGGACGCGCAACTGCAGGTCAACCTCGTCTGGTCACCTGCCTCGGGCGTGGTTCGCGAAGAGATACCGGCCATCCCTGACGAGATCGCCGCCTTGATGAAGGAAGTTTCCACGGTGGGCAAGCTGGTGGAGTAAGCCGGACGAACCGCCGACCCAAAGTGCGTTCCGGCCAACTCAGGCAATAGTGTGGCCTCATGGGGACGAATGCCTTGAATAAAGGTGCGCAGAATAACGGCGAACAGCTGGACAAGCAGTCCCGCATCCTCGACGCAGCCATGGAACTGCTCTCGCGCCACGGCATCGCCGGAGTGAGCATGCGGGCAGTGTCCCGTGAAGCCGGAGTGGCACTGGGCCTGGTGAACTACTACTACGACGACAAAACGAGCCTCATCCGTGCGGCCCTGCGCCGCGTGGATGAGGACGACCTCCGCCTCGTCGCAACAAACCCGGACGCAGATCCCACCGATCAGCTCCGCCAGGCCCTGCGCCGGGTGGCCGGCCCTGACCTGCTGACCACCCCTTACCTTTCCCTGCGCCTCCACCTCTGGGCCCTGGCCCAGGCCGACGAGGGCTACGCGGAAATCAACGCTGCCGCCTTCGACCGCTACCTCGACGGCGTGGCAACCCTCATCAACAACGCCAGGCCCGAGCTTTCCTGGGAGGAATGCCGGGACCGCGCCGCCGAGATCGTCGTCATCCAAAACGGCATGTGGCTGACCTCCCTGCTGGGCATAGACAAAGGTGCCATCCAGCGCAGCATCGCCCGCACGGAGGAAATCGCCTTCGCCCCGGCGCGCGACGCCAAGCAGCGCGACGCCAAGTAGCTCGCCACAAGCCTCCTAACCAAGCAGAGTCACAAACACGCGTATTGATATATCTCGCCTCAAAACGCTTGAACGATCGTTCAAAGTGGTTTAGTGTTCTTTTATGACTTAGGACACACCTACTCCGGGCCGGCGAACCACCCGCCCAGTTCCAATCCTCTGCAAAGTCGTCAACGCTGAACCAATCCGCAAAACTCAACACACCGGACAGCACCCGCGCCACCCGCCAGCCCCGCGCCTTACAAGGCGCAGCTGCGCTGTACCCAAAAACGCCGCGCCGGAACCTCACCACCGACCCCCTGAAACACCCGCCCACATTTGAACACCGGGCCCAATTCCTAGGGAGATCCATGCCAAAAACGCTTTTCATCAACGGCTCATGGGAGGCAGCTGCCTCCGGCGCCGTCCGCGAAATCCGCAACCCCGCCGACGGCGAACTGGTCGCCACCGTATCCGAGGCCGGCAGGGAGGACACCGAACGCGCCATCGAGGCGGCACGTGCGGCCTTCGATTCCGGGATCTGGCCAGGCACACCCGCACCGGAGCGCGGCGCCTTCCTCCTGAAGGTCGCAGCCGGGCTGAGGGAACACCGGGAAAAGTTCGCCCGCGCCGAATCGCTGGACACCGGCAAGCGGATCATCGAGAGCCGGATCGACATTGATGACATCGCCGCCTGCTTCGAGTATTTCGGCAGGATCGCCGGTCAACAGGCGGGCAGGCTGGTGGATGCCGGCAACACGGACGTCGTCAGCCGGATCGAATACGAGCCGGTGGGCGTCTGCGGCCTCATCACCCCGTGGAACTACCCCCTCCTGCAGGCCGCGTGGAAGATCGCCCCGGCACTGGCAGCCGGATGCACCTTCGTGCTCAAGCCGTCGGAGCTCACACCCTCCACCAGCATTCTCGCCATGCAGCTCCTGCAGGACCTGGGACTGCCCGACGGCGTCGCGAACCTCGTGACGGGACCCGGCGCCCAGGCGGGTGCTCCGCTTTCGGAACATCCCGCCGTCGACCTCGTCTCCTTCACCGGCGGCCTGGAAACCGGCAAGCGGATCGCCGCGGCGGCGGCCGCGACAGTCAAGAAAGTGGCGCTGGAACTGGGTGGCAAGAACCCCAACGTGGTCTTCGCCGACGCTGACTTCGATGCCGCCGTCGACAATGCCCTCAACGGTGCCTTCGTCCACTCCGGCCAGGTCTGTTCGGCGGGTGCCCGGCTGGTGGTGGAGGAATCGATCGCCGAGCGCTTCGTCGATGAGCTGGTCCGCCGCGCCGGAAGCATCCGCCTGGGCGGCCCGTTCGACGATGACGCCGAGACCGGACCGCTGATCTCCGCGGCCCACCGGGACAAGGTCCACGCCTACGTCCAGCTGGGCCTCCAAGAGGGCGCGCGGTTGAGGACCGGCGGTGCGCCGGTTGCAGGCGGAACGTACGACGCCGGGTTCTACTACCAGCCCACCGTCCTGGACCGCGTCACCCGGGGAATGTCCGTGGTCACCGACGAGGCCTTCGGGCCAGTAGTGACGGTGGAGACGTTCCGGACGGAGGACGAGGCCGTGGCCACAGCCAACGACACGATCTACGGACTGGCCGGTGCCGTGTGGACGCAGGATGCCGGCAAGGCACAACGCGTGGCAAAGCGGCTTCGGCACGGCACGGTTTGGATCAACGACTACCACCCCTACCTCCCCCAGGCCGAATGGGGCGGGTTCGGCCAATCCGGCGTGGGCCGCGAGCTCGGGCCCACCGGCCTGGCCGAATACCAAGAAGCCAAGCACGTCTACCAGAACACCAGCCCCCAGGTAACCGGCTGGTTCGCTGACCACGGCAAGGAGAACTAGATGCACTTCGACAACATCGAGGACCTCGGCGAGCGCGCCTTCGACTACGTCGTGATCGGCGGCGGGTCAGCGGGCGCCGCTGTAGCTGCAAGGCTGAGCGAGGATCCGGACGTGACAGTGGCCCTCGTGGAGGCGGGCCCGGACGACCGGAACCTGCCCGAAATCCTGCAGCTGGACCGCTGGATGGAGCTGCTGGAGTCCGGCTATGACTGGGACTACCCGATCGAGCCGCAGGAGAACGGCAACTCGTTCATGCGGCACGCCCGTGCCAAGGTCATGGGCGGTTGCTCCAGCCACAATTCCTGTATCGCGTTCTGGGCTCCCCGCGAGGACCTGGACGAGTGGGAAACGAAGTACGGCGCCACGGGGTGGAATGCCGACGCCGCGTGGCCACTGTACAAGCGATTGGAGACGAACGAGGACGCCGGTCCTGATTCCCCGCACCACGGAGACTCGGGCCCTGTGCACCTGATGAACGTGCCGCCGGCAGATCCTTCCGGAGTCGCACTGCTGGATGCCTGCGAACAGGCAGGCATCCCCCGGGCGAAGTTCAACACGGGCACCACGGTGGTCAACGGAGCCAACTTCTTCCAGATCAACCGCCGCTCGGACGGCACCCGGTCCTCCAGTTCGGTGTCCTACATCCATCCCATCATCGAGCGACCCAACTTCACCCTGCTGACCGGTCTGCGTGCCCGCCAACTGGTGTTCGACGCGGACAAGCGCTGCACCGGCGTCGACGTTGTTGATTCGGCGTTCGGCCGCACCCACCGGCTCGCCGCACGCCAGGAAGTGATCCTCTCCACGGGTGCCATCGACTCCCCCAAGCTGCTTATGCTTTCCGGCATTGGCCCGGCCGCACATCTCGCGGAGCACGGCATCGAGGCCTTGGTCGACTCTCCGGGAGTGGGCGAAAACCTGCAGGACCACCCCGAGGGCGTGGTGCAGTTCGAGGCAAAGCAGCCCATGGTGCAGTCCTCCACCCAGTGGTGGGAGATCGGCATCTTCACCCCCACCGAAGACGGTCTGGACCGCCCGGACCTGATGATGCACTACGGTTCGGTCCCGTTCGACATGCACACCGTGCGCCACGGCTACCCCACCACGGAGAACGGCTTCTGCCTCACCCCGAATGTCACCCACGCCCGTTCCCGCGGCACGGTCCGCCTGCGTAGCAGGGACTTCCGCGACAAGCCCATGGTGGACCCGCGCTACTTCACGGACCCCGAAGGCCACGACATGCGCGTCATGGTTGCGGGCATCCGCAAGGCCCGGGAGATCGCCGCCCAGCCCGCGATGGCTGAGTGGACGGGGCGCGAACTCTCGCCCGGCATCGAGGCACAGACGGACGAAGAATTGCGGGATTACATCCGCAAGACCCACAACACCGTCTACCACCCGGTGGGCACGGTCCGTATGGGAGCGTACGACGACGACATGTCACCTTTGGATCCCGAGTTGCGGGTCAAGGGGGTCACCGGCCTCCGGGTCGCCGATGCGTCCGTCATGCCCGAACACGTCACCGTCAACCCCAACATCACCGTCATGATGATCGGTGAACGGTGTGCTGATCTGATCCGGTCCGGCCGTCTTCACGCCAACGGCGCAGCCCTCGAACGGGAAAAGGAGGATTTCTCGCCTTCGTATGCCTAAGCGCCAAGCCCGGCGGGGCTGTTCCTGCCGGGCACAACCACCACAGCAATCTTCGATTCGCCGCGCCCCAGGGCGGCCGATCCCATCTTGCTTTCCTGATTAGGAGTCCACCATGGAACCCATCAAGAGTAATGATTCAAGCGGCATGGACGAATTTGGCTACACGCAGACCCTGGACCGCAGCATCGGCAAATTTGCCAGTTTCGCGGCCGGCGTCAGCTATATCTCCATCCTTACCGGTGTTTTCCAGCTGTTCTATTTCGGCTTTTCCATGGCCGGACCGGCTTACGCCTGGTCCTGGCCCATCGTCTTCGTAGGCCAACTCATGGTTGCCCTCTGCTTCGCCGAGCTTGCCGGCCGCTATCCAGTGGCCGGGTCGGTCTACAACTGGGCCAAACGGCTTTCTTCCGGGACCCCGTCCTGGCTGGCAGGTTGGCTGCTGATGTTGTCTTCCATCATGGCCTTGGGTTCTGTAGCACTGGCGCTGCAGATCACCCTGCCCCAGCTTTGGTCCGGCTTCCAGTTTGTGGGCGACGGTACCGGACCCTTTGATTTCGCCATGAACGGTGTGGTTCTGGCGACGATCATGATCACCATCTCCACGCTGATCAACGCGTTCGGCGTCAAGCTCATGACGCGAATCAACAGCATCGGCGTTTTCGTGGAGCTCATTGCCGCGGTGTTGCTGATCCTGGCGCTCGGCTGGCATGTGGTCCGCGGTCCGGAAGTCTTCTTCGACACGGCCGGATTCGGCGAAGGCCACGACCTCGGCTTCTTCGGCGTCTTCCTCATCGGTGCCATGGCCTCCGGCTACGTCATGTACGGATTCGACACCGCCAGTTCCTTGGGTGAGGAGACCAAGGACCCCAAGAAGACCGCACCGAAAGCGATCATCCGCGCGGTCACGGCGTCCTTCCTGCTGGGCGGATTGATCCTGTTGTTTGGCATCCTGGCAGCACCGGACCTCACCGACCCCAAGGTGGGCGCAGCCGACGGCGGGCTCCAGCACATTGTGCTCAGCGTCCTCGGCGGGCCTTTCGGCAAGGCGTTCCTGGTCTGCATCGTCGTCGCCGTGGTGGTTTGTACGTTGGCCGTCCACGCCGCTGCGATCCGCATGATGTTCGCCATGGCCCGGGACAACAACCTCCCGTTCAGCCGCCAGCTCAGCAAAGTGGACCCGGTGCGGAGGACCCCCACCGTGGCAGCCATCGTGATCGGCGTGCTGGCCGTGATTCCGCTGCTCATCAACGTGATGCAGCCGGCCATCTTCACCATCCTGTCCAGCATCAGCATTGTGCTGATTTACCTGTCGTACCTCCTGGTCACGGTTCCGCTGCTGCGCAAGCGGTTCCTGAAGAAGTGGCCGATCGCGGACGCACCTGGCTCCGAGTCCGGTTTCTCCCTGGGGAAGTGGGGCCTGCCGGTGAACATCCTCGCCGTGCTGTGGGGCGCTGCCATGACCATCAACCTGATCTGGCCACGGCAGGAGATCTACAACTCCGTGCCGCCTTTCGAGTGGTACCTGCAGTGGGGTGGAGTGATCTTCGTGGCCGCTGTCACCGTGGGTGGGGCCCTTCTCTACCGACTGAAGATCCGGCACCAGACAGGCATCCTGGCTGAGCACGCCGCGAACGTGGCAGCTCATCCATCCTCGGGCGCGGAACCACAGCCGGCCGCCTCCGGCGCAGGTGGCGAAGGCGCAAGCGCTGCCTGACCGCGGCACCCGGCCACCCGCCGTCGTACCTAAACGAGCGGTACCTAAAACGAGCACTGCCTTAACGACGAGTGCCCCGCACCCAACCGGGTGCGGGGCACTTGCGTGCCGGGACTAGGCGAAGTCGGAAACCGCCGGGTCCGGGCCGATGCGGCCTTCGGTGCCGCGGTCCAGGCCGTTGATGGCCTCGACGTCGGCGTCGTCCAGCTTCACGGACAGGGCCGCGAAGTTCTCCTGGATGCGGGATTCCGTGACGGACTTGGGGATGACGACGTTGCCGATGGCCAGGTGCCAGGCGATGACCACCTGGGCGGGCGTGGCCTGGTGCTTGGCCGCGATCTCAGCGACTGTGGGGTTCTCCAGCAGTTCGCCGCCCTGGCCCAGCGGGGACCAGGCCTGGGTGAGGATGCCCTTGGAAGCGTTGAAGGCACGCAGCTCGGACTGGTTGAAGAAGGGGTGCAGTTCAATCTGGTTGATGGCCGGGACAACGCCGGTCTCATCGATAATGCGCTGCAGGCCCTCGGTGGTGAAGTTGGAGACACCGATGGACTTGACGCGGCCGCGCTTCTTCAGCTCGATCAGGGCTTTCCAGGTGTCCACGTACTTGTCCTGCTTGGGCTGCTGCCAGTGGATCAGGTACAGGTCCAGCGTTTCGATGCCGAGGCGGTCCAAGGACTTCTCGAAGGCCTCCAGCGTCGCCTCGTAGCCCTGGTCGGCGTTCCACAGCTTGGTGGTGATGAAGATTTCCTCGGCGGAGAGGCCGGAGGAGGCAATGGCACGGCCAACGCCGGATTCGTTGCCGTAGATCTTGGCGGTATCGATGTGGCGGAAGCCGGCCTCGAATGCCTGGCGGACCACCTTTTCGGCTACATCGTCTTCAACCTGCCATACCCCGTAGCCGAGCTGGGGAATGGTGTTGCCGTCGTTGAACGTAAGCGTTGGTGAGGAAGTCATGTCTGCAATCCTGCCAGCATGAAGTTGCTCAAAGCCCCAAATATTACGCAGATCAGCTATCCGCTTAACTTATTGCTTCAGTGGAATAAACGCGCACGCCGGTAGTTGCATGCGCTGCACACTTATCCGGGCGGCCTTCAGTCCATTGGCCTTCGGTCAGTACGAAAGGAGGCGCTCGGCGTCGGCGACCTGTTCAAAAACAGACTCGGCCCGGCGCCGTACGGACAGCGCGCCCACCGGGACAGGACCAACGGCCAGCCGCAGCATGGCCGCGGCCTCTGCCGTCGTGGCCAGCGAATTGCCGGCCTTGGACAGTGCACGGTGGACGCCGGCAAGGGAACCTGGCACGTCGAGGCCCTCGCTGGGGGCGCGTTTTTGCGCCTCTACGCAGATCGCCCGAACACGGGGCAGCAAATCCGCAAGCTCGTTGGCGATCTGCACCAGCTCGTTGTACAACTCCTCGTCGTCAACGCCTTCCAGGACCTGGTGATACCTGTCCAGGCCACGGTGGAAGCGGTCATGGGCGCGGCGCCACAGGCCCTTACCGAGCTCAAGATCGTCTTTCCGTCCCTGCCGGACGGCCCCAAAGAAACCCACGGCCTGGCTCAGAGGTACTGACCCGGGCCGTGATCGGGATCCTCGGTCTGGCCGGGAGACACAATGCCGGGCCCACCCGGGGCCTTGGCCCGCTGGGGCTGCCCGTTCTCGCCGATCACAATGCCGGGCGCGATCACCGTTCCCGGCGGAAGTTGGCGCAATTGGTGCTGGGCTGCTGCGTGGTCACGGGCAGCCTGCTGGGCCGCGATGGCAGCCTGGATGCCGTGGAACAGACCCTCAAGCCAACCCACCAACTGTGCCTGGGCGATGCGAAGCTCCGCGTCCGAAGGCGCCTTCTCCTCCGGGAACGGCAGGCTGATGCGCTCCAGTTCTTCGATGAGTTCCGGCGCCAGTCCGTCTTCCAGTTCCTTGATGGAACGTTCATGGATTTCGGCCAAGCGACCACGTGCCGCGTCATCGAGCGGCGCGCTCTTCACTTCTTCAAGAAGCTGCCGGATCATGGTTCCGATCCGCATCACCTTGGCCGGCTCGTCCACGAGCTCCTGGAGGTTGGTGCCCTTGGACTTGTCCTTGGCCTCCTCCGCCCCCTGGTCAGCGCCGTTCAGGGCCGTGCCTTCCACCGGAGTTCCCTCCACGGGTTGGTCGTCCGAAGCCTCATCCTTGGGCTGAATGTCGTTCAGATCGCTCATGCGTTTCATACTCTCACGTGGTTCGCGCAAGCCCGCGGCCAAGACCGGATTTTGGACTTCGTTCGTAGCGAAACTCCCGGTTGCCTCAGCAGCAGCGCCCTTGCGGGTTGCTGTCCTGACGGTCCATGCGGTCCCGCCAGAACTCGCGCTCGGTCATGGCGGGACCTTGGTGGCCGGAGGACGTGAAGTGCTCAAGATACTTCTGGTACGCGTCAGCGCCCATCAGGCCCCGCATGTATCCGGCGAAGCCACGAAAGCCTGTTGCCAGGGCTCCCACTAGTGGTGCCCTGCACTCACGGGTCGCTTGTCCGCCGGCAAAGCCTCCCACTCGGCGAGCAGTTCCTTCTCCGCCGCCGTCGGAATCAAGCCCGCCGGCGCGAACACCCGGGACGGCACCGCCGGATCCTCGTGGTCCTGCCCGCCACCGGCACGGAAGGCCCGGACTGTGGCAATGACAGCCGTGATGATCACAATGATGCTCAAGACGACGAAGATCACCGAGAGCACGCCCTGGATCATGGTGTTGCGGACCACCGCTTCCATGGCCTCAACCGTTTTGGCCGTCCCGAATGAGGTCTTTCCGTCCGCCAAGGCCTTACTGAAAGCGGCATTGTTGGCAAAGTAGCCCACCGCCGGAACGGGCGAGAAGATCTTGAAGAAGCTTGCCGTGATGGTCACGACGGCGGCAAACGCCAGCGGAACCGCGACGATCCAGAGCCATTTGAACACTCCCCGCTTCGCAGCAATGGCCATGCACACTGCCAAGGCGATGGCGGCGAGCAACTGGTTGGCAATACCGAACAGCGGGAACAGTGTGTTGATGCCGCCCAGCGGGTCAGTGACGCCCATGAGCAGCACGGCTCCCCACGCAGCAACCATGATCCCCGTACACAGCCAGGCCCCCGGCCGCCACGAGGCTTCCTTGAACTTGGGAACGAAGTTGCCGATCGAATCCTGCAGCATGAACCGCGCAACCCGGGTGCCGGCGTCCACCGCTGTCAGGATGAACAGTGCCTCGAACATGATGGCGAAGTGGTACCAGAAGGCCATCATGCCGGGGCCGCCGATGAATTGCTGCATGATGTGCGCCAGGCCAACGGCCAGGGTGGGAGCGCCGCCCGAACGGGAAATGATGCTCTCCTCCCCCACGTCCTTGGCGGTCTGCGCCAAGACGTCCGGGGTGATGTTGACGTTGGCCAGGCCAAGGCTGTTCACCCATTGGGCCGCGGACTCCACCGTGCCGCCTGTCAGCGCGAGGGGTGCGTTCATGGCGAAGTAGATGCCACGGTCGATCGAGATGGCCGCCACCAGCGCCATGATGGCCACAAAGGACTCCATGAGCATTCCGCCGTACCCGATGAAGCGGGTCTGCCGTTCCTTCTCGATGAGCTTCGGAGTGGTGCCGGAGGAGATCAAGGCGTGGAATCCGGACAGGGCACCGCAAGCGATGGTCACGAACAGGAAGGGGAACAACGCTCCAGAGAAAACCGGACCGTTCTCGCGGCCGGCGAACTCGCTGAAGGCCGGAACATTGATTTCCGGACGCACCACGATGATGGCGAGGGCGAGCATCACAATGACGCCGATTTTCATGAACGTCGAGAGGTAGTCACGCGGCGCGAGCAGCAGCCAGACGGGCAGGATCGCAGCGATGAAGCCATAGATGATGAGGCCCCAGGCGATGGTCACCTTATCCAGGTGGAAGAAGGCTGCGCCCCATTCCGTTCCAGCCACGGCACCGCCGCCGATGATCGCGGCCATCAGCAACACAAAGCCGATGATCGAGACCTCCATGACCTTTCCCGGCCGCAGGTACCGCAGGTAGACGCCCATGAAGAGCGCGATCGGAATGGTCATCCCGACCGAGAAGACACCCCACGGGCTCTCGCCGAGCGCGTTGACCACCACCAGCGCAAGGATGGCCACGATGATGATCATGATGAGCAGGGTGGCGACCAAGGCGGCTGTGCCGCCAATAACGCCAAGTTCCTCACGGGCCATCTGGCCGAGGGACCGGCCGCCTCGCCTCATCGAGAAGAACATCACCAGATAGTCCTGCACCGCACCGGCAAGTACGACGCCGATGATGATCCAGATAGTGCCGGGGAGGTACCCCATCTGTGCAGCAATGACCGGACCAACCAGCGGACCTGCACCGGCAATGGCAGCGAAGTGGTGGCCGAACAGGACGTTCCGGTCGGTGCGGACATAGTCCTTGCCATCAGCCTTGTATTCCGCAGGGGTTGCCCGCCGGTCATCAGGCTTCAGGAGGTACCGCTCGATGACCTTGGAATAGAAGCGGTAACCGATCAAGTAGGTACACACGGCAGCAAAGACAAACCAGATGGCGTTGACCGTCTCGCCACGGACCAGCGCAAGCATCACCCACGCGACGCCGCCGAGCAGGGCAATGGCCACCCACAAGGCTATTTTGGCCGGGGTCCACTTCCGCTCGTCCCTTTCCCGCCGGGACTGATCCACGGCCGGCGGCGGCAATGTGGGGTCCAGCTCCCTTTCGAGTTCTTGTTCCGGGATGGCGTTCATGTCTCCTCCTTGAGAACCTTCTTGCTGCCGTGGCTCCGTGAGGGCACGGCCGGGCGTCACGGGCACGCTAGCAATGAAGGTTCCCCGTGCGTGGCGGAACCTACCTGATGGTCAGCCGTGGTGCGACGAGCGGCGGTTGTGCTGCGGTGAACGGCAACCACGCTCGCGGCCGCGATCCGGTCGCCCCGGGTTATGCCTTCCCAAGAGCCATGTTGGCACCGACGAAGCAAGCTTGGGCCTCGTCACCGTAAGGGTCGAAAGGAAGCCGGTCCTCCAGGCTCGACCATGGGCTGCTCGGTGTGTTCATGGCCTTCTGCAGGTCTTCATGGGTGTAGTTCGGTCCCACCAAGCCCTTGGTTGCCAAACAGTTACGCGCTACCGCATAGGGGTCAGCCAGCAGATCCGGGTTTCCTTGTTGGATGCCGTAGAGGTCGGCGAGTATCAAAGTGGTACCAGTTTCGCATCCGGTGACGACTGCCATGGCAGATTGAACCGTTTCTCCGTCGTCAAGTGGTGTGGTCTCAATCCGGAAGAGACCATTGCTGAGTTTCACGAGCTTGACGGGTTCGCCGGAGGATTCCATGCACGCGTCAAAGCGGGCAAAGGCCTCATCGTAGTCGGCTTGCTCAATTCGCCCCGAGAGCTTGGCCCGTTCCAAGACTTCTCTTTCGAACGCCGTGAGCAGGGGATCGTTGAGGCCTCTATCGACTAATTCCGAGAAGCTGCCGGCAATATACCGATGCCCGGAATAGTCCTCGGGGGTGGAATGAACCGGCTTGAACAGAAATGGGAGCGCCAGTGCTGCGGGCACAAGGACAATTGATGCTAGGGGCTTGATTCGCAACCACGATCTCACAACAGGCACTCCCATTTTGTTGTCAGGCGGGGAGTACTGGAAAGTAGGCGTCCCTACGGTATCCCCGATTGTTTGCCGGGCTCTTCCACTCCGGCCAGAAGGCCTGTCTAACAATTTAAAGCGGGAGGGGCGAGCTACAAATGCCGCAATGTCCGCGCTTTTTCGGTAATTGCATGTCAGAACTCATTATCTTTTTCAAAAGACGCCATAACGGTGGAATTAGATAAGAGTAATGCCGGAGCAGTTCACTCCCCCGCGCGCTCCTGAACCTGCAGCATCCGCGCTTCGCACAGGTCCAGCCAGCGCACCTCTGCCTCGGCTTGGAAGATCAGGGAATCAAGTACCAGCAACCACGCAGTATCGGCTGAGCGCTGGTTTGCCGATGCCGCTTTCCTGGCTTGGGTGTGTTCCTGGAGGGCGCGCACGGACACTTCGCGCTGCGACTGGATCACGGCCGAGGCGTCCACGCCCGGGAGGGTCACCGCGAGCGCAAGCTTGATGGCAATCTCGTTGCGGGGCGGAGTGCCGCGGTCCACTGCCCCGTCAAACCAAGCCCCGACTTCGGCGACCCCGGCGTCGGTGATGCTGTAGACGACGTGGCCGCCGCCGTCGTCGCCGTCGTTGCTGACCAGCCCGTCCCGCTCCAAGCGGTCCAAGGTGGTGTAAACCTGGCCGATGTTAAGCGGCCAGGCCGCGCCGGTCCGGTCCTCGAACTCCACGCGCAGCTCATAGCCATACCTGGGCTGGTCCTGGAGCAGGGCCAGGAGGCTGTGCCGGATGGACAATGGAGCTCCTTGCTATAAGGGGGTGCCGGTCAGAGCAGCAACAGGACCTTACCCACATGCTCGCCGGAATCGAAGTACTCGTGGGCTTCCGCCACGCGGTCCAGCGGGAAGGACTTGGCCACGAGCGGTTTCATCCGACCGTCGGCGAGCATGGGCCAAACCACCTCACGCACGGCGGACATGATGACGCCCTTCTCGGCCACGGGCCGCGGACGAAGGGCCGTGCCGATCACGGCCGCCCGTTTGCTGACCAGTTGCCCCAGGTTGATCTCGGCTTTGGCGCCGCCTTGCAGTCCGATGATGATCAGGCGGCCGTAGTCGGCGAGGGCGTCTACGTTCTGCTGCAGGTATTTGGCACCCACGACGTCGAGGATCACGTCCGCGCCTTTGCCACCGTTTTGCGCCTTGAGGCTTTCGACGAAGTCCTCGTGGGAGTAATTAATGGCGATGTCCGCACCAAGGAACGCCTTGGCGGTGCCTACTTTTTCGTCAGTGCCCGCGGTGGTGGCCACGTTGGCGCCGTACGCTTTGGCCATCTGGATGGCCATGGTTCCAATGCCGCCCGTGGCACCGTGGATGAGCACAGTTTCGCCGGGTTGGAGCTGCGCCGTCATGATGAGGTTCGAGTAGACGGTGGCCGCCACTTCGGGCAAAGCGGCCGCGGTGACCAGGTCAACGCCGTCGGGAAGCCGCAGTACCTGTTCGGCAGGAACGGCCACTTGCTGGGCGTAGCCGCCGCCCGCCAACAGGGCCACAACCTTGTCCCCCAGCGAGAAGGCTTTGGTGACTCCAGGGCCGAACCCGGCGATCCTGCCGGAAACCTCAAGGCCGGGAACCTCGGAGGCGCCAGGGGGCGGCGGGTAGAAACCGCGGCGCTGCTGCACATCGGCGCGGTTCAGCCCCGCGGCCACGACGTCGATCAGCACCTCGCCCTCGCCGGGCACCGGAGACGGGACTTCCCTGACGTCGAGGACTTCGGGCCCGCCTGGCTGGGAAATGTAGACGGCTTTCATGACGAACTCCCGGATTCTTGCTGGCACTTCCAGACCCGGGGCCGGGACGGGAAGCACGTGATGTTTTGGTACAGCCAACTCCCTATGAAACACTACTAGGCAGGGAAGGTTGTCCGAGCGGCCTAAGGAGCTGGTCTTGAAAACCAGTGTGCGGTAACCCCGTACCAAGGGTTCAAATCCCTTACCTTCCGCCAGGCGAATGCCCCGGGTCTTTGATCCGGGGCATTTTTCGTTGAAAAGTGTCAGAGCCCCCGCATAGTGTTCTTCGTGTCTCCACCACTACACCATCAGCCGCGGAGCTTGCCGCGGCCTGACAACAGGAGCTCTACACATGCCTACGCCCGATATCACCGCCGGTTCGCCGTGTTGGATCGACCTGATGACGTCCGATACAGAGAAGGCGAAGTCCTTCTACAACGCGCTTTTCGGCTGGACCTATGAGACCGGAGACGAAGAGAAGTACGGCGGCTACATCACCGCGTCCAAGGACGGGAAGCTCGTAGCCGGCATCATGCAGAAGCAGGAAGACATGGGCACCATGCCGGACCTCTGGTCCACCTACCTGCGCACGGATGACATCAAAGCCACCACAGAAGCCGCTGCCGCGAATGGCGGCCAGGTCTTCCTGGAACCAATGGACGTTCCCGAACAGGGCAGCATGGCCATGTACGGCGACTCCTCCGGCGCCTCCATCGGAGCATGGCAATTCGGTGAGATGAAGGGCTACGAACTCGCGGCCGAGCCCGGAACGCCCGCCTGGCACGAGCTCCTGTCCAAGGACTACGAGTCCGCTGTGTCCTTCTACCAAAACGTGTTCGGCTGGGAAACGGAGGTCATGAGCGACACTCCGGAGTTCCGGTACACCACGCTGGGCGCCGGCGACAACGCCAAGGCCGGGATCATGGACGCCGCTGGTTTCCTTCCAGAGCAGGTGCCGTCCATGTGGAGCGTGTACTTCGCCGTAGAGGACACGGACGCCACGGTTGAGCAGGCCCTGGGACTTGGCGCCACCGTGGTCCAAGCAGCCGAGGACACTCCGTTCGGACGCCTGGCTACGTTGTCGGATCCAACAGGCGCCACGTTCAAGGTCATCCAGGATTTGGGCCAGACGGCTTAGACTCTTGATTTTCGGGTCGTGCCGGCCATCCCCTACCCAAGGATGGCCGGCAGGACCTGCCCACTCCCGGGTCTGGGGGATCGTTCGGCGTGGGCATAGTTTCTGGTCCCCCATCGTTAGACCGCACCCTTCGAAAAACCAGGCTGTGGTCCTTCTGGGAATGAGGACCGGAATTGCTTCACCTTTCACAAACCATCAAGGCTGCCGCCGTGCTCGGCGTTGCATCCCTGGCACTCGCTGGATGTTCACTCATCAGCAGCGGCGATGCCAAGCGGGACGAATCCGGCCGCCCCACCGAGACGTCTGTCGCTGACGCCTTCAAGGTCAAGGTCGGGGACTGCATGGCCCAGCCATCCAGCGACGAATTCCAGGATGTGTCCATCATTCCGTGCGAGCAAAGCCACGATCTTGAAGCGTTCGCGGCAAAGAACATCGTGGCTGACTCCTACCCGGGCCAGTCCGAGGTGCAAGCGCAGTCGGAAGAGTATTGCGGCGCAGAATTCGCGACGTTCGTTGGTATTCCCTATGACGAGTCGACGCTGGATATGACCTATTTCTACCCCAGCAGCCAAACCTGGAAGCAAAAGGACCGCGAAATCGTCTGCCTCATCGGCGGCGCATCCGGTGCTGCCGTCACTGGCACGCTGAAAGGCGCTGCCAAGTAGTTCCTGCCGGTGACCGGGGCAACCCTCCGGCCACCGGCAAGCCACTCCTTATTCATCCGTTCGTGTTCAGCTTTGTCCGAGGCAGCTTTACCCGGGAGTAACTTCCGGCAAAACGCCCCCTGCACAAGACAGTGGGCGTCGTCCATAGAGCCCTACAGGGCTCCCTGATGAAAGTTAGAGCGGATGAACCATAAGAATTGGAAACTCTTGGCGGGCACGGTCCTGTCGGCGGGGCTCTTAGCGGCCCCGCTGACGGCCGTTCCGGCCTTCGCAGCCGATGATCCCACCCCAGGCACATCACCTGTGGTCATCAATGAGGCCTACTTGAGTGGAGGCAGCAGCGGAGCAGCGTTCAAGAACAAGTTCGTTGAGCTGTACAACTCCTCCGACTCACCGGTCAGCCTGGCCGGCTGGTCCTTGCAGTACCGTTCGGCCACGGGAACCGCTGCACCCACCGGCATCACTGCACTGACAGGAAGCATCCCGGCCAGGGGCTACTTCCTGATCCAAGGCGCCACCAACAGCGGCACGTCCACTGCCCCGGCCCTTCCACCGGCCGACGTCCAGGCCACGGGAACGCTGAACCCGAGCGGCACCGCGGGGACACTGATCCTGGCCAAGCAGGGCACCGCGGTATCGCCACTTGCCTCGGGTTCCGTGACGGGCAATGCGGCCATCGCGGACCTGCTGGGCTACGGCAGCTCCAATACGTTCGAAACCGCGGCCGCAGCGGCGCCCACGGGAAACACGGACGTGCGGAGCCTGAACCGCACCAACGGCATTGACACAGACTCCAACGCTGCCGACTTCACCCTCAGCGCGTCCATCACGCCCACGGCGTCCGGCGGCGTCAGCACCCCGCCAACGGAGCCGGGCACCGGCACCAAGACCATCGCCGAGATCCAAGGCACCGGCGCTGCCAGCCCGCTGGTCGGCAGCACGGTGACCACGCGTGGCAAGGTGACCGCGGTCTACGCCACCGGCGGCTTCAACGGCTACTACGTCCAGACCCCCGGAACCGGCGGCGACAACGGCGGGGCGGCCAGGACGGCGTCGGACGCTGTGTTCGTCTACTCCCCCACGACGGCGGGTTCGGTACAGCCAGGCGACTACCTGGAGCTGACCGGCGTCGTGAGCGAATTCGCGAACCAAACCCAGATCACCGTGGACACCGCGGGACTCAAGAAGCTCACCGAGGCCGCGCCGGAGGTGAAGGCAGCGCCGTTCGCGCTCCCCGCCAATGAGGCAGCCCGGGAGGCTTTCGAGGGCATGCTCGTTTCACCGCAGGGCACGTTCACCGTGACGGACAACTACTCCCTGAACCAGTACGGGGAAATCGGCCTCGCTGCCGGGACCTCGCCTCTGGTACAGCCGACGGCGGTAGCCGCCTACGGTTCGCCGGAGTACGCGGCGGTGGTGGCTGACAACGCGATGCGCGGCATCAAGCTCGACGACGGCGCGTCCACCAACTTCCTCAAGGACGCCACCACCAAGGCCCAGCAACTCCCGTATCTGACCACCACCGATCCTGTCCGGGTGGGTTCACCTGCCACGTTCAGGACCGACGTGATCCTGGGCTATGGCAACAACTCCTGGAAATTCCAGCCACTTACGGCCCTGACCCCGGGGAATGCCGACTCGGTACAGCCGGCCACGTTCACTGCTTCACGGCCCGAGGGCCCGGCAGATGTTGGCGGCACCCTCAAGCTGGCGTCCTTCAACGTGCTGAACTACTTCCCCACCACCGGTGACCAACTCAGTGGCTGCGTGTTCTACACAGACCGCGCCGGCAACCCGATCACGGTGAAGGAAGGCTGCAACGCCCGCGGTGCGGCCAACGCAGAGAACCTCCAACGCCAGCAGGACAAGATCGTTGCCGCCATCACCAAGTCCGGCGCAGACGTCGTTTCCCTTGAGGAAATCGAGAACTCGGCGCAGTTCGGCAAGAACCGCGACGACGCCCTGTCCAAGCTGGTTGATGCCCTCAACGCCAAGACGCCCGGTGTTTGGGACTACGTCCGCACTCCTGCGAATGCTCCCCCGCTGAGCGACGAGGACATGATCCGTACGGCATTCATCTACAAGAAGGCCACCGCCGAACCTGTGGGCGAATCCATCATCCACAACGACACCGTTGCCTTCGCGAGTGCCCGCAAGCCCCTGGCACAGGTCTTCAAGCCGGTAGGTGCGGCCGATGACAAGAAGTTCATCGCGATCGTGAACCACTTCAAGTCGAAGGGCTCCGCGGCCACCCCGGACGACACCGACAAGGGCCAAGGCGCTTCCAACATCGCCCGCACCAAGCAGGCGGAATCGCTGCTGGCCTTCTCGAAGGACCTGCAGGCCAGCAAGGGCACGGACAAGGTCTTCCTGATCGGCGATTTCAACGCCTACGCCAAGGAAGATCCCATCAACGTCCTCACGGGCGCGGGCTACACCGACCTTGAAGCCGGAACCAACAAGCACTCCTACCTCTTCGGCGGAATGGTGGGCTCCCTGGACCACATCCTCGCTTCCCCCGCGGCCCATAAGACCGTGACGGGAACCGACATCTGGAACATCAACTCCGTGGAGTCCGTGGCACTGGAGTACAGCCGGTATAACAACAATGTGACCAACTACTATGCCGCAGACGAGTTCCGTGCCAGCGACCACGATCCTGTGGTGGTGGGCCTGGACCTGGCACCGGATGCACCGGCAAGCGTTGACCTGCAGTTCCTGGGCATCAACGATTTCCACGGCCGCATCGACACCAACACGGTGCTCTTCGCAGGAACCGTGGAGAAGCTGCGGGCAGCAGCAGCTCCCGGCGCTACGGCGTTCATCTCGGCAGGCGACAACATCGGGGCATCGCTCTTCGCTTCCTCGGTGGCGAAGGACCAGCCCACTATCGACGTGCTGAACACACTGGAACTGCAGGCTTCCGCAGTTGGCAACCACGAGTTCGACGGCGGGTGGGCAGACTTGCGCGACCGCGTCATCGCCGGGGGCAACAACGCGAAGTTCGCCTACCTTGGCGCCAATGTCTATGAAAAGGGCACCACCACCCCGGTCCTGCCGGAGTACAAGGTGTTGGAGATGAACGGCTTGCGGGTTGCCGTGATCGGCACCGTGACGCAGGAAGTTCCGTCCCTCGTGACGCCTGCGGGCATCGCAGACCTGGAATTCGGTGATCCGGTGGAGGCCATCAACCGGGTTGCGGCCAAGATCAAGGCTGACAACGCGGCGGACCTGATCATCGTGGAAAACCACGACGGCGCCGCGTCCGGAACGCCCGAAGGCGCCACTTTGGAGCAGGAAGTGGCAGCCGGCGGCCCGTTCGCAAAGCTGGTCAATGAGACCTCCCCGGACGTGGCCGCGATCTTCACCGGGCACACCCACAAGGAATATGCCTGGGATGCGCCCATCCTGGACTCGAACGGACAGCCCACAGGCAAGACCCGTCCGATCGTGCAGACCGGAAACTACGGCGAGAACGTGGGCAGCGTGACGCTGACCATCGACACGGCTTCCAAGTCGGTCACGGCGTACAAGGCATCGATCGTGGACCGCACCACGGACACGGCAGAAAGCCTCGTCGCCGCCTACCCGCGCGTCGCAGCCGTCAAGACGATCGTGGACAAAGCCTTGGCCAACGCCGCTGAGATCGGCAACCAGCCGGTGGGCGCGGTCACCGCCGATATCACCACGGCTTTCACTCCGGACCCGGCCGGCGGTGCCCCGAAGCGCGACGACCGCGCGTCCGAATCCACGCTGGGCAACCTCGTGGCGGACTCACTGGTGGATACGCTCAAGGCTCCTGAACTGGGCGCGGCGGAGATCGGCGTCGTCAATCCCGGCGGGCTCCGCAACGAGCTGTACTACGCCCCGGACGGAACCATCACCTACGCCGAGGCAAATGCGGTGCTGCCGTTCGTGAACAACCTTTGGACCACGACGCTCACCGGTGCCCAGTTCAAGACGCTCCTGGAACAGCAGTGGCAGACCAACCCTGACGGCACGGTGCCCAGCCGCCCCTACCAGCAGCTGGGCCTGTCCAAGAACGTCAACTACACCTACGACGCCGCACGCCCAGCGGGTGACCGCATCACCGGCATCTGGGTGGGTGGCGCCGTGCTTGATCCGGCCAAGCAATACCGGATCGGGACGTTCAGCTTCCTTGCCACTGGCGGTGACAACTTCCGGGTGTTCAAGGAAGGCAGCGACACCAAGGACACCGGCCTGGTGGACCGCGACGCGTGGATCAAGTATCTCCAGGCGCACAACCCGGTTTCGCCGGACTTTGCCCGTCGCTCAGTGGCAGTGGCGAACACCACCGCCGCGGAGGTCAAGGCAGGCGACGCCATCACGCTGGCGGTGTCCAAACTGGACCTGACCTCCATTGGCAGCCCGGCCAACAAGACGCTCAAGGCCGTGTTCATTGATGCCAAGGGGGCCGCCGTGGCCCTGGGCGACGTTCCCGTGGCGTCCGGTGCCGCAAGCGTCAGCCTCAAGGTTCCTGCAGCGGCAGCCGCAGGGACCGGCACCGTGGTGCTCACCGCCGTCGAAAGTGGCACCACGGTCAAGGCGCTGGTCAAGGTGGCAGCGAGCGGCCCGAACCCGCCTCAGTGCACCGCTCCCACTAAACCGTCCAAGTGGTACGACATTGTGGGCTGGCTCCGCTACGCGTTCGCGTGGCTGGAGTACCAGAAGTGCCTGAGGGGCTAAACACCCTTCAAAGCAGCAAAGGAGCCCCTCACATCAGTGAGGGGCTCCTTTGTTTGAACGGGCTAGTTGCGGACGGGTTCCGGTGCCCGCTCAGCGTCCTTCTGCAGCTCGGTGCGGAAGTGCTCGTACCGTGCAAGGTGCGTCGGCCTCTTGCGGAGGATGGCCCACGCTACGCCCAGGGCCAGGAACCACACCGGAGTCACGAGCAACGCCATGAGGGTGTCAGGTTGGGTGGTCAGCGCCCAGAGAATGAAGGCGAAGAAAGCGAACACCACCCACACCATCACCACGCCACCGGGCATCTTGAACTTCGAAGAATCGTGCAGCTGCGGCCGGCGCTTCCGGAACGCCAGGTAGCTGGCCAGGATGATCGACCAGACAAACACGAAGCAGACGGCGGAGACGGTGGTGACCATGTCGAACGCCTTGCCAACGTCCTGGCCGGCGTACATGAGCACGACGCCGGACAGCAACAGGACGCAGGACAGGAACAGTGCGTTGCGGGGTACTTTGCGTCCGGACAGCGCGCTGAAGACCGCGGGTGCGTCGCCTTCCTGTGCCAGGCCGTAGACCATGCGGGAGGTTGAATAGATGCCCGAGTTGGCCGACGACATCGCGGAGCTCAGCACCACCAGGTTCACGATCGTGGCCGCCGCGCCAAGGCCCGCCAGCGAGAACATGGCGATGAACGGGCTGTGTCCGGCAGCGAACTGGGTCCACGGCGTGACGGACATCAGGATGATGAGGGCACCCACGTAGAAGAGCAGCACGCGGATGGGGATGGAGTTGATGGCCTTGGGCAGGTTCTTCTCCGGATCCTTGGCTTCGGCGGCGGTGGTACCTACCAGTTCGATGCCAACGAACGCGAAGACCGCGATCTGGAAGCCGGCCACGAAGCCCATGAACTCGTTGGGGAAGAAACCGCCGTGTGACCAGAGGTTGGTGAAGCTGGCCGGGCCGGCGTCGGACTGGAAGCCGCTGAAGATCATGAAAAGGCCCACGATGATGAGCGCTGCGATGGCCACGATCTTGATGAGGGCGAACCAGAATTCCGTCTCGCCGAAGGCCTTCACGGTGGCCAGGTTCAGCAGAAGGAGGATGCCGATAGTGATGAGCCCCGGAATCCATAGAGGCAGGCCGGGCCAGAGTTCCTTGGAGTAGCCCGCAATGGCGATCACGTCCGCAATGCCGGTGATGACCCAGCAGAACCAGTAGGTCCAGCCGGTAAAGAAGCCTGCCCAGGGGCCCAGGAGGTCCGCGGCAAAGTCGCTGAAGGACTTGTAGTTCAGGTTGCTCAGCAGTAGTTCGCCCATGGCCCGCATGACGAAGAACAGCATGAAGCCGATGATCATGTAGACGAAAATGACCGACGGGCCGGCCGCGGAGATGGTCTTGCCCGAGCCCATGAAGAGGCCAGTTCCAATGGCACCGCCGATCGCGATGAGTTGGATGTGGCGGTTGCTGAGCTGGCGTTCGAGGTGGGGTTCTGGGCTGGTGTCTGTTGGCGGGCGCTGAATCGTCATGAGGAACTCCATTGTTCAGGCGATACCTTTTGGGTACCACGATGATTCGGGTTCCTCCCCGCTCTGTCATTGACCTGAGAGTTTCCGCGTTCTGCGCGCACGCAGCACCGCTTGCACCTTCGGTGAGCCCGGGAATCCCGGACTGCTTTCCAGAGTTGCCTCGCCGCGGCGGTACAGGGTGCCTGAGAGATTCCTGGGGAGGGTTTGCTCCTACGGCGCCTGACGGGATGTACCGGCAGGACTCTCCCGCCACGGATCACTAGCGCGCACCACCTTGCCGGTGATGCAGCTCACACAGTAGCTAAGGCGTGGTGGTTCACGCAAGCGCGCGCTCGGGGACGCCGTTCAGAGCTTCAGGATGCTGCGGGCGATCTCGTCGGCATCGCGGAGGGTCCGTTGCCCGCTCCTGTACGCCCTGCCCTTGGTGGGCCGTGCCTCGGCCGCGATGGCCGTTCCCCACTGTGTGGCGGACAACTGAAGGCTCAGAACATACATCCCCCGGGTCACCGAACCGTTCGCCGCCACAGGACGGTAAGGATGCGGTTCAACGTCCAGGCCCGTGGTCTGCACCGGAGTCCCCTCGACGCTCATCATGATCTTCGTCCGGACCAGGCCGTCCGCCAACAGTTGTTCCAGGAGCGGCGAGATGTTCATTCCCACGCGGTTCGCCGGCGACATCGCCTCGATCAGCGTCCGCGCCTGCGCGGGAACGTCACGGACCCAGGGCGAAAAAGCGCGGAACACTTTGGCGTTCCGATCAACACTGAACTTGGGGTCCGGTCCCACGAAACTCACGACGCCGGCACGCGCCAGGGCGGCCAACTGTTCCGAGCGCAGCGCCGGAGGTCCGCTGGCCAGCCCCTCCACGAATGATTCGAACCAGCCCCGCAACTCGGCCACCCACGATTCATCCGTGATGCCGCCGTCGGCCACCACCGTCTTGAGGATCGCCCGGCCGGTGTGCAGGGCGCCGATGGCCATCTTCACGGGGTCGGATTCGCCCAGCGCGGAGCGCCGTGCGTCGTCGTCGAGGTAGTCCGTGATGGCTTTGTCCAGCTCCCTGCGTGAGGCAAACGTCCGGCCGGCCAAGGGTGCTGCAAGCCCCTTCAGGTTCAGTCGGCGGGAGGCCGCAACATGCTTTTCCACGAGCGCGCCCACGGCGCTTTCCCAGTTGCCCGTCGCGTGGGCGTGGGGCTGCAAGGCGTCTTCCAGGTCCGCGAGGAACTGCTCCGGATCCCGGATCGCCGCTGGTTGCGATCCCGCCAGCGTGGCGTAGTAGGCCCAGAGGGCGTCGCGGTGCAGGAGGGGCCACAGGTCGTGATCGAAGCCCGGCTGGATTCCAGCGGCCTTGAAACGGTCCATGGCGGCCTCTGTGAGGTACCGGAGCGTGATGCTCGTGGCGTAGTAGCCGGACAGCCCGGCCTTGGCGCGGTACGGGGTGCCCCTTCGTGAGGCGGCGATGATCTTCGGTTCGCGGCCGGAGGGCCGGTATTCGAGCGTACCCGTCCCGGGAGCCACCGAGTCCACGAACTTGCCGCCGCGGCCTTCCGTCAACTGCCCCATCACGTCGAAGAAATTCAGTCCCATGCCACGGACCAGGACGGGCTCGTTATCCGGAACGCGTGTCCAGTCCACATCGGCCGGAGGAGCGGGCGGGAAATAGAGCAGGCCCTGTTCCCGCGCCGCGGTTTCGAAAGAGCGCTGCTCAGGGTTCAAACGGGACTCAATGTGCCCCAGCGCAAGGACCACCGAACCGACGGTGAGGCTACCGCCGTCGGCCAGTTCGACGTCGAACATGTCACCAACCGGCCGCGCCGCAATGGCGGTGGTTTCATGGAAGGTGACCTCGACGCCGTCGGGCAGCCGTTGCAGCAGCTCCGCGAGGGTCTGGCGCAAATAGCGTCCGTAGATGGCACGGCTGGGGAAGTTGTCCGACTCGAGGGTGGCCAGCTCCGCCTTTTCGGCCTGGTTCAGCCCCTGGCCATCACGACGCCGGGTGACCCGCCATTCGTCGAACGTCGTCCCGGCCAAGGGCGGCGCGAGTTCGGGATCTTCGGGAATGAGCGTCGGATAGAACGACTGGGTGTTCATCAGGTACAGCCGCGACTGGTCAGGCTGCCACACATGGCCCGACCCGGCCGGGTAAGGATCAATAACGTGGATGTGGAGCGTTGCGGTCACAATCGCCTGGTCCGTGGCGGCGGCCCAGTTGGCGAGCAGCCGCTCGAGCACACTGGTCCCGCGGGGGCCCGCCCCCACCAGGGCAACACGGATGATTTGCGATTTAGCCACGCTCAAGCCTAACGTCCGTGTGACTTGCTTCCCCGTGAAAAGAGTTGCTTGGATGGGGCGATGACCACCACAGAAGCTGATCAGACGCCCCTCCCCGAAGACCGCCCCACTACCGGACCCCGCCACGCCGCCGATGTGGCAGCGGAACCGACGGATGAGAACGTCTGGCTGGAAGACATCCACGGCGAAGAGCAGCTGGCCTGGGTCCGCGAGCAGAACGCCCGCACGGAGGACCTGCTGGAAGACGCCGACTACGCCGCCGTGGAGGCCGGAATCCTCGAAGTCCTGGACTCCACGGACCGGATCGCCATGGTGAACAAACGCGGCGACTTCTACTACAACTTCTGGAAGGACCGGGAGCACCCCAAGGGCCTGTGGCGCCGCACTACGTGGGAAAGCTACCTTTTGTCCGAACCTGTTTGGGATGTGCTGCTGGACGTTGACGCCCTCGCCGAGGCCGAGGGGGTGGAGTGGGTCTTCCACGGTGCCGGGTTCCTGCGTCCCGCGCCAGGAGCCGAGTACCGCCTGGCGATGGTCTCGCTCTCCCCCGACGGCGGCGACGCCAACCGGTACCGCGAGTTCGACGTCGAGACCCGCACCTTTGTGGACCCGGCGGCGGGCGGCTTCGACGTGCCAACCGCGAAGGGCAACGTCAGCTGGCTCGATGCCGATACGCTGCTCGTTTCCAGCACGGCAGACGGCCTCCCGGCTACGTCGTCCTCCTACGCCCGCACCGCCGTGAAGCTGCGCCGAGGGCAGTCGTTGGCATCTGCGGAGCAGGTCTTCGAGATCCCCGAAGACCACATGCTCGCCATGGTGGCCCACGACGCCACTCCGGGCTACGAGCGGACCTTCGCCGTGGACTACATCGACTTCTACAACCGGAGCACGTGGCTCCTCCGCGACGATTCGTGGGTGGCCATCGAGGTACCCACGGACGTGAACATCAGTGCGCACCGGGAGTGGCTCATGTTCCGGCCCCAGAAGGACTGGTCCTTGGCCGATGTTGCCTACCCCGCAGGCTCGCTCCTGGCAGCCGACCTGGACGCGTGGCTCGCCGGGTCGCGCGAGGTGGTAGTGCTCTTCACCCCGGACGAGCACACGTCCCTCCAGTCCTGGAGTTGGACCCGGGACTACCTCCTGCTGAACCTGCTGCACGATGTTTCCTCGGAAATCCGCGTGCTGGACCCCAGCCACCTCGACTCTGCCGGGTCCTGGGCCTCCAGCACCTTGGACGCCTGCCCGCCCCTCCACGACGTCAACGCCTACGCCGTGGATGACGAGGATGAATCCGGCGCCGGCAACGACTATTGGCTGGTGGCCACGGGCTTCACGACGCCCACCACGCTCACCCGAGGCACTTTGACTTCCGGGGAAGCCGTGTATTCCCTGGACTCCGGGCGTACCGGGGGTGTCAACAGCCAGCACGAAGAGGTGAAGCGATCGCCGTCGTTCTTCAATGAGGCCGGGTACGAGGTCCAGCAGCACTTCGCCGTTTCCGCTGACGGGACCCGTGTCCCCTACTTCCAGGTGGCCTCGCAAGACCTGGTCCTGGACGGCCAAAACCCCACTCAGCTCTCCGGCTACGGCGGATTCGAAGTGTCCCGCACCCCCGCGTACAGCGGAACAGTGGGCCGTGCCTGGTTGGAGCGCCGCACCACCGGGCCGGATTCGCATGCCCGGGGTGGCGTGTACGTGGTGGCCAACATCCGTGGCGGCGGCGAATACGGTCCGTCCTGGCACCGCGCTGCGCTCCAGGAAAACCGTCACCGTGCCTACGAAGACTTCGCTGCCGTCGCCCGGGACCTGATCTCCCGTGGAGTCACCAGCCGGAAGCGCCTCGGCTGCGTGGGCGGTTCCAACGGCGGGCTGCTGGTAGGCAACATGCTCACCCAGTACCCGGAGTTGTTCGGTGCGGTGTCCTGCGGAGTGCCGCTGCTGGACATGCGCCGCTACTCCAAGCTCTCCGCCGGGTACTCCTGGATTGCCGAATACGGCGACCCGGACGTTCCAGCGCAGTGGGAGTTCATCCGTACTTTCTCCCCGTACCACCTGTTGCACGACGGCGTGGAATACCCGGAGACGTTCATCTGGACCGCCACCTCCGACGACCGGGTTGGCCCCGTCCAGGCCCGCAAGATGGCAGCCCGCATGCAGGCCATGGGCATACGCAACGTGTGGTTCCACGAAGCTTTGGAAGGCGGCCATGCCGGAGCGTCGGACAACCGGCAGGCGGCCGCCCTCCAGGCCCGGAGCAACCATTTCCTGTGGAGGGCGCTGGCCGGAAGCAACTGACGCTCCTGGCCTGTTTTGCACTGGGCCGCCGGTTCTGCGTATCCTTGGTGGGCTAGCAATAGCGGATTGGAGACGTGCCAGAGCGGCCGAATGGACTTCACTGCTAATGAAGGGTCGGGGTTAAACTCGACCGGGGGTTCAAATCCCCCCGTCTCCGCGAATTGGTCCCGGTTTTCGAACCGGGACCTTTTGCGTTTAAGCGCTCCGCGGTCAGGTTATGGGGTCCGGATCTACCGCCGGGAGCCAGCGCTGACTTCGGCTCCCGCATGGCGGTGCAGCGTCAGGCTGTCGATCGTGCTGACAAGCATCAGGACGGCCATGGCCAGGAACGCCCCCTTGTAGGCGGTCACATGTTCGGCGCCGAACAGATGGGTGGCGTCGAACAACCGGAGGAACAGGGCTCCGACGGCGATTCCCGCTCCCGCCGCCAGTTGGACCAGGGTGGCTGAAATGGCGTTGGCGGAGGGCAACTGTTCGGGAATGATGTCCGCGTACTGGACGGAAGCGTAGGCGGAAAATCCGATGGACCGGAAGGCACCGCTCAGGAGCAGGAGTCCGAAGATGACCGGCTCGGGTGTCTGCGCGGTAAGGAACGCGCAAAGGGCAAACGTGACCGCGGAGGCAAACGAAGCAAATACCAGCACTGCCTTGAAACCGAAGCGCCTGATCAGCGGAGTGGTAGCGGGTTTGATGCCGATGTTGCCCACAAAGACGGCTGCCACCATGACGCCGGCCTTCAGCGGATCCCAGCCGAAACCGTCCTGGAACATGAGGGGCAGGAGGAATGGCACGGAGCTGATCGTCAGGCGGTAGATAAACCCACCAGTGGACGTGGCCCGGAACGTCCTGGTCCCGAACACGCTCAGGTTGAACAGCGGTACCTTGGCCTTCGCCATCCACCAGACGGCACCAGCAAGCGACAAGACGCCCGCACCAACCACGACGGCGGCAACGGACCCAGGCGCGTGGCCACCCAGGGTTTCCAGCCCTACCACCAAGGCGCCGACGCCGAGCGTGGTCAGCAACAGCCCGAACCAGTCCAGCCTGCGCTTTCCGTCGCCGGCGGTCTTCGGCACAAGCCGCAATGCCGCGATGAAGGCTGCGAGGCCCAGCGGAAGGTTAATGATGAAGATCCAGTGCCAGGACAGGAATGTGGTCAGCGCCCCGCCCACCATGGGAGCCAGGACCGGTGCCAGGAGTCCGGGCCACACGAGGAAAGCCGTCGCCCGGAGGAGTTCGGATTTCGGCGTTCCCCGCAGCACCACCAAGGTGCCCACGGGAACCATCATGGCTCCCCCGGCACCTTGGGCAATGCGGCTCAGGGTGAGCATGGTCAGGTCCTGGCTGACGGCGCAGAGCAGCGACGCGACGGTGAAGACAGCGATGGCCAGGCAAAACACCCTGCGCGCCCCCAACCGTTCAGCGAGCCAACTGCTCAACGGGATGCCCATCGCCACCGTCACCAGGTAGGCCGTCATGGTGATGTTCACATCGGCGGCCGGGACCCGGAAATCGGAGGCGATGCTGGGGACGGCCGTGGTGAGGATGGTGCCGTCGAGGAATTCCATGAAGAACGTTGCGGCCACCAGCAGCGCCAACCTCGGCTGCCAAGTGCTCTCCGTGGCGGTGGCAGCGTCGGTCTGGTTCGAATCTGTGGTCATTGCTCCGGTCCAAGTCAGGATGGACGGCCCGCGCGGGGCTATCTGGCGTGTTTCATCGATCCTATAGAGACAATGTGGGAGCGATCACAAAATGACACAGCCTTACGTTCCAGGAGGCAGCCCCGCTGCAGGCTGCGGCAGCCGCACCAGGACCTACTACCCAGCCTGCGCCAACGCCAGCGGAAGGACCGGCCCCGCACCCGCCAACCGCAGGGCCCGGGCGGCCACGGTCATGGTCCAGCGGCTGTCAACAAGGTCATCCACCAGGAGTACCGGTTGCCCAGCTGTTCCGGCGAGCGCTTGGCCCAGTTCGGGGCCCACCACCAGCCGGTCCCAAACTCCCGCAAGCCGATAGGCACTGTTGCCCCCGCGGGATCCCGCGGGTCCGCCATGCTGTGGCTGCAGGGACCCCAGGTAGGGCATACGGCCGATACTTGCGATTCCCCGCGCCAGGGAGTCCACCAATTGCGGCTTGCTCCTGGAGGGCAGGCTCACCACGGCGGCAGGCCGGCCCACCCCGCTCCAGGCAGTTCCGCCATCCGCACCCGACCACTCGCGCAGCACCTGCACGCAGGCCTGGAGCATGGCCGGGTCCACCTCGCGGTCAGCAGCTCCTGCTGCGAAGAGCTCGCGCAGCGCACCTCCCCAGCCCAAGTCCGTGAGACGGGCCAGGACACGCCCTTCAGCGACGCCCTCATCCGGCTTGATCTTGCCCTTGACGGGCACCCCCAGCCGGTCCATCCCGGACGGCCACTGCAGGCGGGGTTCCACGGCGATGCCCACCCTGCGCAGGGTCTGTCCTGCGGCGTCCACCGCGGCCGCTGCAATATCATCCGGGAACCAGCGTCCGGCGCAATTATCGCAACGTCCGCACGGTGCCGCGGTCTCGTCGTCCAGCACGGAGGTGATGTACTCCATGCGGCACCCTGAGGTGTCCTGGTAGATGATCATGGAGTCCTGCTCGTCCACCCGGGCCTCGGCAATGCGCGAGTACCGCTCGGCGTCATAGACCCACGGATGGCCGGTGGACCGCCATCCCCCGCCCACGCGCTCCACGGCCCCGTCCACGGCCAGGACCTTGAGCAGCAACTCAAGTGGTGTCCGGCGCAGGTCCACGCGGGCTTCCAGTGCAACCGTGGACAGTGCAGATCCTGCATCCGCGAGGACATCCAGAACGGCCGCAGCCTTTTCCGCTGAGGGCATGGAGGCCGTGGCGAAGTACTGCCAGATCTCGCGGTCCTCGGAGCCCGGAAGCAGGAGGACATCGGCGTTGGCTGCCCCACGTCCGGCACGGCCCACTTGCTGGTAGTACGCCACGGGCGAGGAGGGCGCCCCTAAATGGATAACGAATCCGAGGTCCGGCTTATCGAAGCCCATGCCCAACGCGGACGTGGCAACGAGGGCCTTGACCTGGTTGTCCTTCAGGAGCTGCTCGGCGCGCTCCCGTTCGGCGGGGTCCGTCCTGCCCGTGTAGGCCAAAACGTTGTGCCCGGCTTCGGCGAGCAGCCTCGCAGTGTCCTCGGCCGCCGAGACTGTGAGGGTGTAGATGATTCCACTGCCAGGCAGGTCCGCCAGGTGGGTCAGCAACCAGCCGAGCCTGTCCCGGGAGTTCTCAAGGTTCAGCACGCCGAGCCGCAGGGATTCCCGGCCGAGTGCTCCCCTGATGGTCAGGACGCCTTGGCCGAGTTGTTCTTCGATGTCATGGACCACGCGGGAGTTGGCCGTGGCGGTGGTGGCCAGCACGGGCACGCTCGGCGGAAGCTGGGCGATCAGGTCCGCGATCCGCCGGTAGTCGGGCCTGAAGTCGTGCCCCCAGTCCGAAATACAGTGGGCCTCATCGATCACCAGCAGGCCGGTGCGCCTGATCAGTTCAGGAAGCTGGTTCTCCCGGAAGGAGGGGTTGGTGAGCCGCTCCGGGGACACCAACAGCACGTCAACGTCGTCGGCTGCGAGCTGTTCCAGCACGGAGTCCCATTCCAGGGCGTTGGCCGAGTTGATGGCCACCGCCCGCACGCCGGCTCTCGCTGCGGCGGCAACCTGGTCCCGCATCAGCGCCAGAAGCGGCGAGACGATCAGGGTGGGGCCAGCACCGCGCCTGCGCAGCAACAGGGACGAGACGAAGTAGACCGCGGATTTCCCCCAACCGGTGCGCTGGACCACCAGTGCCCGCCTCCCGCCGTCTACCAAAGCCTCGATGGCCTCGAACTGGCCGTCGTGGAACTCCGCCTCCGGGTGTCCCACGAGCTCACGGAGGCAGGCGAGGGCCTGCTCACGGGTAGGTGTTTGCACGGAAACAGAGGAAATGTGGGGGTTGGAGGCCATGTACCCCAGTATTGCAGCCGGCCCTGACGGCCAGGACCCCGTCGACGGGCTATGTGGACAACGTCTATCCACATGTACCCTGCGCCGGTTCCTGCCCATTTGCACTGCCACAGTAGGATTGAGCGCGTGACTAGCGAGCAGAACAAGACTTTCGACCTCTCGGCTTCCTTCAAGGCGTACGACGTCCGGGGCATCGTTGGGGAATCCATTACGGCTGAGATTGTCCAGGCCGTGGGTGCTGCCTTCATTGATGTCCTTGGCCTTGAGGGCCAGACGGTCCTGGTGGGTGGCGATATGCGTCCGTCCTCGCCGGAGTTCAGCCAGGCGTTCGCCAAGGGCGCTGCTGCCCGTGGCGCGGACGTTCAGTTGCTGGATCTGATTTCCACTGACGAGCTCTACTACGCCTGTGGTGCGCTGAACGCCGCCGGCGCCACGTTTACCGCCAGCCACAACCCGGCCGAGTACAACGGCATCAAGATGGCCAAGGCCGGCGCCCAGCCCATTTCTTCCGAAAGTGGGCTGAAGGAGATCCAGGCCCTCGCCGAGGAGTACCTGAACCAGGGCAGCATCCCTGCCGCGGCCAAGCGCGGCCAGATCGGCGTGCGGGATGTCCTGAAGGACTACGCCGAGTACCTGCGCAAGCTCGTGGACCTTTCCGGGTCGCGGCCTTTGAAGGTTGTTGTCGATGCCGGCAACGGCATGGCCGGCCTGACCACCCCGGCAGTTTTGGGTGACAAGCTGCTCCCCGGCCTGCCTTTTGAGATCGTGCCGCTGTACTTCGAGTTGGATGGTTCGTTCCCGAACCACCCTGCCAACCCTTTGGAACCGGAAAACCTGCGCGACCTCCAGGCAGCTGTCCTCAAGCACGGCGCGGACATTGGCCTGGCCTTCGACGGCGATGCCGACCGGTGCTTCGTGGTCGACGAGAAAGGCGAGCCTGTATCGCCGTCGGCCATCACGGGCATGGTGGCCCGCCGGGAGATCGCACGCGCGAAGGCAGCCGGCGAGGAAACCCCAGTGATCATCCACAACCTGCTGACATCCAAGGCCGTGCCGGAACTCGTGGCCCAGGACGGCGGCCGGGCGGTCCGTACCCGCGTGGGCCACTCCTTCATCAAGGCAGTGATGGCCCAAGAGGGCGCGGTCTTTGGTGGAGAGCACTCGGCACACTTCTACTTCCGTGACTTCTGGAACGCAGACACCGGCATGCTGGCAGCCATGCACGTCCTGGCCGCCTTGGGTGAGCAGGACGGTCCGTTGTCCGAGCTCGGCCGCCAGTACGAGCCCTACGTTTCCTCCGGTGAGATCAACTCGGAAATCGAGGACAAGGCCGCCGCTGTGGAACGCGTCCGCGCTGACTTCGCCTCCGAAGACATCGAGATCGACCATATGGACGGCAGCACCTTCAGCGCCAAAGACGGCAGCTGGTGGTTCAACCTCCGCCCCTCCAACACCGAGCCCTTCCTCCGGCTGAACGCCGAAGCCAAGGACCACGCCACCATGGAAAAGATCCGCGACCGCGTCCTGGCAATCGTCCGGGGCTAGGAACGCAGAGGAAAACTGACACCATGAGCCAAGAACCTCAAGCAACGGGGCAACCGGCCGGACAAGACCCCACCCCTGACCAGGACCGCGAGCTCCGCGACACCCTGGGCACCGCCATTGGCACGGCCCAGGAACACCTGCTCCAAAACGGTGGCTTCCTCCCCTTCGGCATCACGCTGTCCCACGACGGCGAGCTCCGGATTGTCCTGGTCACCCCAAACGAGCCGGATGAGAACGGCGAGCTGGACGCGGAACAAATGCTGGCCGATGTCCAGGAGTTGTTGCGCCAAGGCCGTGACGGCTACCGCGCCGTGGCCATTGCCTATGACGTATCCTTGCCGGACCATGGATCGGACGGCATCACCGGCGCAGCCGAGCACCGGGATGGCGGCGTCCTGGCCGCCATCGTTCCTTACACGCAAACCAATGACGGTTTCACCTTCGGTGCCATGGAAGCAGACACCCATGAGTCCACCGTCTGGGTGGACTAGACCTCACGACGTTAGGCAAATGCCATGAAGATCAACGCGTTCGCAGATGTGAGCCTCCGCGCTGTCATGGTCCTGGCCGCAGCTCCTGACGGAACGCTGTTGACCACGCAGGCTGTGGCGGATGCTGTTGGCACGCCATACAACCACGTCAGCAAGGCCATGGTCAGGCTGCGTGAGCTGGGGCTGATCGATGTTGAACGCGGACGGCTTGGGGGTTCCCGGCTGAACGCCTCCGGGCGCAAAGCCACCGTGGGCCAACTGCTGCGCCAACTCGACAGCCGCCAGGACCCTGCCGAGTGCCAGTCCCCCAACGGCGACTGCCCCCTCCTCACCGAATGCGGGCTCCGCCACGCCATGAAACGGGCGCGGGAAGCCTTCTACCGGGAACTCGATGGCGTGGTGATTGCGTCGCTGCCGCATGCCCGGCAGATGGCCCCGGTGTTCCAAACCATTGGGCTGCGGCCACAGTTCCAGGCCGGAATTTCCCCCGCCACCGAAGCCACGGTCGCCGCCCCGTAAGACCCCTCCGCGACACGCTGCGTCGCGATTTGCACATCTTTTCTACGAGGAGTAGAAATTGAGGTGTAAATACACGTATTTCAAATACGCATATTTACGCCTCACGTCCGGACAACCCAGCCGGACCCCAACCCCAGGAGAACCATGCTCTCGGAAAAGTCCCGCCCCGTCATTGAAGCCACTCTTCCGCTGGTCGGATCGCGGATCGGAGAAATCACCGCGGATTTCTACAACCGCCTTTTCACGGCGCATCCCGAACTCCTGGACGGCCTGTTCAGTCGCTCCAACCAGCGCTCGGGGGAACAGCAGAGGGCGCTGGCCGGTAGCATCGCAGCCTTCGCCACGCATTTGGTCAACAACCCGGGCACCCTTCCGGAAAAGGTACTCTCCCGCATCGCCCATAAGCACGCCTCCCTGGGTATCACGGAGGAGCAGTACGGCGTGGTCTATGAGCACCTGTTCGCAGCCATCGCCGCCGACCTGGCCGACGTCATTACTCCAGAGATCGCCGAGGCCTGGACCGAGGTCTACTGGCTCATGGCCGATGCGCTGATCAAGCTGGAGAAGGACCTCTACGCAGCCCAGGCCAACACCCGGATGTGGACCCCGTGGCGCGTGGTGTCCAAGCAAGCCGCGGGCAAGGACTCCATGACCTTCACCTTGGAACCGGCGGACGACACTCCCGTCACCGCGGCAAAGCCCGGCCAGTACGTCAGCGTCAAGGTGACGCTGCCCGACGGCCTCCGCCAAGTCCGCCAGTATTCCCTGTCAGGCAGCGCCGGAACCAGCCGCATTTTCACCACCAAGCTCAACGACGGCGGCGAGGTATCCACCGCCCTGCACACCGCCGTCGAGCCCGGCGACATCCTGGAAATCTCCAACCCGTACGGCGAGATCACGCTCAAGGAAGGCGAAGGGCCCGTGATCCTGGCCTCGGCGGGGATCGGCTGCACCCCCACCGCTTCCATCCTGCGCTCCCTCGCCGATGCCGGCACCGGGCGTGACGTCCTGGTTCTGCACGCCGAACGGTCCCTGGACAGTTGGGCCCTCAGCGGCCAGATGACCGCGGACGCGGCCAGGATCGACGCCGAACTCCAGCTGTGGCTCGAAACCCCCCAGGCCGGTGCCAAACAAGGATTCATGTCCCTGCGCGAAGTCGACTTGCCCGCGGATGCTTCGCTGTACCTCTGCGGCCCGCTGCCCTTCATGAAGAAGATCCGCGACGAAGCCATCGAGGCCGGTATCCCGGCTACCCGCATCCACTACGAAGTGTTCGGGCCGGACGTCTGGCTCGCCAACTAACGCCTAAACCACGACGACGGCCTGTCACCTTTCCAGCGAAAGGTGACAGGCCGTCGTCGTGCACTTAAGGACGCCGTTGTCCCTAAGGGGTCTAGGCCAGGCGGCTCTTCAGGCCATCCAGCTCGGACTGGAGCGCCGCCGGGAGGGATCCGCCGAAGTTGGCGAACCATTCCTCGATGGAGGCGAGCTCAGTTGCCCACTCGTCGGCGTCAACGCGAACCGCGGCTTCAACTTCTGCCGGGGTCATGTCCAGGCCTTCGAGGTCGATCGAGTCGCCGGTCGGAACGAAGCCGATCGGGGTCTCCACTGCGTCGGCCTTGCCCTCGAGGCGCTCGATGGCCCACTTGAGCACACGGGCGTTGTCCCCGAAGCCGGGCCAGGCGAAGCTACCCTCGGCAGTGCGGCGGAACCAGTTGACCAGGAAGATCTTCGGCAGGCGCTCCGGGTTGCCCTTGGCGGACAGGTTGACCCAGTGGTTCAGGTAGTCGCCGGCGTCGTATCCGATGAACGGCAGCATGGCCATGGGGTCGCGGCGGACAACACCAACTGCGCCGGCGGCGGCAGCGGTGGTCTCCGAGGAAAGCGTGGAACCCATGAAGATGCCGTTGGACCAGTCGCGGGCCTCGGTGACCAGCGGAATGGTGGTCTTGCGGCGGCCACCGAACAGGATTGCGGAGAGCTCCACGCCTTCGGGGCTGAAGTATTCCTCAGCCAGCATGTCGATCTGGTCGATCGGCGTGCAGAAGCGGGAGTTCGGGTGGGCGGCAGGCTTGTCGGAGTCCGGGGTCCAGGACTCACCGCGCCAGTCGGTCAGGTGGGCCGGGGTTTCCTCGGTCATGCCTTCCCACCACACGCCACCATCGTCGGTCAGTGCAACGTTGGTGAAGATGCTGTTGCCCTTGGCAATGGCGCGCATGGCGTTGGGGTTGGTGCCCCAACCGGTGCCGGGAGCCACGCCGAACAGGCCGGCTTCCGGGTTGACGGCGCGAAGTTCTCCTTCCTTGCCGAAGCGCATCCAGGTGATGTCGTCACCCAGGGTCTCAACCTTCCAGCCCTTGATGGTGGGGTCGAGCAGCGCGAGGTTGGTCTTGCCGCAAGCGGACGGGAAAGCAGCGGAGACGTAGTAGGTCTTCTGCTCCGGGGAGGTCAGCTTGAGGATGAGCATGTGCTCGGCCAGCCAGCCCTCGTCGCGGGCCATGACCGATGCGATACGCAGTGCATAGCACTTCTTGCCCAGCAGGGCGTTGCCGCCGTAGCCGGAGCCGAAGGACCAGATGGAGCGCTCTTCGGGGAAGTGGACAATCCACTTTTCCGGGTTGCACGGCCACGCAACATCGGCCTGGCCGGCTTCGAGGGGGGCGCCGAGCGAGTGCAGGGCCGGAACGAAGAAGGCGTCAGTCTGGGTGATGCGGTCCAGGACGTCCGTGCCGATGCGGGCCATGATGCGCATGGAAGCCACAACGTAGGCGGAGTCGGTGATCTCAACGCCAAACTTGGGGTCTTCGGCATCCAGGTGGCCCATGACGAACGGGATGACGTACATGGTGCGGCCGCGCATGGAGCCGGCGAACAGGCCGCGCAGCTTCTGCTTCATCTCGGCCGGGGCCATCCAGTTGTTGGTGAAGCCTGCGTCGCGCTCGTTTTCGGAGCAGATGAACGTCTGTTCTTCGACGCGGGCAACGTCTGCCGGATCGGAGAACGCCGCAAAGGAGTTCGGGAACGTCTCCGGGTTGAGGCGCTTCAAGGTGCCGGCCTCAACGAGTTCGTCGGTCAGCTTCTTGTTTTCTGCTTCGCTACCGTCAACCCAGTGGATGCGGTCCGGCTGGGTCAGTTCGGCTACTTCCTCAACCCAGGCCAGCAGGCGTGCATGCGTAGTAGGTGCCTTCTCAAGCAGCGGCAGTCGCGCCAGATCGCCCATTGCGGTTCCCTTCCCTAGGGTTCGGTGGTGTGTCCTAAACGATAGGGGGCGCGGACCAGACCAATCCGCTGTCAGACATCGGACAACCAGGGAACAAAAAACAAAAACCGCGGAAATTCAAGGATCTGCGTTTCAAGATGCTCGTTTTAAGTGACGAAGGTCACCTAGACCGGTCTAGTTAGCTAGATTACAGCTTTTCGATTTGGAACTTCACATGAACTTCTGTAAAGTTTATTGAGGTTCGAGGGGGTCAGAGAAACAGACCGCCGAGAATCACACGAAATGCGCCCATAGCTCAGCTGGATAGAGCGTCTGTCTACGGAACAGAAGGTCAGGGGTTCGAATCCCTTTGGGCGCACAAATGAAGACCCGCACCGGTTCGCCGGTGCGGGTCTTTTGCGTTCCCCACGCGTACCCAACTAATACGAAAGTATTGGTGGGTCAGGCTGCGGTGACCGGGGTGATGGTGACGTTGTAGCCGAGGTTGTTGAGTTGTTTGATGGCGCGGT
>NZ_JBIRZS010000022.1:0-74977 GCF_044391085.1 Paenarthrobacter sp. NPDC018779 | reverse complement strand
CGCCATCAAACAACTCAACAACCTCGGCTACAACGTCACCATCACCCCGGTCACCGCAGCCTGACCCACCAATACTTTCGTATTAGTTGGGCCAGCGGACCAGCTACTGGTTACCCAGGTTGTCCTTTGCCGTGGCGGCGCGGTCCTGGACATCCGCAGCAGCAGCCTGCCCCTCATCCTTGACGTTGGCGGCCGCTTCGGTAGCGGTCTCCTTGACGTTCTGGACTGCTTCGGTTGCCGGTTCCTTCAGGTGCTCAGCGACTTCCTTGGCGGCGTGGCTCAGCTCTTCCGTCAACGGTTGTGCCGCTTCCTTTACGGCCTGGGCAGCTTCGCGTTCCTTCTCCGATGGCGGGATCAGGGCCGAAACCAGCAGGCCGGCACCGAAAGCGATCAAGCCTGCGGCAACGGGGCTGCCCTGGGTCTTCCGCGTGATCACCTGCGGGGTCTCGCCAATACTGGAAGCGACGTCGGCGGCAGCGTCATGCGCCTGGTGGGCAGCGTTGCCGGCAGCATTCTGCACGTCGTCGCTGGCTCCGAAGACCGCGTTCTTGATGCGGTCCACCCGGCGATGAACGATGTGCGAGGGAGTGACCTTGTCCGCTACGGCGTCAACGTTGGTGCTGAGCCGTCGGCGGGTTGCTTCGATATCGGCGCGCAGGGCGTCCGGGTTCTGCGTCATCGTGTCTCCTCGGTGTTCGGTTTAAAGGTTGGAGGAATTTCCTTGACTGTCTCGGCTGTACGCGGCATGCCCTTGATGGTCTTGAGTTCCTTGCGTCCCATGCTGGCGAGCACTGCCGCGACAATGCCCCAGATGACGGCCACAATGACGGCGGACCAGCCAAGGCCAACCAGTTGACCCAGGGCCCACCACAGGGCGAGCGACAGGAAAACGACCGCCAAGTGGCCTGCCCAAGCGGCGCCGCCAAGCATGCCGGCGCCCTTTCCTGCCTTCGTGGCCGATTCCTTGACCTCGGCCTTTGCCAGCTCCACTTCCTGGCGCATCAACGTGGAGACATCGCGCGTCAGGTCACTGAGCAGCTCGCCCAGGGGCTGGGTTTCCGCTTTGATGTGCGCTTGTGTTGGAGGCAAATCGGCGGGACTGCTCATCGGGGACCTCCGTATTCCGGGCTGTCCGGGTCATCGAGGGGGTCTGCGAGCGGGTCGCCCTGCGCCTTGGTGCCGCCGTCCGTCTCCGGGTAGGCAGCCGTGGTGCCATAGCTTGCCGTGGTGGCATCAGGACCAGGAAGGTCGACGGCGGGCAGTGGCACGGCGCCTCCGGAACTGGGGTAGTACTCGGCGCGCGGCGAAGTTCCCGCACCCGTGCTGGCACCATCCGCCGAAGCGTTGTCCGCCATGCCGCGGCCCAGGCGTCCGGCAAGTACACCGGCACCTGCGGCGAGCAGGAGGAAGGCTCCGGGCTTGCGGCGGGCAAAGCTCTTGACCTCGTCCAGGAGGGATCCCGGATCGCGGTTCTCCAGCCAGTGGGCGGCGGAGGATGAACGATCGGCCGCCTGCTGGACCAGATCGGTTGCCATGCCGCCATTGGTGGAGGCATTGGCCATATTGGACAACTCCTCTGAAATGGACCGCAATCCCTCGGCTACGCGCTGTTGCTGGGTGGCTGCTTGGTCGGTCAGTTCGCCCTTGGTCTGCGTGAGCAGCTGGCGGGCATTGAGCTTGACCTCGTGGGCTACGTTGGCGGCCTCGTCCTTGGCGGTGTCAACCACACCACTGGCGGCATCCTTTGCCGTGCCCGCAACGTCGGCGGCTTCATGCTTTGCGCTTTCCACCGTGCCGGTTCCCGACGTGGAACCCGTCTGGTAATCGGAGGTGGTTTCCGTTCCAAGATCAGCTGGCGAGTCCAGGTAGCTTCCGGAGTATGGTTCGGTCCCTGCGGGGACCCCATTCCGTGGCGCCGCGAAGCTTCCGTCCTGCGGCGATTGGCTCTCAGTCATTGTCGCTCTCTTTCCACAGTTGGCAGGCTGCGGACAGCAGCCGGGATAGTAAGTATCGTTACTATCAATGGGTGTGTACCCCCGGATTGCGAATTCAATCGCACCAGTTTTACGGAATTTCCAGCACGGGAACTCCTCCTCGACAGGCACGGATTGGCCTGCCTACCGTGGAGCCATGAGCCCCATGCCCCGCAGGCAGCGGCTGATCTCCGCGCTTCGAAAGACCGTTACCCGCCATCGCCTACTGTTCGCCGCCAAGACTGCCTTGGCGGCCGGACTCGCCTGGTACCTGGCGCCGCTCATGCCCGGACCGGCAGCCGCCTACCCGTACTACGCCCCACTCGGGGCGCTCGTAAGCATGCATCCAACCGTGGCCGCGAGCGCCAAGCACGGCCTCCAGAGCCTGCTGGGATTGGCCCTGGGCATTGGCATGGCGTTCGCCGTCACCACGTTCGCCGCCCCCACGGCCTTCTCGGTGGCACTCGTGGTGGGCCTGGGCGTGCTGATTGGAGGCCTCCCGAGGCTCGGGTCGGCGTCCGAGTGGATCCCCATGGCTGCGCTGTTCGTTCTGGTCCTTGGGGATTCGAATGCCGAGAGCTTCTCCTTCGGGTACGTCCTCCAGATGGCCCTGGGCGTGGCCGTTGGCTTCGCGGTGAATTGGATGGTGTTCCCGCCGCTCCACCTGGAAGGAATCGACCCCGCACTGGCCGGACACCGGAGTGCCCTGTCACGGCAACTCACGGACATGGCACGCGCCATGGAGGAATCCTGGCCCCCGGACCACGAAGCCTGGGCAAGCCGCAGCGGTGAACTGTCAGCTACCGCTTCAACCGTCCGGACTGCGGTGCTCGAAGCGGAACTCAGCACCAAAGCGAATCCCAGGTCCCGCCGTCGTGCACGTCGCCTTCCCGACGACCTGGCAGGACTCCGGACGGTGGAAGGGCTCACCTTCCATGTCCAAGACATCACGGACGTGCTGGCCAGCGTGATCTGGGAGGAGGGCGCGGACACGGTGCTGCCGGAGGGCGTCCTCAGCCATCTGGCCGAGGCGCTGGAATCCGTGGCGGCCGTGATCGATCGATGGCGCGACGACCAGGCCCGGGAGCTCAAGGACCAGCTCGCCGACGCACGGGACCGGGTGCAAGCCTTGACCGACGCCATCAACGAGGCGGCGGCCGGTCAGGCCTCGGTGAACGCCGCCGCGTCCGTGGCCATGAGCCTGCGGCGGATGATCACTGTTTTGTCCTCCGAGTAGCCGCGTGTTCAGCGCGGCGTCAGCGGTGGCGAGGCTTCCCTCCCGTGGCCGGCGCCCAGCCCTTCCAGGATTTCAGTCAAGGCCTCCAGCGAGGACTTGTGCGGCATCCAGCCGAGCAGGCTCCGCGCCCTGCCCGTGTCCATGATGGGAGCTCCCGCGGCCATGTCCACCCAGCCCGCATCGGTCACCTGGAGGCGCATACGCCAGGAAACATCGACGACGGCGCGCAGCACCGCGAGCGGCAGCGGCAAATGGCGCTTGGCTTTGAGGATCCATGCGAGCGCGTTGGGGTCCAGCACGGGTTCGGCGGCGACGTTGAAGGCACCTTCGGCACGCTGCTGGAGGACGCGCCAGTAAGCATCGGCAACGTCGTCGGCGTGCACGGCCTGGAACACGAGTTCGTTGGGCAGCGGAAGGAGCGGCAACCACGGCTTGCGCGGCAGGAGGCGTGGGAGCAGGCGGCCCAGGAAGTAGCGGCCCACTTCGCTGCCGGCTTCCGAGGTGAAGATCAGCCCGGGCCGGAGCCTGGCAACCACGATCTCCGGGTGTTGTTTGGCGAAGTTGTCCAGCAGGCGCTCCTGCGCAGCCTTGTCCACGCTGTAGTGCGAGCCTTTGACCCCGCCGGCAGGCCAACCCTCCTTGGTCCGCTGATCCTTGGGCGCGGGCGAGTAGGCGCCCACGGACGAAGCGCACACGATGTGCTTCACTCCGGCTGTTTCCGCTGCAGCGAGCACATGGGCTGTGCCGGCAACGTTGGTCCGGCGCAAGAGTTTGCGGTTGTGGTTCGGCTGGATCAGCCACGCCAGATGGACCACGGCGTCGGCCCCGGACACGGCTGCTTCCAGGGCCTTGCGGTCCCGGTGGTCGCCCACGTCCAGGAAGTGCCATTCAACTCCCTGGTAGGGAGCGGCGTGCACATCCGGCTCCCTGCGGGCTATGCCCACAAGTTCAAGATCAGCCCCTTCCTCGGAACGGGCTGCCTGCAATCGTCTGAGGAGCGCCGTTCCGGCGTTCCCGGTGGCTCCGGTGATGACGATGCGCATGGGCTTCTCCTCGCTTTAGTGGTTGGTGGGCTCACCCGTTGAACGGATACGCTGCAGCACTGCCGTGGTGGAGTGTTCCGGCACGTAATCCAGGATGGTCACGGTGCCGCCGTAGCGTTCAACGGCTTCCGTCTCGGCAAGCATTTCCGGGGTGTAGTCGCCGCCCTTGGCGTAGACGTCGGGCTGCAGGATCTCGATGAGCGGAATAGGCGTGGGGGTGTCAAACACGGTGACGTGGTCCACGCAGCTGAGTGCGGCGATAACGGCTGCACGGTCCGACTCATGGTTCACCGGACGGTCGGGACCCTTGAGCCTGCGAACAGACGAGTCGCTGTTGAGGGCCACCACCAGGACGTCGCCCAGTTGCTTGGCCTGGTTGAGGTACCGGGTGTGGCCGCGGTGCAGGACGTCGAAGCAGCCATTCGTCAGCACGATCCGCCGGCCCTCCTGGCGGTGTGCCTGCACCTGCTTGGCCAGCTCCCCAGCTGTGAGGGCCGTGTCCGCGAACTCGCGCAAATGGCGGGACAGTTCCTCCGTGCTGCACACGGAGGTGCCGGGCCGGTGCACCACGACGTCCGCCGCGGCCTGTGCCAGGTCCACGCTGGTGGTCAGGGGCAGGCCGGCCGAACGCGCCAAGGCCAGCGCGGCCACAAAGGTGTCCCCGGCCCCGGATGCCTGCTTTTCGGTTTCCGGACGGGCCCAGGTCCTGTGCGTGGCCGTGCTCCCGTCGCGGTCCTTGCGCACCGTCAGCGTGCCGTCCCGGTCCAAGGTCACGACGACGGCGGCCGCACCGGAAGCGGCCAGGAGCTGCTCGGCATGGGCCTCCACGAACGGGCACCGGGCAACTCCTCCGGGCAGTTCGACACCCACCAGCCGTGCCGCTTCCTGGGCATTGGGGGTGGCGAGGTCCGGCCGGAGCCCTGCCCAGCGCTCCGGGTGATGGGCGTCCACCACTACCAGCATGCCACCGCGTCGAGAGGATTCAGTCCCGGCGGCTGCCTTCCCGGCATCTTCCGGGCCCAGGACCGCCAACAGTGCGTCCTGAACCGGGCCTTCCAAGGTCCCGGCACCGTAATCGCACACGATCACGGCATGTGAACCCTGCAGTGCGCCGGAAATTTTCTCCGCCAATTGATCGAGGGCATCGCTGGGGACGTTCCCGGCTTCGTCGTCCAGTCGGAGCATCACCTGGCCCGCACTGCTCACCCGGAACTTGGTGGTGGTTGTCATGTCCGGATGGGCCAGCATGTTCGCCACGTCCACCCCGGCTTCCGAGAGCAGCTCCTTGAGCTGTTGCCCTGCCTGGTCCTGCCCGATGATGGAGACAAACCGTACCTGGACTCCGAGCGCGGCCAGGTTTACCGCGGTGTTCGCAGCTCCTCCGGGCGCAAAGTCACGGCGCTTCACCTGGACCACCGGGGCAGGGGCTTCACGGCAGAACCGCTCGATCAGGCCGTCCCACCAACCATCCAGGATGGCATCGCCGATCACGGTGATGATGCGCTTTTCTTCGGCCAATCGGCCCGGCAACCATTCGGCCAGACCTTCTTGATTGGAGAGGAGTGCCATGGGGTACCTTCCGGTTGTGGCGGCAAGTTCCTGCTCCCCTCAGGTACCCAGCAGCCCGGGCTTCACACGCCCACCGCGTACTTTTCCGTGCAACTGCTCCCCGTACGCCGGGCAGCTTCCGGTTTCCTCCATGAAGGGACGTTTCCATGGTCATTCCTCGGGATTCGAGGGCCTCCCTCGAAGCAGCTGTTGGACCGGTGCTGGAGAAGTTCCAGGGAGTGGAGCGGATAGCAGTCCTTCGCGGAGGTGGCCTCGGGGACCTGATCTACACCTATCCCGCCCTCCATGCATTGAAAGCGGCCTACCCGGGAGCGCGCATCACCCTGCTGGGCACGCCCATCCACCAGGCCCTGGTGGCCGCCACGGACGGGCCGGTGGACGACGTCGAAATTCTTCCCTTCGCCAAGGGAGTCCGCGACGGCGATGAAGACCCGGCGGCGCACGAAGCCTTCCTGGGGAACATGCAGGCCAGGAGATTCGATCTCGCCCTCCAGATGCACGGCGGCGGACGTTACTCCAACCCTTTCCTGCGGAAACTCGGCGCACCCCACACCGTGGGCACACGGACCCCGGATGCGGAGCGCCTTGAGCGCAACCTGGACTACGTCTACTACCAAAACGAACCTGACCGATGGTTGGAGCTGGCGGGCCTCGCGGGGGCACCCACCATCATTCCGCCACTCTTAAAGCCCCGGTCCCGGTACTTGGAGGCCGCCACAGGACTAAAGGACCCGCGGCGTACCTCCTTGGTGGTCCTCCACCCGGGTGCCACCGATCCCAGGAGGCGATGGCCGACGTCGAACTTTGCCGAGGCCGCCGCAAGCCTGGCCGCCGAAGGTGCGCAGGTGTTGGTGGTTGGGGACAACTCGGAAAAAGCCGTGGCGCAGGAAGTAGCCGAACTCGCGCGGGAAAAGGTGCCTGGACGTGACCGCGGTGCCGTGCGCTCTGTAGCCGGCGAGTTGGAACTGGGGGAATTGGCCGCGCTGCTGGCAGAAGCGACCGTCATGCTGGCCAGCGACAGCGGCCCACGCCACCTCGCCCAGTCACTGGGAACCCCGACGGTGGGCATCTTCTGGGTGGGCAATGTGTTCAACGCCGGGCCGCGCGGCCGAAGCCTTCACCGCGTCCACATGTCATGGGTGACGGCGTGCCCCCGCTGCGGTGCGGACGTGACGCAGGTGGGATGGACCGCTCCGCACTGCGGCCACAGCGAGACCCTCATCGAGGGCATCGCCGTGGCCGGTGTTGTTCAGGACGTGCGGGACCTTACGGCCACGAGCCTTCTTCTGCGGGGGTGATGAGGAGTTCGCGTACTTCGCTGCCGAACGGTTGCGAGAGGGCGAAGACCACGGCCTGCGCCACGTTGGCGGGGTCGTTGAGCTTGGAGTCGTCCTGTGGCTTGTACTGCTCATCACGGTCGTCGAAGAAGTGGGTCTTCATGCCGCCCGGAATGATGGTGGTGACGCCGATGACTCCTCCGGTTTCAGCGGCGAGCGCCCGGCTGAAGCCGATGACGCCGAACTTGGAGGCGCAGTAGGCCGTGGCATCCGGGAGTGCCCGGAGCCCCAGGGTGGAGGCGATGGTGATGGCCCGCCCGCGGGACTCCTTCAGGTAGGGCAGTGCGGCGCGCACCGTTGACACAGTGCCCAGGAGGTTCACCCCAATGACTTTCTCCCATTCCTCCGCCGCGACGTCGCCGAGCTTGCCGCAGCGGTCAATTCCCGCGGCCGTCACTACGCCGTCCAATCCGCCGAGGCTCTCCGCGGCTTCCTTCACTGCGGCTTCCACGGCTTCGCGGTTGGAGACATCCACTTCCAGGGCTTTCGCGCCGGACACGTTGCTGACGTCCCGGTCGAAGACCACCGGCGTGCCGCCAGCGTCGCTGATGGCCTGGACGATTGCGGCGCCCAGGCCGGAGCCGCCTCCGGTGACGATGACACGGCCAGGTGTTTGCGTGTTCATGCGGTTCCTTTCGTTGGTTCGAACAAAGGTCAGCCGACTTTGGCAAGTGCTTCCGCCAAGCCGCTGGTTGATCGGGCCGGATGGAAGGGCACAGTGACGCATCGCCCTCCCCAACTGGCCACAAGCCGGGCTTCCGGCAGGTCATCGGGTTGGTAATCGCCGCCCTTGACCCAGACATCGGGCTGCAGGAATTCCAGGCATTCCTCCGGGGTGTCCTCGTCGAAGAGCACCACGGCGTCCACGCAGGACAACGCGAGCAGCAGTTCGGCCCGGTCCTCCTCGCTGACGATCGGGCGGTGTGGTCCCTTGAGCCGGCGAACTGATTGGTCCGAGTTCAGGCAGACGATCAGGCAATCGCCCATCTCCCGCGCTACGGCCAGGGTCCGGGCGTGGCCGGCGTGGAGCAAGTCGAAGCAACCGCCGGTGGCCACCACCGTTCCGCCCTTTGCCCGGACCATCCGGGCGAGCTGGACGCCGTCGGGCGGGTCCGTTTCCGCCTGGCTGCCGAAAAGTCCGACGACGGCACCCGCCTCGACGGGGTCGGGAACCCCTTCGTCGTCATACTCCAAGGCGGCCGTGTCCACGGCATCCGAGTCCACGGCGGCCGTGTCCACCACGAGGGAAGCCGCGCCGCCTCCGCCCAGGAAGGCAGAGGCATCGGCAACAGCGCGCGTTGCCGCGTCGCGGAGCCCTAGCCCCGAGCCCAGGTACACTGCGAGGCTCCCCGCCAGGCGGTCCCCTGCCCCGCAGGGATCCTCCACGGATGTCCTGGGCGCCGGGATGCCGGCCGCTTCTCCAGAGGCCTCCACCAGCACGGCCCCCGCTTCACCCTTGGTCACCAGCACGGCTTTGCTGTGCCAATGTTCCAACAGTTGCTTTCCGGCTTCCGCACTGTCCGGCGAAGCGTGTCCCAGCCCGGCGGCCTTCGCAACAGCCGCGGCTTCGGCGGAGTTGGGTGTCACTACGGCAACTCCGACCACCGGTTCCGAGCCGGAGGGGTGCGGGTCCCACACCACCGGCACCCGGTGTGCGGCCGCGGCGAGCGCTGCCCGGATGTCCTGGTTGAACGTGATCCCCCGGCCGTAATCGGCAACAACAATGGCCTCGGCGGATTCGATCGCCAAGCGCATCCCGGCGGTGCAGTCCGGCCGGGGAGCAGCGGCGCATCCTTCATCGAACCTGACCACCGCGTGCGAACCGCTCCGTACCCTGGTCTTCGTCGGGGTGGGCGCGAGCGGATCTCCCGTGAGAAGCCGCACACCGGACAGGGCGCGCCTCAGGTGGCGTGCGCCGTCGTCGTCCGATACTGCGGTGACGAGAGTGACATCGTGGCCGTCACGCTTCAAGAGCGTGGCCACCAGTCCCGCGCCACCCGCCCGGTGCCGGATCCCGGCGACGTCCACCACCGGCACCGGCGCGTCCGGGCTGAGCCGGGTGGCGGTTCCATTGATGTCGACATCCAGGAGAAGGTCTCCCACCACGGTCACTTTCACGGCCGTGACCCGTTGCCGGATCCCGTGCGGCGTGCCACTTCCGCGTCGAAGGCCCGGCACACGGCGTGCACGGCGATGAGGTGCCCCTCTTGGGCGTTGGCCGCGATGGCGTCCACGGTAATGGCCTCATCGCAGGCTTCGGACAGGGGGTTGGGGCCGGGACCGGTGAGGGCCCACGTGGCGATGCCGCGCTCGTTGGCCGCACGGACGGCCTTGAGCAGGTTGGGGCTCCGTCCGCTCGTGGAAAGCAGGATCAGCACATCCCCTGCCCGGCCATGCGCCCGGACCTGCCTGGCGAAAACTTCCTCGTAGCCGTAGTCGTTGGAGAGCGCGGTGACGGCGGAGCTTTCGGCGTGGAGCGAAATGGCTGAGAAGGGCGCCCGTTCCGCGTCGAAGCGTCCCACCAGCTCGGCGGTCAGGTGCTGGGCCTCAGCGGCCGAGCCGCCATTTCCCGCTGCCAGTAAGCGTTGGCCGGAGAGCAGCCGGTGGGCAAGTTCGATTCCCCACCCGGAGAGCCGGTCCGCCTGCAAGCGCAGGGATTCGAGGGCCGGCAGCACGTTGTCCAGGTGGGTGGTTACCTCGGTGTTCCCGGTGCCTGGTCCGGTGACTGGTCCGGTCCAGCCCGCCGGAACGGTGTCCGGAACGGACCTCAGTGTCGTTTTGGGTGTCATTGTCGTTTTGGGTGTCACAGTGCCGTTCCTTCCAGGGGTTCCAGGCCTTCCCCGGCCTGCAGGGACAGACCGGCCGCGAGGACGGATCGGTACGCTTTTTCGGTGTCTGTTGCTATGCGGTCCCACGAATAGCGCGAGCGTGCCCTGCGCATTCCCGCCCGGCCCATCTCGGCGCGCACGGTGGGGTCTCCCAGAAGGCGCCCAACGGCGTCGGCAATGGCTTCCGGGTCCCGCGGCGGAACGTGCAGTCCGGTCTTCTGGTCCACCACCGTTTCGCGCAAACCCCCGACGGCGGCAGCCACCACGGGCACGCCACTCGCCATGGCTTCCAGCGGCACGATGCCGAACGGCTCGTACCACGGTGTGCAGACCACGGCGTCTGCGCTGCGGAGGATCCCCGGCATGGCGTCGCGGGGAACCTGGCCGCGCAGCGTCACTTTGTCCTCCACGCCCAGTTCCTTGGTGAGGGCGCGGAGCCGTTGCGCTTCCGGGTCCTCCTCGAGGGACAGGGCATCACCGGAGCCGCCCACAATGAGGAGCTCCACATCATCCAGGCCGGCCTGGGCCAGCAGCGGGAGGGCTTGGATCACCAGGTCCACACCCTTGCGGGGAACCAGGCGGCCCACGCTGAGGATGCGGTGGGTCCGCGGTTTCGTCTCCGGCTCTGCCGTGCCATCGAACAGCGTGAGGTCCACCCCGCAGGGAGCAATGGAGACCTTGGATTTGTTGATGCCCAGGGCCTTGAGTTCGAAGACTTCGTCCGGGCACGTTGCCACCACCCAATCCGCGGTGCGCCCTACCCACGGCTCCAGCCAGGCCCTGGCCGCCGGGCTGGTGTCCGCCGATCCCTGATGGCGGCGTTTCACTGACCCCAAGGCATGGAAGGTCTGGACAACGGGTACCGGCTCCGCTGTTCCGGCCCGGCGCGCGGCCTGGACGGCGGCCAGTCCGGACATCCAGAAGTGGGCATGGACCACGTCCGGGACGTCGCCGTCCCAGTCGGCACAGATACCGTCTGCCAAGGCCCCCATATAGGGCAGCAGTCCGTCTTTCGGAATGTGGCGTGCCGGACCGGCGTCCACGTGGACCACGGCAAGTCCCGGGGCCACCTGCACCCTTGCAGGGAGATCGGGATCGTCACGGCGGGTGTACACGGTGACTTGGTGGCCACGCTTGGCGAGGCTTGAGGAGAGCGCTGCCACGTGGACGTTCTGTCCGCCGGCGTCCACTCCTCCCAAGGCAGCCAGCGGACTGGCGTGTTCAGAAACCATGGAGATCTTCATGGGTGTGTCCTCTCTTCATCATGGCTTGGCGGCACCGGACCGGGACCGGCATCGTGGTGTTCCGTTCCAAGGAAGGAACGGCGTACCGGGTGGCCCGTGCCCGGATCGGCCAGGAGTTCGTCCCAGGCCCGGTGGAACTTCGCCAGCCCATACCGTTCCAGTGCTGCCTCACGGGCCAGCAGGCCCATCGCGTAAGCGTCGTCCGGGTCATCAAGAAGCCGCCGCGCGAAACTTCGGAGCTCCTCGAGGTCGTTGGAAACCAGCCCGGCACCGCGGGGAACCGCCCGGTATGCTTCGGTGGTTCCCAACGCCAGGACGGGCATGCCAAGGTGCATGGCCTCCAGGAGGGCCAGGCCGAGCGAGGTCCAGCGGAGCGGATGGAGATACAGGCGGCTACGGGCAAGTTCCTGATGGAGCCCGGCCGCCGGCACATCGCCGGCGATCCTCAGGCGCTCCCCGCTGAGGCCAAGGTCCTTCAGGTTCAGCGCTTCAGGCAAGGATTCGGTGCCCATTCCGAAGACACGCAGCGGTGCCACGCCGGCGAAACCCGGGAGGAGGTCCGTGCCAGTGACGCGGCCCCTCCTGACTGGCTCGTTCACCACTACCGCCATCTCTTCCCGGTCACCGCTGTAGAGATGCCCGGGATCGGGGATGCCGTGCTCAATCACTACCGTGCGGGCCGAACCCGTATCCCAGAACAGCTGGTTGAAATGCGTTACGTGGACTACGGGAATGGAGTTCTGGTCGGCCATCGGATGGATGGTGAAGGGCACGTCCCCCTTGGGCGTGTTGTGTTCAAGGTAGACGGCGGGAAGGTCCTTACCGGGACGGCGCCCCAACGTTCGGGCCACGGCGGCGATCTCTTCGGGCCGTTGGAGCACCACCGCATCAACGCTGTCCGGATCCAGCACGCCCAAGTCCACTTCCACTGCGTTGACCGGCCACTCACGGCCACCGCGCCCCAAACCCCAGGGGCCGCCGTCGGGCTCTACCGGCAGGAGGTATTCATGCTGTCCGCGGACGAATGCTTCCATCCACCCGCCGTGGACATGCCACACCAGGATTCTCATGGTTTCCACACCTTTCGTCGCGTGGTCAGTGAAGAGACCCCGCCCAGGAGCCGTTCGACGGCTTCCACCACCTGCTCGGGCGTCACGGAGGTCAAACATGGATGGCCGGGGACGGGGCACCTGCGCGCACGGGTGTTCTTGCAGGCCGCTTCCTGGTCGCCCAGGAGCTCCAGGGGTACGCCGTAGGGCGCCCAACGGATGGCCGGAACCACGGGCGCGAAGAGGCAAACCACCGGTGTGCCCACTGCCGCGGCCAGGTGCGCGGGTCCCGTATTGGCGGTGACCACGACGGCGGCGCCCTCCAGTACCGCCGCCAGCGTGCGGAGAGGCGTCTTGCCGCCCAAGTCCTGCGCCGAAGGCCCTGCAACCGTGGCCGTAAGGGAGGTTTCACCAGGTCCTCCTGTGACCACCACCCGGTGCCCGTACGCCTCAAGCAGTTCCACAGTGGCCGCATGGTGCAGCGCCGGCCAGGCACGGGCGGGAGCGGCTGCACCAGGATGCACCACGATGTACGGGCCGTCCTTGCCCAGCTCATCCACCAGGTCGTCTGTACTTGGCGTGATGTGGAGCTTGCCGTCGTCGCCCTGAGGAAGCTGGAACCCCGCGGCCTGGGCGATGCCGAGGGCCCGCACGGCCTCGGGCTGGTCTTCGGGGAAGTCTTCTCCGGGCTTGAGCCGCACATCCAGGAGCGACCCCGCGTAATCCGTGGAGGCACCCGTGATCTGCCGGACCCCGGCCAATCGGAGCAACATGGCGAGCGGAAGGGGAGATTGGTGGAAGGACGTGAGCAGCACGGCCTCCTCAATCCGGGAACTCCGGACAAATTCGACCAGGCCGTTCGTGAGGCCCTCCGTGACCGGCGGGGCCGGGTTCACAATCCAAGGGCAGGGCCATGTGTGCACCTGGGTGACACCGGGCAGCATCTCCGCAGCACCCGTACCCTCGGGACCGCAGAGCAGCACCACCTCGTTGGGCCTGCTTCCGTCCGCTCGCGTTCCGTTGGCCACAGCCCGCAGCGCGGGGCCTGAAACGAGGACATCACCCATGCTGTCCAGCCGGGCCACCAGGACGCGGCTCATACAGGCGCACCAGACTGTGCCTTACCGGAGGACGGTTGCTGAAGTGACAGCAGCATCTCCACGGCATGCCACAAATCGTTGGCCACCAGTTCCGCGGCTTCGATTTCCTCTTTCCGCGTCACCTCCGTGGGGACCAGGATGGCGCGGGCGCCGGCAGCGTTGGCCGCTCCCAGATCCGCGCCGATATCGCCAATCACGGCAGTTTCCGACGGCTCGATGCCCAGCGCCTCGCAGGCCCGGTGGATCATCCCGGGCGCGGGCTTGCGGCATGCGCATCCGTCCCAGCTGCCGTGCGGGCAAATCTCCCATACGTCGAACGGACCCAGCAGTTCGTCCACGCGCTGGTTCACGGCGTGCACTTGCTGGAGGGTCAGCAACCCCCTGGCAACTCCCGACTGGTTGCTCACCACACCCGTTGCCAGCCCTGCCCGGCGAACCCTCGCCACGGCCGAACGGGCACCCTCCATGGGCCGCACCAACCGCGGGTCGCCGTTGTAGGGCACATCAATTACCAGCGTTCCATCGCGGTCAAACAGGACCGCCTTCAACGTTCCGGTTCCTCCCATACCGGCAACGTTCCCCAGTTCCTTCAGGGCTAAACAGCGCGGCCCGGAGAAGTTTCCTGTGGTTAGACTCCTAGCGGGAGGTCACTTTGATCAATGCTGAATTCGATGGACAACCTGTGTTGCTTGCCCTTCGGGCGCTGAAACTCGGGGACCTGCTGGTAGCCGTTCCGGCCCTTCGCGGACTTCGACGGGGCTTCCCGGAACACCGCATCCTGTATGCGGCGCCAGCGTGGATCGGGGAAGCCCTGGAGTTGGTTGGCGGCATCGACCATTGGCCCACCCCGGGCCTGGACCATCCCCTCACCATCGCCCCGGGCGTGGTTGACGTTGCGGTGAACCTGCACGGGAACGGCCCGGAAAGCCGGCAGCGGATTGGGGAACTTGGCGCCAATCGCATTGTGGCGCACCGCTCCGCCGGCCTGGACGGCCCCGAGTGGACCACCGGCCTCCACGAACGCGAGCGCTGGACCCGCCTGCTGAACTGGCATGGCATCGACGCCGATCCCATGGACTACCGCCTCAACCGCACCTCCGTTCCGTCGCCGCGGCCCGGCGCCACCGTCATCCACGTGGGTGCTGCGTACGGCAGCCGGCTTTGGCCCGTGGACCGTTTCGCCGACGTCGCGGTTGAACTCACCCAGGCCGGCCACCAGGTTGTGTTCACCGGCGGAACGTCGGAACGCGGACGCGCCCGGGAAACGGCCGCGTTGGCAAAGGCCAAAGGAGCAAACCTCGACGGCGGGGTGCTGGCCGGGCGGCAAGGGCTGGCCGAGTTCGCCGCAACCATCGCTGAAGCGCGGCTCGTGGTCTCCGCGGACACTGGTGCCGCGCATCTGGCTGCCGCCTACGGGCGGCCGTCAGTGGTGCTCTTTGGGCCTGCGCCGGCAGAGGAATGGGGTCCGCCGCCAGGCCCGCACGTGGTGCTTACCGCCGTCGAACGTCGCCGTGGCGACGTTTTCGCGAGCGATCCGGACCCTGCACTCCTGGCCGTGACGGTTCAGGACGTTGTGGCCGCCGTGGAAGGGCTCAAGTGCTGAAGCTGTAGAGGCGCTTGGTCCGGTTTCACGGTGCTGTTCCGTCCTCAAGCCGGGCTTGGCCTCCGTCCAGCAGTTGCGCCTGAAGAGCCACCAGGATCTTGGAGAGCTTTCGCGAGACCTGCATCTGGGACATCCCCAGTGCCTCAGCGATGGTGGATTGGGTTTCCTCGCGGTAATAGCGCCTGTACAAGAGGTGGCGGTCCTCGGCGCTCAGGGTCCTGATGGCATTCCGAAGCGCCAGGACATCGTCGAGTTTGTCGGTGGGGCAACCGATGCTTGAGAGCGATCCCTGCAGCCCGTCCCGTCCTTCGGCAGCAGGCGCATCCAAGGAGTCAGGCCTCTTGCTGGTTCCGGCCATGAGGGCTTCCCGTACCTGGCACGGCTCCATGCGCAGGTCCTCTGCCACCTCCTCCGGCGTTGGCGTGCGCTGCAGGACCTGCGTCATTTCTTCGGTACGTGCCAGGACCTGCCGCCGCAGATCCTGGATGGGCCGGGGCGGACGGACCACCCAGCAATGGTCGCGAAGGTACCTTTTGACCTCGCCTGCGATGGTTGGCGCAGCGTAGGCAGGAAAGCTGACGCCCTTGGCTTCGTCGTACCCTCGGGCAGCCTTGATGAGGCCCATATAGGCGACCTGGCGGACGTCGTCGATGTCGTGGGCGTGGGCGGAATACCTGGCAGCAATGGATTTCGCGAGGTTCAGGTGATCCAGCACCAGTCCATCGCAAAAGCTTCGCCGAATGGTGCTTTCCGCTGAGTGGGCACGGACGGATGCATGAGTTGGTCGGGCTTGTCGCATGGGCTTCAAATCCTTGGACCGGGCGAGGGAGCCCATGGCAAGACTCTGCTTAAAAGCCAAGCATACTTATCATCTTAAGCCAAGAGTACTTACTATTGGATAGGGTGGTTCCTGGGGGCCAAGCCTGGAGAGCAGCCCCGAACCCCGTGATCGGAGGTAGTCATGGATCGACAGCAAACCACTGAAACCCAGCCCGTCGCCGCAGAGATCCAGGATCTTCTGCTGGACAATCCGGATGTGGAGGCGTTCCTTACCGAGCTTGCACGGCATTCCGCAGCCATGTTCAGCGTGAACAACACCTCAGTCCACTGCGGGGTCACCCTGTTGCGTCGCAGGACTGCGGCCACGGTCGCCAGCAGCAGCGAACGTGCGCTGCAGCTGGACGAACTCCAGTATCAATTCGCCGAGGGTCCGTGCCTCACAGCTGCCCGGGATGGGGTCCAGGTCCACATCCCCGATCTGTCGAAGGACAACACCTGGCCTGACTACACCGACGCAGCCCGGGAGCAAGGCATAGGGTCGATCCTGGCACTTCCCTTCCCACTCCTGGACCAATCCACCAAGGCCGGGCTGAACCTGTACTCAGAAAACTCCCACGCGTTCAACCAAGCCGCAGTGCAAAGGGCCACCGACTACGCACTCCAGGCCTCCAAGGGTTTGCGCCTGGCCATCCTCCTGGCCCAACACAGCCAAACCGCCACGGACCTCAAGGCCGCCATGGCCTCCCGGACGGTCATCGATATCGCCACGGGGATCATCATTGCCCAGAACCGTTGCAGCCAGGCCGAGGCCGTGGAGCTCATCAAGCGCGCCTCAAGCAACAGAAACGTCAAGCTGCGGGACGTAGCGCAGGCAATAGTCGACAGGGCAGGCGGCGGCCCCATCGAAACACACTTCAAGTAAACCCCGCCACCGCAGTGGCCGCGGGTGGGCCGGCTAGGCCTGCATTGCCCCCAGGATGGCCCCCATCGCGGTAAATGTCACCACGTTGTAGCTGCCGTTGATGGCGAACAAAACCGGACTCCGACGCTCGAACAGGTAGTTCACCCCGAGGGCGGTCGCTACCCACCCCACCCCTGCAGCCAAGCCGGCCAGCGTGCCGAAGCCCGCGCCGGCACGCCCGATGAATGCCGCCAGGAAAACGGCCATCACCACGGCAAGGACAAACGAACCCAGGAACACGCGGGCTGTTCCGGACTTCAACTGCTCATCGCTCACGCCCGCTGCCTTCTGCCACGGTTTAGCGAACAGCAACGAATACCAAAGCCCGCCCACCACGAACGTCGCCAGTGCGGCCAACAGGACGCCGAGCCAATTGATGGTCATGTGAGTCCTTTCATCTGCGGATACTGAGAGGACCCTACGACGCAACCGGCGGCCGGTCTTGTACAAATGCCGCATCCACTACGCCAGGCTGGAAACCTGTTCCAAGGGCACGAACGTGGCGTACTCGGCACCGTAACTCTGCACCACGCGCAGATATTCGGTGGGTGTGAATCCGCTGAATCTCCGGAACGCACGGATAAGGTGCGGCTGGTCATAGTAATCGGCCAAGGCCAGAAGATCCCGTCCGGGGACCGATCCTTCAGGCATGGCTGCGGCAGCGTTGACGAAGCGGAAGAACCTGCAGACGTCCGAGTAGGCCTTGGCCGTGAATCCACAATCACGCATCATGATGCGTTCCAGCGTGGACCTGCTGATGTTGAGGCCGGCAGCCAGGCGTCCGATCTCCACGTCCTCCCTGGCCAGCGTCTCCACGGCCCTGGCGGTACGTGGATCCAGCCTCCGTTCCGGGCGCAGCGACCGTTCCAAGAACCCGCCCAGCACCGCGAACGCCTCCTGCGGATCCGCCTGCAGCAAGCGTGGCCGGAGGTCGGTCAGCCCGGGCAGGACGCCTTGGGCGTCCACCACTTTGCCCTGGAATTCCGACGGCGGCCGGCTGGTGAACGCTGACAGGCCAAACGGAGTCAGCCGCGCGCCTACGTTGAAGATCCGGTCCGGGTTCTCGCTGACCAGGTAGCTCCGCTGGAGCCCGGAGTAGAAACCAGTGGAGACCTCCGTCGCCGTATACCCATTCCCATCCCCGGAGGGCGTGATGAGCCGGTACGGATCGGACAGGTTCAGGATCAAGTGGGCGGATGGACCCGGCAGGATCTTCTCGTACCTGGCCCTCGGAACAGTTTGGACGAACCACAACTGAGTGGCAAAGGGCCTCAGCCCGGGCGGCGCCGGGCACTCCTGATACAGCACAGCGCCAGTCTAGGAGGCCTCGGCGCGGAAGCGCCCCCGCGCGGCAGCGGACCAAGCCGCGCCGCACCTACAGCAGGTCGCGCAAGACCAAGGCGGCGCCGTCGTCGAGCACTGACGCGGTGACCTCATCGGCCACTGCCAGTACTTCCTCCGGTGCTTGGCCCATGGCGACCCCGCGGCCGGCCCAGGTGAGCATCTCGATGTCATTGCGGCCGTCGCCGATAGCGAGTGTGTTGTCAGGATCAGTGCCAAGCTGCAGGCGCAGGGCTTCCAAAGCGCTGGCCTTGGTGACGCCCTCGGCCGCGATGTCCAGCCAGGCCGTCCAGCCCACCGAGTAGGTCACGCCGGAGAGTCCAATGTGGTGGATGGCGGCGTTGAATTCTTCGGAGGTGTTCTCGCTGCTGAACACCACCACGCGCACAGCCACGGAATCCAGCATGGTCTGGAAGTCCACGCCGATCGATTCGACACCGAAGCTGGCGTCCTGGAAACGCTCGGTGGAGAGGAAGTTGCCCGCCTCGTCCTCCAGCGCGTACTTGGCATTGGGCAGCCGCTCCCGAAGTGCTTTGAGGGCAGGGGCGGGATCGAAGGTGGCCTTGTGGATGATTTCGTAGCCTTCATCCAGCGAGGGGTCCAGGCGAAGGGTGACGCCGCCGTTGCAGCACACCGCATAGCCGCGTTCCAGGCCGATCTGCTCGATGATCGGGAGGGTCGCATTGAGGGAACGCCCGGTGGCAATCATGACGTCGTGGCCGTTGGCTACGACGGCCTGCGCGGCCTCCCGGACAGCCGGCGACATGTGGCCATCGTGATCCACGAGCGTGCCGTCCACGTCCAAAGCAATCATCAGTTTGTTGTTGTTCATTGGCTGGTCATCGATGCCAGCAACTGGAGTATCAGTCAAAATAGTCATGGTTCCAGTAGAACAGACACCCCTGACAGCTCATAGGACCGGGGCCACAGCAGCGCCTTAACGGTCAGTGAACTCTCGCCCCCCAACTGACTCGCAGTCGTGGTTGTTCTGAGCGCTCAAAACAACCACAACTGCGAGTTGCTTGGGCTATAGAACCGGGAGGACTTCCAGGCCGCCCAGGTACTTCTGCAGGGCCTTCGGGACGTTCACGGAGCCGTCCGGGTTCTGGTGGTGCTCCAGGAGCGCAACGATCCACCGCGTGGTGGCAAGCGTGCCGTTCAGGGTGGCCACGGCGCGGGTTCCCTTGGGTACGCCCTCGTCGTTGACCACGCGTTCGCGGATGTTGAGCCGGCGGGCCTGGAACGTGGTGCAGTTCGAGGTGGACGTGAGTTCACGGTAGGCGTTCTGCGTAGGAACCCAGGCCTCGCAGTCGAACTTGCGGGCCGCGGACATGCCAAGGTCTCCCGCGGCGGTGTCGATCACGCGGTAGGGAAGCTCGCACTTGGCCAGCATTTCCTCTTCCCACGCCAGCAAACGCTCGTGCTCGGCGGCGGCTTCCTCAACCGTGGTGTAGATGAACATCTCCACCTTGTTGAACTGGTGCACGCGGATGATGCCGCGGGTGTCCTTGCCGTGCGAACCGGCCTCGCGGCGGTAGCAGGAGCTCTGGCCCGCATAGCGGATGGGGCCTGCTGAGAGATCCAGGATCTCGTCTGCGTGATAGCCGGCGAGGGCCACCTCCGAGGTTCCCACAAGGTAAAGGTCGTCTTCAGCGAGACGGTAGATCTCGGCGTCGTGCTTTACATCGAAGCCGGTGCCCTGCATGGTTTCCGGACGCACCAAAGTGGGGGTGATCATCGGCACGAAGCCGGCCTCGATGGCCTGTTCCATGGCCATCTGCAGGAGTGCCATCTCCAGGCGGGCACCAACACCCTTCAGGAAGTAGAAGCGGGCACCGGAAACCTTGGCACCACGTTCCATGTCGATGGCGCCGATCAGTTCACCGATCTCCAGGTGGTCCTTCGGCTCAAAGTCGGGGAATTCACGGGGCGTTCCCACGGTCTTGACCACCACGAAGTCGTCTTCGCCGCCCTCGGGCACGCCGTCCACCACCAGGTTGGGGATGACGCGGAGGAGTTCATCCTGCTTGGCCTGTGCGACGTCGGCTTCCGAGGACGCAGCCTTGACGGCGTTGGCCAGTTCCTTGACCTCGGCCAGCAGGGCCTGCTTCTCCTCGCCCTTGGCCTGCGCAACCTTCTTGCCGAACGCATTCTGCTCTGCACGCAGGGTCTCGTAGCGGATCAGCGCTGCGCGGCGGTCGGAATCGGCGGAGATGATCGCGTCCACAACGGACTCGTCGGCGCCGCGGGCGCGCTGGCTGGCACGGAACTTGTCCGGGTTTTCGCTGAGGTCTTTTACGTCGATCACCACACAAGAGTATCGAATCGGCCACGATTCCCTGTTCCGCGAAGCACGGGGAACGGACCGGCACAAAGCGCCCCACCGGAACGGATAGTGTTGGAGCACAATGAGCGACTGGATCTGGTGGGTGATTCTCGCTGGGGGTGTGGCATTTGCCGTCTCCAGTTGGTGGGGCGTGCGGCGCTTGAAGGCCCGCCATATCCGCAGTGCCGTGGCGGATGACCCCCACAGGCCGAACCCCGGCCACCAGAAGGTGGCGGTGATCCTCAATCCGGTGAAGAACAAGTCCGACGAGGCGCGGCAGGCGATCATCGATGCCTGCGACCTGGCCGGCTGGGATCCGCCGACGTTCTACGAGACCACGCCCGAGGACCCGGGATACGCCCAGTCCCGCCAAGCGCTAGAGTCAAGGGCCGACGTCGTTCTTGCGTGCGGCGGCGATGGTACGGTGCGCGTGGTGGCCGAGTCGCTGGCGCACCAGGGCGTGGCGATGGGACTGATTCCGCTGGGCACCGGCAACCTGCTGGCCCGCAACGTGGATCTGGACGTCTACGATCTCGCCGGCTGCATCCAGGTGGCATTGTTCGGGCACCAGCGCTACATCGACACCGCAACCATGGGCATCGAGAACAGCATCACCGGGGAGTCGTCCACGCACACGTTCCTGGTGATCGCCGGCATGGGACTGGATGCCGAAGTGGTGGGCGACACCAAGGAAGACCTCAAGAAAACGGTGGGCTGGCTCGCCTATACCGAAGCCGGCGTGCGGCACCTGCCGGGCCGCCGCAAACGCGTCACCATCGCCATGGACGACGAACCGGAACAGGCCCGTAAGATCCGCAGCGTGCTCTTCGCCAATTGCGGGTTGATCCCCGGCGGCATCGACTTCATCCCGCAGGCCATGGTCGACGACGGCATGCTGGACATCGTGGTGATGAGTCCGCGCAGTGCGGTGGGCTGGATCGCGATGTACGCGAAGGTGCTGTTCAAGCACAACCGGAACCTGCCGGTGATGAACTTCTATCGTTCGCAGAAAGTCAGCATCCGCAGCCAGGAACCCATGGCAACACAGCTCGACGGCGATCCGTCAGGTGAGGCCACCGAGGTCACCGTCCAGGTGCAGCCCGGCTCGCTGCTGGTGCGGGTGCCGAAGAGCCACCCTTAGAGGGTTCCCTTATCCGGCTCTGCGGCATTCCGGTCAGCCTCTTTCTGGGCAGCTTTTGCCGCCGCGCGGGCCTCGGCCTGCTCCCGGATCATGGCCTGTTCTTCTTCAAAACGGAGTCGATCCGCACGGTCGGCTTCGTCGCCGTCCCAGTCGTCCTTGTTGTCGCCGGACGGCTTGGGATTGACGATCATGCCCTGGCCGTCTTTGTCATCGCGATGCACTGACATGACGTCTCCCTTCGTTTGGGCATTCATCCATCGTTTATGGATCAGGCAAGCATACGCACACTTACAGTCGCGCGAAAGGGGGTTGAAGCGTCAATGATTTCGCCGGAGATGGCCCGTACCGAACAATCGATCAGCCCTTAATAATCGATTCCACCCAGGCATGCGCAGACGCAAAAGCAGCGTCCGAGGTGTGCGGTGCCACGACGGCCGGCTGCTTATCGGCGCGGGCATAGGACCCCAGGAACCGCGTGGCGGGGCTGATCCGGTGGAGTCCGGCGAGGGCGTCGGCCACGCGGGAATCGGCTGCGTGGCCGTCGGCGTCGATGCTGAAGAAGTAGTGGCCCAAGTACTGGCCGGTGGGCCGTGATTCGATGCGGCTCAGGTTGACGCCGCGGGAGGCAAACTGGTCCAGGATTTCCATCAGGGCGCCGGGGTGGTCCTCCGGCAACGGCACAACAACCGTGGTCTTATCCGCCCCCGTACGTTCCGGCAGGGCACCGGGGCGGCCCACCAGGATGAACCGGGTGACTGCGTCCGGGTTGTCCCCGATGTTCTCGGCGAGTACGTTCAGTCCCGGCTGCCCGGCCGCAACCAGCGGCGCACAGATGGCAGCCTCGTAGGGCGCGTCCGGCTCCAGCAGGCCCATGGCGGCAGCGGCCGTCGATGAACCCGGAACATAGTCCGCTTGGGGAATATGTTCGTCCAGCCAGAGGCGGCATTGCGCCCACGCGTGGCCGTGGGTGGAGATGCGCTGGATGTCCGAAAGGTCGACGCCGGGCCTCGCCACGAGCACGAACGTGATGGGAACCAGCGCCTCACGGAGGATGCGGAGCTCCGGTCCTGTGGCAATGGCGTCGAGGGTTGCCGTAACGCCTCCTTCCACCGAGTTCTCGATGGGCACCATGGCAGCGTCAGCTTCACCTGCACGCACGCGGTCAAGGGCGGTGTTGACGTTGGTGCACGGGACGCGGGTAGCTTCCGAAGCACCCGGGACCTGCATGAGCGCAGCCTCAGTGAACGTCCCTTCCGGGCCCAGGAACGTATACATGGGAACTGCAGGCATCAATATATTCCTTGCCCGTTATTAGAGGACGACCGGCTTGAGGCCGTTGTCGGAGGTCATCGGCCTGCCTGCTTCGAACCACATGTCCATGCCGCCAGCCACATTAACGGCGGAGTAGCCCTGGGCCACGAGCCACTGCACCACCCGGAACGAGCGGCCGCCCGTGCGGCAGATGACGAATAAATCGTCATCCGGGTCCAATTCCTCCAGGCGCGCGGGGAGTTGGTCCATGGGGATATGGCGCGCACCCTCGGCGTGGCCGGCAACCCACTCGTAGTCTTCGCGGACGTCCAGGATGCTGGCGTCGGCCGGAATGTCGCCCACGGTCACTGTTTCGAAGTCGCTCACGGCAGTCCCTTCCATCGGTTCACGGAATCTGCATCCAGCCTAGTGCCCGGGAGGCGCACGCCGCGCCCGCAGGGCGGGACCTCCTTGCATGCCGGCGCCTTCCCGCGAAGACTGGGTGCCAGTCACTCCCACCGACGCAACCCAGGAGTAAGGAGCAGGTCATGGCTGCTGTCCAACCCACTATTCTTGCCACGTCCGGCGGGTACAGGCAGGGCAGCCGCACGCGGATCGAGTTCGACTCACTGGTGGACTATGCCGTGGAACTCTCCGGTGTCACGGGCAGGGCACCGAGGATCGCCCACATCGGCACCGCCGGTGGGGACCAACGATGGTGGGCCGCGGAAATCGACCAGGCAGCACGGATTGCGGGCTTCGACCTGAGCCACCTGAACCTGTTCACCATGCCCAACGTCGAGGATCCAGAGGCGTACCTGTTGGAGCAGGACGTGGTGTGGGTCAACGGCGGATCCGTGGTGAACCTCCTGGCGGTGTGGCGCGCCCATGGCTTGGACGGCATCCTCAAGAAGGTGTGGGAGAGCGGCGTGGTACTCGCCGGGGTGTCGGCTGGTTCCATCTGCTGGTTCAAGGGCGGCGTCACCGACTCCTTCGGTCCCGAGTTGAGGCCCGTCACGAACTCTTTGGGATTCCTCCCGTTCCATAATGGCGTGCACTTCGATTCCGAACTGCGCCGCCGCCCCACGGTCCACAGGCTGGTGGCGAACGGAACGCTCGGGGAGACCCACTGTACGGACGACGGCGTCGGGCTGGTCTACCGCGGGACGGAACTGGCGGAGGTGGTCTCCTCGGTGAAGAACAAAGCAGCATTCCGCGTGACGGCAGGAGCCGGCGAAAGCGTTGATGCGGTTGCCATCGAAGAACGGCTGGAGTCGCGCTTCCTTGGTTGATTCACCCCCTGCCCACCAGTCAGGGATCGCAGCGTTGACGGCAGTTGAACTCCGCGATGCCCTGGCCAGCGGCGAGCTGTCTGCCCGTGAGGCCGCCACCCACTTCCTGTCCGTCATTGAGACGCGCAACAGGCACTTGGGCGCCTTCATCACCGTGACCGCCGAGCACGCGATGGCCGCCGCCGCGGCAACGGACCAACGCCATGCGAACGGCGAGCGCAGCGAACTCCCCTTGTTGCACGGCATGCCCGTTGCCTTCAAGGACCTCACGGATGTGGCCGGCGTTCCCACCACGCACGGCAGCGCGGCCTTGGAGCACAAGCCGGCACCCGAGGATGGCGCCCTGGCAGCCACCTTGAAGGCCCAAGGGGTCATCTCGCTGGGCAAGACCCAGGTTCCGGAATTCGGACTCACCGCCTACAGCGAAAACCGCGTGGCACCGCCGTCGCGCAATCCACATTCCCTGGCCCGGAGCTCGGGTGGCTCTTCGGGCGGGAGTGCCGCCGCGGTTGCGGCCGGCATGGTGCCGTTCGCACCGGGTACCGACGGTGGCGGGTCCATCCGCATCCCGGCCGGCGCCTGCGGGCTGGTGGGCCTCAAGCCGGGCCGGGGGCTGGTGCCGTCGGGGGCGAGCGCCGGTGACGCTGCCAAGTTGGTGGTCGCCGGACCCCTCGCGAGGAACGCAGCGGATGCCGCGCTGCTGCTGGATGCGCTGGTCCCCATCGAAGACAGGCCCGACGGCGGCTACCTCGCCAACGTCTACGCGGCGCCCGACCCCCTGCGCATCGGAGTGACCTTGGACAGCCCCTGGGCCGCAAGCTATCCGTTCGAGGTCGAAACGGAAGCCTTGGACGCGCTCCACCGCGGCCGGAACCTGTTGGAAAGCGCAGGCCACCGTGTCCTTGACGCAGACATCCGCTACGACAACCGCTACCCGGAAGCATTTACCGCGGCCTGGACGGCCGGCGTCGGGAGCGCCCGGATAGCTCCCCAGCGGGAGGCGCTGCTGACCCCGCTTACCCGGACGTTCCGGCGTCGGGCGCAACAGCGGAGCGGCGCAAAAGTGCAGGAAGCGCTCGGCTTCCTACGGCAGTTCACCACGGATACCGTTGCCCAGTATTCGGAGTGGGACCTGATGCTCATGCCAACGCTGGCCCAAACACCACGGCCCATCGGCTGGTTTACGGGCGGCGGCCACAGCGGCGAACCGTGGCCCAGTGAATGGGCGGGAGACGCGGACCAGGACTACAAGAGGCAGTGTGAGTACGCGCCGTGGAGTTCCATGGTGAACGTGTGCGGCCTCCCGGCGATCAGTATTCCGGTCCACACCACGGAGAACGGCCTGCCCATGGGAATCCAGCTCATTGGCAGGATGGGATCTGAGCTGCAGCTTCTTCGGGTGGCGGCAGCGCTGGAGGCCGTCTAAATTACGGCGTCTAGCATATGGAATGCGGTTGCCAGGGGCATTGGTCGATGTGACAATGCCCGCAGTCAGTGCCAGCATTGAGGAAATGAGCACACCTCAAACCACGGCTCCGCCTGCCAAAACCCCGGGCGATACGTCATTCTTCGGCCACCCAAAGATGTTGGCCAGCCTTTTCTCCGTGGAAATGTGGGAGCGATTCTCCTTCTACGGCATGCAGGGCATCCTGCTTTACTACATGTACTTCACGGCCGACCAGGGCGGCCTGTCCATCGACAAGGGCCTCGCAGCGGGCCTGGTGGGCGCGTACGGCGGTGGCGTCTATCTGTCCACCATCCTGGGCGCGTGGCTCGCGGACCGCATCTTCGGATCGGAGAAGGTCCTCTTCGGCTCGGCCATCATGATCATGATGGGCCACATCGCCTTGGCACTCATCCCCGGCATTCCGGGCCTGATCGCCGGCTTGGTGCTGGTAGGAGTCGGCTCGGGTGGCCTGAAGGCAAATGCCACCGCGCTGGTGGGCACCCTGTACAGCGAGAAGGACGAACGGCGCGACGCCGGCTTCTCCATCTTCTACATGGGCATCAACATCGGCGGGCTCATTGGACCACTGGTCACGGGTTGGCTCCAGGAAAGCAACGGCTTCCACTGGGGCTTCGGCGCGGCGGCCGTGGGCATGGCAATCGGCCTGGTCATCTACTCTCTGGGCCGCAAGCGCCTGCCGGAGGAAGCCCACCGGGTCCCCAACCCGCTGCCCGCCAAGGACCGGACAAAGTACGGCCTGATCTTCCTCGCGATCCTCGTGGTGATCGGCGTGCTGCTCGGTACCGGCACCGTCAACGCGGACAACCTCGCCCGCAGCATGGCCTACGCAGCCATTGGCGCCTCGGTGATCTATCTCTTCCTGATCTTCCGGAGCCCCTTGGTGACGGGTCTTGAGCGCAAGCGCGTGCTCGCGTTCATCCCGCTCTACATCGCGTCCGCTGCGTTCTGGGCCTTGTTCCAGCAGCAGTTCACGTTCATTGCCGTGTACTCGGAGGAGAAGCTGGACCGCAACCTGTTCGGCTGGGAAATGCCTGCCGCGTGGGTCCAGTCCATCAACCCGGTGTTCATCATCATCTTCGCGGGCGTCATGGCTGCGCTGTGGACCAAGTTGGGTTCCCGGCAGCCGAGTTCGCCGTTCAAGTTCTCCATGGGCCTGTTCATCATGGGACTGGCCTTCCTGGCGTTCATCCCGCTGGCCGGCGACGGCAAGACTCCGCTCCTGGCACTCGTGGGCATCCTGTTCCTCTTCACCATGGCGGAGTTGTGCCTCTCCCCCATCGGGCTGTCCGTGAGCACCAAGCTTGCGCCGAAGGCCTTCCACACGCAGATGGTAGCCTTGTTCTTCCTCTCGGTCTCGCTCGGCACCACCCTGGCCGGCATCCTCGCGGGCCTCTACAACCCGGACGACGAGCTCCCCTACTTCCTGGGCATCGGCGGCGTGGCCGTGGTGCTCGCGGTAGCACTGGCCGCCTCCACTCCGGCGATCAAGAAGCTCATGGCGGGCGTTCGCTAGCAAGCGTTAAATCACGACGGCGGCCCTCGCCTTCGGTGGGAATCCCAACCGAAGGCGAGGGCCGCCGTCGTTCGCGTTTAGTAGTTGTAGCGGCTTGAGGCGCCCAAAGCCACGATGAAAATGATCCAGATAATGGCCAGGGCCACACCGATGTATCCCATCACCAAGCCAGCGATCGCCATGCCCTTGCCCGCGGGTTCGCGGTTCAGGGCGAGGTGGCCCAGGATCACCGCCGCGATCTGCGGGAGGATGAAGAAGCCGAAGCCCACCAACGTGGCGATACCGCAGATCATGCTCGCGATGCTCAAGCCCTTGGGCTGCGAGGGCATGGCGTAGTAGGCGGGCTGTCCGTACGGGTTCGGCTGGCCGTAGGGCTGCTGCTGGTACGGGCTCGGCGGCTGGTTGTACGGCGACGGCGGCTGCTGGCTGTAGTCACCCGGCGTGTACGAACTGGCAGGCGGCGTACTTGAAGGCGGCGTCGGCTGGGTGTAAAAGTCACTCTGGCCTTGCGCGTTTTGCGTGTAGGCGCTTTGCCCGTACGGCGGCAGCGGCTGGGTGGCGTCGGCCTGGGTTGTTGATTCGTACGACGGCGGCGGCGGAACCGCGCTGCCCTGGCCCGGCGCGCTGAATTCTGCGGGCGGAACGTACTGCGGCGGTTCGTAGCCCGCGGGCTTGTCTTCGTTGCCCTTGGCTGGTTGCTCTGACATAGGTATCCCCCTGTGCATGGTCTTTGATCCCAACCCTACCGCTGCCGAAGGCCACGCATAAGTACGGAGCCTTGCTGTCGCCAGCGGGACGCGGGGCTGTGACGCGATTCATGCATATGCATGGAATATGCCTGTTGCGGGATGGGTTGGCCTTAATAGCGACGTAAGCAGCGCTACAACGATCATCAGCGGGATCCGTCCCGCGAAGGAGGACATCATGGGTAACTTCCAAGGCAAAACCGCACTGGTCACCGGCGGCGGTTCGGGTCTCGGGGAAGCGATCAGCAAGGACCTCGCGAACAACGGCGTCAACGTGGTTGTGGTGGACGTCAACCTTGATGCAGCCACCCGCGTTGCCGGGGAAATCACGGCTTCGGGCGGCACCGCAGTCCCGTTCAAAGCCAATACTGCGGTAGCCGAAGACAGCAAGAAGGCGGTCGACTTTGCCGTCGAAACCTATGGTGCCCTGAACTATGCAGTCAACAACGCCGGCATCGGCGGTGCCAATGCCCCCGTTGGCGAGGTGGACCTTGAGGATTGGGACCGCGTCATCGCCATCAACCTCAGCGGCGTGCTCTACGGCATGCGCTACCAGGTCCCGGCCATCCTCGAAGCCGGCGCGGCTGAGGGTGCGATCGTCAACATGGCTTCGATCCATGGCACGGTCGCCGCCTTGGGCAACGCCGCATACACGGCGGCCAAGCACGGCGTTGTGGGCCTGACCAAGAACGCCGCCGCCGAATACGGAGCCCAGGGACTGCGCATCAACGCGATCGGCCCGGGCTACATCGAGACCCCGCTGCTGGCCAACGCCCCCAAGGAAATCATCAGCGGGCTCGAAGCGAAGCATTCCCTGGGACGACTGGGCCGCCCGGAGGAAATCGCGAACGTCACCACGTTCCTGCTTTCGGACAAGGCAAGCTTCATGACCGGCTCGTACGTCCTGGCTGACGGCGGCTACACGGCCGTCTAGTTCGCCACGGCCCTCGCGGCCCTCTTGGCCCTGGCGGCCCTCTTGGCCCTCGCGGTCCGGTGGATCAGTCGGATCCACTGGGCCGGGAGGGCTCTTTTGTGCTTAATCAGGAAACTGTCCGCAACGTAAAGCCGACGTGAATCTTTAGTCCGTTTGTTCCACCTGACCGCCATTCGACGTCATAGGGGCCGCATCACGGACATTTCCTGTCGGCGGGCGAAACGGTCTGGCATGCTGTTGGACATGGCTAGCCGAGCGGGCACAGTTGCCCTTCCCCAGGACCTTGTTGACATCACAGCCCTGCTGGACGCGTATTTCGACGTAACTCCGGATTTGGGCGATCCCGCGCAGCGCGTGGCATTTGGAACATCGGGCCACCGGGGTTCCAGCCTGAAGGCTTCCTTCAATGAAGCGCACATCCTTGCCATCACGCAGGCAATCGTCGAGTACCGCGGACGCCAGGGAATCACGGGACCGCTCTTCATTGGACGCGACACCCACGCTTTGAGCGAACCCGCGCAGAACTCCGCCCTGGAAGTACTGGCAGCCAACGGCGTGACCGTCCTGGTGGATGCCCGCCACGGCTACACCCCAACCCCGGCCTTGAGCCATGCAATCCTCAAGTACAACCGCGAAGCCGCACCCGGGACTCCCCAGGCCGATGGCATCGTGGTCACTCCGAGCCACAACCCGCCGGCAGACGGTGGCTTCAAGTACAACCCTCCGCACGGCGGCCCGGCGGACACCGACGCCACGGGCTGGATCGCCGAGCGCGCCAACCAACTCCTGGAAAACGGACTCCGCGGCGTCAAGCGCATCCCGCTGAATGACGCCCTGGCCGCAGACACAACGGGCAAGTTCGACTTCCTCAGCAGCTACGTTGACGATCTCCCGTCCGTCCTGGACCTCGATGCGATCCGCAACGCGGGTGTCCGGATCGGAGCCGACCCCATGGGCGGCGCCTCCGTGGATTACTGGGGCGAGATCGGCGAACGGCACCAGTTGAACCTGACGGTGGTGAACCCCACCGTGGACCCGCAGTGGGCCTTCATGACCCTCGACTGGGACGAGAAGATCCGCATGGACTGCTCCTCGCCGTCGGCCATGGCTTCGCTGATCAAGCGCATGTCTGCTGGCGCTTCCGGCGGCTCCGCCTATGACGTTGCCACCGGAAACGACGCCGACGCGGACCGCCACGGCATCGTCACCCCGGACGGTGGCTTGATGAACCCGAACCACTACCTCGCCGTCGCCATTGACTACCTCTACCGCAACCGCAGCGGCTGGAACCCTGGCTCGGTGGTGGGGAAGACCTTGGTTTCGTCGTCCATCATCGACCGCGTCGCTGCCGGGCTTGGCCGCAAGCTGGTTGAGGTTCCCGTGGGCTTCAAGTGGTTCGTACCCGGCCTGTTGTCCGGCGAGGGCGCCTTTGGTGGCGAGGAATCGGCCGGCGCTTCCTTTAACAAGCGCGACGGCAGCGTTTGGACCACGGACAAGGACGGCATCCTGCTGGCCCTGCTCGCCTCGGAAATCACTGCTGTCACGGGCTCCTCCCCGTCGCAGCTGTACAAGGGCCTGACGGACCAGTTCGGCGCTCCGGTGTACGCCCGGATCGACGCTGCCGCCACCCGCGAGCAGAAGTCCAAGCTGGGCAAGCTCTCCGCCGCCGACGTCACCGCGACGTCCCTGGCCGGCGAGGACATCACCGCGAAGCTGACGGAAGCTCCCGGCAATGGCGCCTCCATTGGCGGCCTCAAGGTTGTCACGGAAAACGCCTGGTTCGCGGCCCGCCCGTCCGGCACGGAGGACGTCTACAAGATCTACGCCGAGTCCTTCAAGGGCGCCGACCACCTGAAGCAGGTCCAGGACGAGGCCAAGGCCCTGGTGGACGGAGTCATCGCCTAGGCGGTTTGAGTACAGATGGGCGCGAGAGGGTTCTCCGAAAAGGGCGGTTTGGTGAGAGACCATCCCACCCCCGGACGCTCTCTCACCGAACACCCCCTCCCCCCGGACGCTCTCTCACCGAACACCCCCTTAAACGCCAACGCTCCTGCACCGGGTGCAGGAGCGTTGCCGTGGAAGGACTGGAATCAGACAGTGCGGACCACGTCGTCGTAAGCGAACTTCGGCTTGGCTTCGCCCCAGGCGTCCGGGCCGGGCTGGCCGATGTTGACGATGAGGAAGCTCTTCTGGTCGCCGTTCGGGAAGAATTCGGCGTCGATGGCCGCAAAGTCGGCGCCCGTCATAGGACCGGCCGCAAAGCCGAGCGAGCGGACGGCGAGGATGAAGTAGCCGGCCTGCAGGTGGGCGTTGTTGTTACCGGTGCTTGCGGCCAGTTCGGCGTTGTCGTCGTACATGGCCTTGGGGGCGCCGTAGGCGGGAAGGAACTTGTCCCACTGTCCCTGCCAGTCGGTGTCGTAGGACAGGATGGCGACCAGCGGAGCCGAAGCGGTCTTGGCCTGGTTGCCGCGGGAAAGGTGGTCAACCAGCTTGGCACGGGCTTCGTCCGAGCGGACATAGGTCACGCGGAGCGGCTGGGAGTTGAAAGCTGTGGGGCCGAACTTGGTGAGCTCATAGATGGCGCGGGCCTGCTCTTCGGTCACTTCGCCGGCGAAGCTGTTCGCGGTGCGGGCTTCGGCAAAAATGGCGTCGACTGCGGCGGCGTCAATGACTGCTTCTTCGTGTGCAATCGTCATGGATAAACCTTTCGCTGTGCCCTCGCCTCTTGGGGTGGCCGGGCTCTTCTGCTTTCCATGGTTGCAACTTCAAGTTCGCCTGTCCTCTTCCCGTGACGGCACGTGACGTTTGGCACACCCGGCGTTGCGGGGCGAGGTTTGCGCGCCCTTGTGCGTGCGAGGCGCGTAGAGCGGGCCCCGCAACGGCGGTAATGTTGCACCGAACCCCAACATTTCTTCTGAGGAAGGCCCGCCATGAGCATGCTCGGCATCAAATGGAAGCTCCACGGCAATGGCAAGACAATCCGGCCCGGCCACGTGGTGGCACCCGACGAGCGTCTGGCTTGGCCACTGACCATCGGCATCGGCATGCAGCACGTGGTTGCGATGTTTGGAGCTACCTTCCTGGTCCCGATCATCACGGGCATGCCACCGGCCACCACGCTCTTCTTCTCCGGCATCGGCACGCTCCTGTTCCTCGTGATCACGCGGGGCCGCGTGCCCAGCTACCTTGGTTCGAGCTTCGCCTTCATCGCCCCGATCCTCGCCTCCCAAGACCAGTACGGCGTTGGGGGAGCTTTGGGCGGCGTGGTGCTTGCCGGCGTCGTACTGGCGCTCATTGGCGCCGTTGTCCAGAAGTTCGGTGCCGAATGGATCAACCGGCTGATGCCGCCGATCGTCACCGGCGCAATCGTTGCGCTGATCGGCCTGAACCTCGCTCCGGCAGCCAAGAACAACTTCGACGCCGCACCCGTCACCGCACTCGTTACGCTGGTGACGATCATTCTGGTTTCCGTGCTGTTCCGCGGAATCCTGGGCCGGTTGAGCATCCTCGTGGGTGTTGTGGTGGGCTACGTCGTGGCGATGATGCGAGGCGAGGTTTCCTACGAAAAGATGGACGCCGCCGCCTGGGTGGGCCTCCCGACGTTCCACACACCCGAATTCCACCTTGGCGTGGTTGGTCTGTTTGTCCCAGTGGTGCTGGTGTTGGTGGCAGAGAATGTGGGGCACGTGAAGTCGGTGGCCGCGATGACCGGGCAAAACCTCGACGGCGTCTCCGGACGGGCGCTGATGGCCGACGGCGCCGCCACGGTACTTGCCGGATTCGGCGGCGGTTCCGGCACCACCACCTACGCGGAAAACATCGGCGTTATGGCGGCCACGAAGGTCTACTCGACGGCGGCCTACTGGGTGGCCGGCGTCTTCGCCATCCTGCTGAGCTTCTCCCCGAAATTCGGCGAGCTGATCGCGACCGTCCCCGCCGGTGTGCTGGGCGGCGCAGCAACCATGCTGTACGGCATGATCGGCGTGCTTGGCGTGAAAATCTGGGTGCAGAACAAGGTCAATTTCTCCAACCCGATCAACCTGACCACCGCCGCTGTTGCACTGATCATCGGCATCGCGGACTACACGTGGACCATCGGCGAACTGAAGTTCACGGGCATTGCCTTGGGCTCCGCCGCTGCGCTGGTGATCTACCACGGCATGAAGGGGCTGGCCCGTTGGCGCGGGACCGTGGCTGAGCCGGAGACAGAGACAGCAGGGTTGCCGCCTGCGGTGAAGTCGGCCATGAACGCGGCAGCGAAGCGGAGCGGGAAGAAGAAGTAGGGGACTTAGCGGGACTTGGCGTCTGCGGCGTCCAGGCCCTTCCGAATCTTCTCCCGGTCTTTGGGGTCCCAAGGACCTGAATTTGCCAAGGGAATCTCAGTCATGAACTGTCTCTCGGTCCGGGGAATTCTTGCGGCCACAATCTCCGGATTACTGGCCGCTGTGGCGTAGAGATTGGGACCGTCCGCATAGAAGGGGTCGGCCAGAACCAAGGGCCCGTCGGATGAGCGCATGATGTTGCTTGGGTTGTCGTCCAAAGGACCGCACCACGGCAGCTCCCGTTGCGCCCGCTGGTGAACGTCGTGCAAAACTCGGGAAAGGGGCGCCAACTCGCTGCTGCCCGTAGTGAGCTCCCGCCAAAATCCAGCCGCTTCCTCGTAAGTCACTGGGCTGAGCCACTCCATCAACTGCAGATCCCCACCACCCGCCAAGCGGCGGTGTAAATACAGCTTCGGCACCCGCCCGGTGACTGCAGCTTCACGGTAAAACGCGGCCGTGAAGGGCCCCACAGGATCGAACGGACTGATCCGCGCCACCGCATTGCCATCCGGTGAGCGAAGGGCAATCGCCCAGTCACCGGCTCCGCAGGGGTTCCAGCCGCGCCCACGCAACAGGTCTTCGACCTCGGTGTGATTCGCGCGGGCGTCCAACGAATCAATCCCGGCGGTAGCATCGCTGCTGTCCTGGCCACCTTCCATGGGTTACCTCCCTATCGCGTACAAAAGTACGCGATAGGGCCTGCTCGGCACACGTGCAGCCGCCATCCGCTCTCAACCCGGCAGGACCCCTTCCGGAACCTCCGCCTCCCACCGCAGCAGATCCCCTGGCTGGCATTCGAGCACCTCGCAGAGCGCTTCCAGCGTGGTGAAGCGAACAGCCTTGGCCCGCCCATTTTTCAGTACCGCCAGGTTCGCCGGGGTAATTCCCACGCGCTCCGCCAGGACTCCCACAGGCATCTTCCGCTTGGCCAGCATGACGTCGATGTCCACGATGATCGGCATCAGATGACCTCGTCGAGCTCGGCACGCATGCCGGCCGCTTCCAGATCGCGCGCAACCGCCTGTGCCAACAGTGTCCGCAGCACCAAGACCAGAAGCGCTACGCCACCCACCATCAACGCGGCTCCACAGACCAACAGGACCACTCCTGGCGCAATGTCACCCGGAGCCAACAAAACCGCAACCGAGAACACCACCAAGGCACCCAGCGAAACAGCCCAGAAGATCACGTCCACAAACCGGAATGCCAGGTGGGAGAACACAGTCCCGCGACGGACCATCGTCAGCAGGCGCCACACGCAAACGGCGACAACCTGCACGCAAAAGATCCCCAGCACCACGATCACCAGCAGAGCGTTCCGAGGCCCGTCCGGCGCCCCGGCCTCCGTCAAGTCAGCGGAAAGCAACGGCACCATCACCACCTGGACGAAGACGGAGCCGGCCAAGACCAGGGCCACCACCACGCGCAGGGCAAGAACTGCCAACTTTCCCACCAGACTCCTCCTTTTATCGGACAACAGACAAATACTATCGTTAATCGATATATAAGAGCAGAGCCAGTTCAAGGAAAATTAGTCAGCTTGCTTACTAACTCCATGGTCCCTAGGCTGGAACGCGTCAGACAAACAACTCTCGCAGCAGCGGCACGCGCCCAGAAGGCCGACCGCACAAGGAGGAGGAACAGTGTCAGAGCACAGCATCGCAGGCAAGAAAGTCGCCTTCCTGTTGACCGACGGCGTGGAGCAGGTGGAGCTGACCAGTCCATGGCAGGCCGTGGAGGAAGCCGGTGGCGAGCCCACCCTCATTGCGCCCGAAAAAGGCAAGATCCAGGGCTTCAACGGCGTGGACAAGGGTGACACCTTCGACGCAACCCTGGCCGTCGCCGACGCCGACGCCTCGGACTTCGACGCGCTGGTTCTCCCGGGCGGCGTCGTGAACGCAGACCACCTGCGCGTCAACAAGGACGCCCAGAACTTCACCCGGGCCTTCTTCGAGCAGCACAAGCCAGTGGCTTCGATCTGCCACGGGCCGTGGATCCTGATCGAAGCCGGCGTAATCAAGGGCCGCAACGTCACGTCCTACCACACGCTCCAAACGGACCTCCGGAATGCCGGGGCCAACTGGAGCGACCAGGAAGTGGTGGTGGATCAAGGCCTCGTCACCAGTCGCAACCCGGACGACCTCCCGGCCTTCAACAGCAAGGTCGTCGAGGAAATCTCCGAGGGCCAGCACGCTGGCCAGACCGCGTAGCGGTCACCGCACCACAGCATCGCAAGGCGGGTGCCGCCGTCGTACTTTCCCGTAAAGCACGACGGCGGCACCCGCCTTGCCCACCCGACCCACCAAACAAGCAACCGAGCAAAATTACACCGTCGTAATGTTGCGCAGATCACATTCGATGCCTAGGCTGGGGGACGCTGCAGCGTGGCAGCACACCAAGGAAAGGCAACACATTGGCCAGCGAGAAGCTCTCCGTAGTTGTTCGAGTGGATGTAGACGGCGAACAAATCCAGATCGCAGCAACCGGTCACGTGACGACGTCGAGCATCCAGGGACTCTACCCGGTGGTTCAACGCACCAAAAGCCTGGGCGGCGGACTCGATGTGGAGATGGACCTGTCCGAGGCAATCGTTGATGCGGACGCATTGGATGAACTGCAGGTCTACTCGGAGCTCTACGAAGTGCCTGTCCGTCTGCCGGAGCTCGACAACGTCACCGCGCTGCCGAGTCGCCACCTTGCCACAGCGGGCCGGGCGGCCTAGTTACTGCCCCGTTTGAGCCATGTGAAGCCGGATCCCGGATTACGCTACGCCCAGGAAGACCAGCAGCGCTCTCTCTACTTCGACCATTTGAACAGGCGCGAGCCGGCCGACACGGGCGTGAACGTTGGTTCGGCGGACTGTCGTGAGCTTGTCAATCATGATGTGGCTTTCATGTACAAGCCCGGACAACTCGGAGGGCTTCACCGGAATCCGCAGCAGTGGAATGTCCACCAACGTGGACGTCAGCGGTAGGACTGTCAATGAGTCGTTGGCATCGAACCGGTCATCCTGGATCACCAGCGCCGGACGGGGTTTAGATGCGTAGGCTCCGCCCGCGACTGTCCAGATTTCGCCCCTCACTCGTCATCCCACGCGACGGACACAGACTCTATCCAGTCCTGATCATCCGACTGACGGGCAGTTTCTGCAGCGAGAGCGGACTGTCTGTGCGCTTCAGCGGCAAAGTTTTTCGCGCGCGTGTCCGGCACCCAGACCTGTATCGACCGGAAGCCTGCCTCCCGCATCCTTCGCCTGTGCTCGCTGACTCGCTCCCTAACACTCATATTCAAGTGTTACACGTAACGCAGGCTTGCACCATTAGCGGAGGCGTCGCACGCGGAAAACGCCAGATCGAACATCCGAAGCCTTCCTTCATCCTTCCCCGCCGCCTAACGTAACTCCTGACAATCGATTTGGAGGCTACACATGCGCAAAGTCACTGCCGGACTCTTTCACTCCGTGGACGGCGTGGTTCAGGATCCGTTCAAGTTCCAGTTCGACAGCTTCGACGAGGATCTGGGCGAGGGCCTGACCAAGATGATCAACACCGTGGACACCGTGGTGCTTGGCCGGGTGAGCTACCAGGAGTGGGCGCAGTATTGGCCGAACGCCTCACGGGACGAGGACTTCGCGGCGTTCATCAACCCCGTCGAAAAGTTCGTGGCGTCCCGGACACTCGAGGGACCGCTCGAATGGGAGAACTCCCAGCTGATCGAGGGCGATGTGGAGGAGTTCGTGTCCGACCTCAAGTCGCGTGACGGCGGCGAGATCGCAGTCTGCGGCAGCATCTCCCTGGTCCGCCAACTGTTCTTCGCCGGCGTCCTGGACGAATTGACGCTCATGACCCATCCTGTGATCGCCGGCAATGGGCGCCGCATCTTCGAAGAAGGCGATCCCGTGCACCGCTTGGTGCTTGAGGACCAATACGCCACCAGCGAGGGCAACGTGGTAACCACGTACAGCCTGCGAAAAGACTAGAAGGCCCCGGAATTACTTCTTTCCGGCTTTCAGGTCCGCCACGACCTTCGCAATGCGGCGTGCCCGCGTCTCGGGGGTCTTGGCGTCCCCGATCGGCTCCACGTATCGGCGCTGGGCACTGTAATTGAGGGTCCCGTAGAAGGCCTTGGCGTCGGGCTCGGCATCCAGGGCGGCAGCGAGATCGTCCGGAACCTCGACGACGCGGGGCTGGGTGTCGACTTCGAGGCCCACCTCAAGCGTGTCCCCGGACGAGACGCCGGTCAGCTCACGGTTGGCCGAACTGACACCCACCATGTACTTTCCACCCATCACCGCGATGCTGCTGCGATAGCTTTGGCCATTCATCGTCACCACCACCGGCGGCCGTTTGCCTGCGCCCAGCGCCTCGACGATTTCCTCGGGTACGACGATGCCGGCCTTGTTTCCATCCCCAACGATGGTGGTGGTGAATTCCATGTGCCCAGTATGCCGGTAGACGTGCAACTTAAGCAGGACTACGTTCGAACATAACCGTCCCACCGAGCGTAGGAGTCAGAACCATGGACAATCAGGACATCCTGGAACGCATCCAGTCATTGGTGGAAGAGGAACACCAGCTCCGCGATGCCCCCAATCCGGAGGATGGCAAAGCCCGGCTGGCGCAGGTGGAAGCCCAGCTCGATCAATGCTGGGACCTGCTCCGCCAACGCCGCGCCAAGCGCGACGCCGGCGAAAACCCCGATGACGCCGCAGCCCGTCCCGTCAGCGAAGTGGAGGGCTACCGACAATAGGCCTTACGCGCCCTCGAGGACCTGGCTGGTTGCCCACGCAACGTACTTGCCGGCGTTGGCGACGGCGTCGGCAATGTCCGGTAGCCCGTCCTTGCGCTGCGCTACGTCCAGCAACTGGGCGGCCGCTACGATTCCGTGCGTCGCCAGGTCCTCAGGCGTTACAGTGATCCGGCCGGCAACAGCCACCACGGGAATTCCGTGAACACTCGCGGCATCAGCGAGAGCGATCGGCGCCTTACCCGTGAGCGACTGCTCATCCATGGAACCCTCGCCCGTGATCACCAGGTCGGCTTCGCCCAAGTGTTTGGCAAGCCCGGTCAGGCCCGCGACCAGTGCGAAGCCACCTTCCAGCGCGGAATCGGTGAAGGCAAGGAACGACGCCGGGAACCCGCCTGCCGCTCCAGCTCCTGGCACGTTGACGTCACGGCCGGTGGCTTCCCGAAGGAGCGACGCCCAGTTGCGGAGACCGGCGTCGAGCTTTTCCACCGCATCCTCATCGGCGCCCTTCTGCGGGCCGAAGACATGCGCGGCACCTTCCGTGCCGTACAACGGGTTCTGGACGTCGACGGCGATGCGGAACTTCACGCCTGACAGGCGCGGATCCAGCTCGGAGACATCGAGGGAAACGACGTCGATCAGGGAGCCTCCACCCAATGGCGCCACATTCCCTGCAGCATCGAGGGGCTTGAGACCCAAGGCACGCAGGGCACCGCTGCCGCCGTCGGACATGGCAGAACCGCCAAGGCCCAAGACGATTTCGGTAGCACCGGCGTCGAGCGCCGCGGCGATCAGCTGGCCGCAGCCGTAGCTGTGGGCGCGCAGGGAGTTCTCCGGCGTCGGTTCCATGTGGGCGAGGCCGGATGCCTGGGCGGTTTCGATGACGGCTGTGGTCCCGCCGGATTCTTTCTTGAGCGCCCAGGAAGCTCCAACGGGCTTGAGGATGGGACCAACAACGGCGTTGTTCCTTTCCTCGTACCCTGCGGCGATGGCGGCGTCGAGGGTGCCCTCGCCGCCGTCGGCCACGGGGAACTGGGTGGTTACTGCGTCGGGGTAGACGCGGAGAGCGCCTTCGGCCATGGCTGACGCGGCTTCGGCGGCGGTCAGGGATCCCTTGAACTTGTCAGGGGCAATGAGGATACGCATGAGATATATCATGCCAGTTGACCCGGGAAAGCGCTTGCCGAGCGCGTAATGTTCCGTGCGCCTGCGATGGTTTCATGGGGGGTGAGGCGTCGCTACCGTTGCCGCCAAGCGCACCCGTAACACCGGCAGCACACAGCGCGAACGGGTGCGCCGTGTGACCACAAGGGGTGCTCGCGGCGCGAACGGGTGCGCCCGGCGCGAACGGTAGCCCTGCCCCAAAGAATGTGGGCCTCGCACCCACTTCCGCCACACGCACCCGTAACACCGGCAGCACACAGCGCGAACAGGTGCGCCGCCTGGGCACAAGGGGTGCGCGCGGCGCGAACGGGTGCGCCGAGTAATGCCCCGGACTCAGCCGTTCAGCACCCGCACGGGCGAGCCGGCCAACCAGGATGTCACGTCCTCGTAGGCTCCCCCATAGAACTGCCGGTAGCTCTCATGCGTCACATAGCCGATATGCGGTGAAAGCACGGTCCGCGGCGAACGCAGCAAAGCGTGGCCGGACGGCAGCGGTTCCTCATCGTAGACATCCAGTGCAGCACCGCGAATCCAGCCCTCGTCCAAAGCACGAATGAGGGCAGCCTCGTCCACCAAGGGGCCCCGGGCCGTGTTCACGAGGAGTCCTTCCGGGCCAAGGAGCCGCAGCTCGTTCGCTCCCACAATGCCCTCGGTCCGCTCCGACAAGCGCAAGTGGAGAGTGACGACGTCGGACTCCCGGAACAGCTCCTCCTTGGTGACCTTGCGGGCGCCCGCCGCCTTCGCGGCCTCGGCCGTGAGGTTCTGGCTCCAGGCAAGCACCTCCATGCCGAACGTCTGGGCATACCGCGCCATGCGGGAACCGATCTTTCCCAGGCCGACGATCCCTAGGGTCTTGCCTTCCAGTTCAAATCCGACGGCGGATTGCCAGTCGCCTGCCCGCAGCGAGTTCTCCTCAACCACCAGGTTCCGGGCGAAGGCCAGCAGCAAGGCCCAGGTCATCTCGGGCGCAGCCGCCGGTGATCCGCCGGTCCCGCACACAACAACGCCCCGCTCGGAGGCGGCTTCCATGTCGATGGCTGCATTCGCCATGCCGGTGGTGACCAGGAGCTTCAGATTGACCAGCGAATCAAGGACGCGCCGCGGAAAACGCGTCCGTTCACGCATGGCCACGATGATGTCGAAAGGTGCCAAGGCGGCCACGGCTTGCTCTTCCGAAACGAAAGGCGCACTGAAAACCGTGACTTTCACGCCGTCGTCGAGCAGTGACTCCCACGGCGCGTAGTCGCCGGAGACCTGCTGGTAGTCGTCAAGGATGGCCAAACGGTACTGGGTCACGTGAATCTCCTTGGCTCGCAGGCTGGACGCGTAGGTCCAGCCTCTCACGGCCGGACGCGACGGGCCGCGGTCATTGATCAGCCGGCTTGGTACCGAGGGTCAGGGACACGTTGCTTGAATGGTCCTTGGAGCAGTCGTCACAGCAAGCGTCCGGTGCAGCGCGAGCCGCATCGTCTTCCTGGCGACCGGCAGGAACCGCGCAGCACACGTCACCCTTCCACGCATTGAAGCCCTCGCGAGCGGCGATGCCTGCGATCACCAACGCTGCCATGGCGTCCGCCCACCACCAGCCGAGCGTGCTGTTCAGCAGCAAACCCACCAGCAGCACGGCGGACAGGTACGTGCAAAGGAGCGTCTGTTTGGAGTCGGCGACGGCGGTCCGGGAACCCAATTCGCGGCCGGCGCGGCGCTGCGCCCACGAGAGCACGGGCATGATCGCGAGACTCAAAGCCGCGATCACGATGCCTGGCGTTGAGTGCTGGGCCTCCCCCGCACCCAGCAGCGATCTGGCCGCATCCACTGTTACGAAGGCAGCCAGCGCGAAGAAGGAAATGGCAATGATCCGGAGCGTCAGGTGTTCGCGCCGCTCAGGATCCTTGGCAGAAAACTGCCAGGACAACGCGAGCGCCGAGGTCACCTCAATGACAGAGTCCAATCCAAAGCCAAGGAGCGCGGAGGAGTCGGCTACGCCACCGGCCCACAGTGCGGCCACGGCCTCAATGATGTTGTAAGTGATGGTGGCGGCGGCAAAGAGCCTGATCCGTCGGGTCAGGACAATGCGGCGGTCCACGGTGAGGGTCACGCGAAGCACTCTCCGTTCGGCGCGCAGCAGGACGGGTCCACGGCCAAGACCACTCCCAACAGGTCCCGGATGGCATGGCCGAGCCGCGCGTCCGCGAGTTCGTACCGGGTCCTGCGCCCGTCCGGGACGGCAACCACCAGCCCACAGCCACGCAGGCAGGTCAGGTGGTTGGACATGCTCTGCCGCGAGACGCCCAGAGTGTCTGCCAGGTCGGAAGGGTAGGACGGCGTCTCGGACAAGGCCAGGAGGATCCTTGCCCGGGTGGGGTCTGAGACGGCGTACCCAAAACGAGCCAGCACGGGGGCATGCGTGAGCGTTTCCATTGCTCCAAAGTACAGCCATGGCTGTATTCAGTCCAAGCTGTAGTCACGGAACCCTTGGAATCGGGCGGTCAGGGATTCTAACGTTGTAAATGATGATTCTTTCCGCTTCAGAAGGAGATATCTTGACCATCCCCAAGCCCGAACACCCCCGGCCCCAGCTGGTTCGCGACACCTGGCTCAACCTCAACGGCACCTGGGGTTTCGAGATCGACGCCGGGGATTCCGGCTGGGAGCGCGGCCTCCTCACGCGCGAACTCACCGACGAGATCCTTGTCCCCTTCGCACCGGAGTCTGCGCTTTCCGGGGTGGAGAACGTCGATTTCATGGAGGCCGTCTGGTACCGGCGCACGGTGACTATTCCGCAAGAGTGGGCGGGGCTCAAGGTCCTCCTACACTTTGGTGCCGTGGACCATGACGCAACAGTGTGGGTGAACGGAGTGGAGGTGGCCCGGCATCGGGGCGGATTCACGCCCTTCACCGCCGACCTCAGCGAAGTCACCGAACCGGGCGCGGACGCCGTCATCGTGGTGCGTGCACGCGATTCCCGCCACGACATGCAGGCCCGGGGCAAGCAAGCCACCTGGTACAACAACACGCACTGCCAATACACGCGCACCACGGGAATCTGGCAGACGGTATGGCTGGAAGCAGTTCCGGATGTCCACATCAAGCGCCTTCGCATGACCCCGGCCCTGGCCGATTCCAGCCTGACACTGGAGGTGCCCGTTTCAAGGAACCGCAAAGGCCACACCGTTGAGGCCGTCCTCACCAACCCCCAATCCAAGGTGCGGATGGAAGCATCGGCGAGGGCCGACGTCGACCTTTCCCCTTCACTTCGGTTCGAGATCCCCGAAGCGCAGCTCCGTCCGTGGTCCCACGAGGACCCGTTCCTGTATGACCTCCAGGTCACACTCAAGAACGATGTGGGACAAACAGTGGATGAAGTGAGCAGCTACGCGGCAGTCCGTTCCATAGCCCTGGATGGAAAGGTTGTTCGGATCAACGGGAAGGCCGTGTTCCAACGCCTGGTCCTTGATCAAGGCTATCGGCCGGAGTCCCTCATGACCGCGCCGGATGATGCCGCACTTGTCAGGGACATCGAACTGGCCAAATCCGCAGGTTTCAACGGCGCCCGGCTTCACCAGAAGGTCTTCGAAGAGCGCTTCCTGTACCACGCGGACCGTTTGGGCTACTTGGTCTGGGGCGAGTTCGGCGATTGGGGTGTCTCCGGCGGTGGCACCCTTGGCCACAACCAACAGCCCACGGCAAGCTTTGTGGCGCAGTGGCTGGAAGTCCTCCAGCGCGACTACAACCACCCGAGCATCATCGGCTGGTGCCCGCTCAATGAGACCCACCAGCATCTCCATGACAGGATCACGGTGCTGGACGACGTCACCCAGGCCATGTTCCTTGCCACCAAGCTCGCCGATCCAACGCGGCCCGTCATCGACGCCTCCGGATACTCCCACCGGGTCCGGGAGACGGACATCTACGACTCGCACTCGTATGAGCAGGACCCGGACGCGTTCCGCGTGGAGCAGGAGGGCCTGGCCAGTGGCAAGCCCTACGTCAACCGCGCGCATGATGGAGTGGAGTACTCCGTTCCTTACAACGGGCAGTCCTTCTTTGTATCCGAGTTCGGCGGCATTTGGTGGAACGAGGCTGAGGCCCGGCAAGCGGCAGCCGCGGGCAACGACGTCGAAACGTCCTGGGGCTATGGTCAGCGCGTCGCCAGCGAGGAGGAGTTCTACGAGCGGTTCGAAGGCCTCTGCGGCGTCCTGCTGGATAACCCGCACATGTTTGGTTACTGCTACACGCAGCTCACGGATGTGTTCCAGGAAAAGAACGGGATCTTCAACTTCGATCGCTCCGCCAAACTGGACCTTACCCGGATCAGGGCGATACAGGAGCGCCAGGCGGCCATCGAGAGGGAGTAGCTGCGAGAGCGTCCGGCGGAAAGGGCGATTCGGTGAGAGAGCGTCCGGCAGAAAGGGCGATTCGGTGAGAGAGCGTCCGATCCTCTCTCACGAAATCGCCCCTTCAGGCAAACGCTCTCTCACCCGCGCTAGACCCACTGGCGCCGATTCATGAGGACTTCCTTGAGCAGGTCCAGCCGGTCGGAAACCAGGCCGTCCACGCCAAGGTCCAGCAAACGCTGCATCTCGTCGGGTTCGTTGATGGTCCACACATGGACCTGCCGGCCCACGCGATGCGCCCGGCGGACGAAGCCCCGGGTGACCACCGGGAACCGGCCGTAGCGGGCCGGCACCTGGAAAGCGTCGACGCCGGCAAGCAGCTTGCGTGCCAACGGCGCGGGAAGGACGGGGCCAAGGAAGACGAACAGCGCCGTGAGGGTGCTCCCTGCCGAAGAGGCAGTCCGCTCGCTGAGTTTGTTCAACACCGCCCTGCGGCGACGGTCGGAGAAGCTCGTCACCAGGACGCGCCCGTGGATGCCGTGGAGCTCGATGGCCTCCGCCAGGGGAACCACGGAATTCCAGTCCTTCACGTCAAGGTTCAACCTGGCCTGCGGGAAAGCCGCAACGAGCTGGTCGAACGTGGGTACCGGCTCATGTCCTCCAATACGGGCTGCGGACACCTCGGCCGCCGTCAGCTCAGCGATACGGCCTCTGGAATCGGTCACCCGGTCCAAGGACTCATCGTGGAAGACCAGCAGGACGCCGTCCTTTGTGGTGTGGACGTCCGTCTCAAGGTGCATGGTCCCCAACTCAACAGCTGCCCGGAACGCTGCCATCGAATTCTCCAGGCCGTCCAGGGAGAAGCCGCGGTGGGCAAAGGCCAGGGTCCCGGTCGAGCCGTCTTTACGCAGGAAGTAGGGCAGCGTCACATCCGTAGCGTAACTGACTGATCCAGCCGGGAGAGCGTGCTCAGGACTCCTGCGGGACGATCGCCACGCCATCGCTGACGTGCACCAGCGTCCGGCCGCGACCGCCGTCGAGCTCCACCCAAACGGCAGTGGCATCCCCCGTGACGTCGTCCACCACGCCGTGTTCCGCGAACCCCGGGGTCAGCGTGACGCTGACTCGATCGCCGCGGCGGAGCGAACGCCAATGCTGGTCAGGCTCGATGCGACGCACTGGCGCGGAAGTGAAGTCGTTGATTCGGCGCTTGGCCATGGTTGCCCCCTGGATTCCAACTGCTGGGACGCGATGCGAACGGGTCCTTGGCTGGAAGCCTACGGGCGCAAGTTGAACGGCGGTTGTATGGAGTCTGGGAACTCGGTGACGGCTGCGCGGCTGGCAAACTAAGGGAATGACTGTGTTGATCGCCGGTTGCGGCGACTTGGGAACCGAAGCCGGCCTGCGATTCGCTGCGGCGGGTCACGAAGTGTACGGAATCCGGCGGTCTCCGGAGAAGCTGCCGCCGGAAATCCGCGGGGTAAAGGCTGATTTGGCCAACGACGTTCCGGAGGTGCCCGACGCCGACATCGTGGTTGTCGCCCTGGCCGCTGACGCTTCCACCGAGGAGGCTTACCGGGCCGCTTACGTGGACGGACTGCGAAACGTGCTGGACGCCGTGGATCGCAGCCAGATGGCGCCTCGGCGGGTCCTCTTCGTATCCTCCACCGCTGTGTACAAGGATGCCGGCGGTGCACTGGTGGATGAATCCACGCCAACGGAGCCGGACAGGTTCAGCGGAAAGATCCTGCTGGAGGCTGAGGAATTGTTGTTCTCACGTCACCCGCACGCCACAGTTCTGCGGCTCGGCGGAATCTACGGCCCTGGACGGACGCGGCTGATCGACCAGGTCCGCTCCGGCAAGGCCGTGGTTCCCGGTCAGCCGAAGCACACCAACCGCATCCACCGCGACGACGCCGCGGCCATGATCGTGCACCTCGCCACCATGTCCCCGGACCCCGCGCCCGTGTATCTCGGCGTGGATGACGAGTCGGCAGAATTGGGCGACGTTTTGCGTTTCCTCGCCGCTGAACTCAGGCTTCCGGAACCGCCGGTGGGGTCGGCGTCCGACGGCGGTGCGGGCGACAAACGCTGTTCCAACCGGCGCCTCCGGTCCACCGGTTTCCAGTTCACGTACCCCAGCTACAAAGAGGGGTACCGCGCCATCCTGTCCGGAGAGGGCGTCCGGCACCCGTAAAGTCCTAGACGGTCTGCCCGGTCAGCTTCGCCTCGAGGATCTGGGCCACTCCGTCATCGTCGAAATGGGGAGCCTGCTGCCCGGCCGCGAGGATGGCCTCGGGGTGTCCACTGGCCATGGCATAGCCGTGGCCGGCCCAGCGGAGCATCTCGATGTCATTGGGCATGTCTCCAAAAGCAACCACGTCCGCAGCCTCGATCCCCAGCGACTCCGCGTACTTCGCCAGCGTGACGGCCTTGTTGATGCCGGGAACGGACATCTCCAGCAGGGCAGTCCGCGGCGCCGAGTGGGTGGTGGACACCAGATGCGACACGGCAGGCGCCACTTCGGCCAGGAATTCATCCGGCGTGCCATTGCGGGTAATCGCCAGGAACTTCACGACAGCGTCATCCGCAGTAAGCGTCTGGTCCAGCGGGGCGGGGGTGAATTCGGCGAGCAACTCGCTGGTTTCGTTTTCGATGAAGCCCGGCTCGAGGTGGAATCCGAACAGCGTCTCGGCACCGAACAAAGCATCGGGCCGGATCGACTTGATGATGCGGCGTGCCTCGAGGACGGACGCCAGGTCCAGGCCGGTGGAGGAGATGGGCTTCTCTGTTGCAAGGTCCCACACCACGGCGCCGTTGGAGCAGATCACAATGCCACTGTGGCCGAGTTGCTCCTGCAGCGGGTACAGCCACCGCGGCGGCCTGCCCGTGACGAACACGAGTTCCACCCCGGCATCGCGGCAGTCCTGGAACGCCTTGATGGTTCTGGCACTGATTTTTCCGTCGTGGCCGAGGATGGTTCCGTCTATGTCACTTGCTACGAGCCGCATGATGCCAGTCTACGTGGGTGGTACCGGAGCGGGTTCGGGCAGCCAAGCCCTCGCGGCCCGCAGGGAGCGCACCATAGTGTGGGTCCATGAGTGAAAAGACGAAGGAAGAGCACAGCACAAAAGGCGCGTACGTTACAGGCGGAGAATTCAACCGGGATACCAACTACATCGAAGACCGCATCACTCGCAACGGAACTCCAGGGCCGAACGGTGAACCCGGATGGCCCGTGGAGCCCGGACGTTACAGGCTCGTCGCTGCGCGGGCTTGTCCGTGGGCCAACCGTTCCGTCATCGTCAGGCGGCTGTTGGGCCTCGAGGACGCCATCAGCCTTGGCCAGCCCGGACCTACCCACGACGCCCGGTCATGGACCTTTGACCTGGACCGGGACGGCAAGGATCCCGTCCTGGGCATCGAACGCCTGCAGGAGGCCTACTTCCAGCGTTTCCCGGACTACCCCCGTGGCATCACCGTCCCGGCCATGGTGGATATCCCGAGCGGAGCAGTAGTCACCAACAACTACCCGCAGATCACCTTGGACTTCTCCACGGAGTGGACGGAGTTCCATCGGCCGGGCGCTCCGGAACTGTACCCGGAGCACCTCCGCGACGAGATCGACGAGGTCAACAAGCGAGTCTTTACCGAGGTCAACAACGGCGTGTACCGCTGCGGTTTCGCAGGTTCGCAGGAGGCCTATGACGCTGCCTACTCCCGCCTCTGGACTGCCATGGACTGGCTGGAGGAACGGCTGTCATCCCAGCGTTTCCTGGTTGGCGACACCATCACCGAGGCGGACGTCCGGCTCTTCACCACGCTGGCCCGCTTTGATGCGGTGTACCACGGCCATTTCAAGTGCAACCGGAACAAGCTCACCGAAATGCCGGCGCTCTGGGCCTACGCAAGGGACTTGTTCCAGACGCCCGGTTTCGGGGACACCATCGACTTCGTGCAGATCAAGAAGCACTACTACGTGGTACACGAGGACATTAATCCCACACAGATCATCCCTGCCGGCCCGGACCTTTCGGGATGGCTGACTCCGCATGGCCGCGAGTCGCTGGGCGGCCGGCCTTTCGGCGACGGAACACCTCCCGGACCGGTCAAGCCCGGGGAGGAAGTGGCACCCGGTCACGGGGCCGTCTGAGGTTCTAGCTGTGGTTGAGTTCAGCCCTCGACGGCGGATTGGCTCCGGCGCGTGACACTGTGACGGCCGCCGCCCTCGCTGCGTGTTCCATGATCGCGGCAAGGGTTTCGGCCGGCATGGCGCGCAATTCCTCCCGGTTCTGCGCGCCATCCAGTCCACGGTCCACGATCGCGGAGAGGAGCCCCGCCATGAAGGAGTCCCCGGCACCCACTGTGTCCACTACGTCCACCTTGGGTGCGGGAACCTCGGCCTCGCCTGCCTTGGTAATGCCCCAGGGACCTTTGACGCCGCGAGTCACCACCACCAGCGCAGGACCTTCATTCCCACCCATGGCCAGCCAACGACGTGCCGATTCCAAGGAATCCACACCGGGATAGAGCCATTCCAGGTCCTCGTCCGAGGCTTTGACGACGTCGGCCAAGGCAACAAAGCGTTCGGCCTGCGTCCGCGCATATTCCCGATTGGTAATGATGGACGGGCGGCAGTTCGGATCGAAGCTGATGGTGCTGCTCGGATGGGCATGCTCGACGGCGGCCAGCACCTCAGCAGCGCCAGGCTCCAAGGCGGTGGCAATCGAACCCGTGTGCAGCAAAGTGGCGCCCTGCAGCATGAGGGGCAACCGGGCGCTGAGTCCGGGCAATTCCCAGGCGAGGTCGAACGTATAAGTGGCGGCGCCGTCGTCGTCGATCAGGGCGGTGGCCACGCTGGTTGGTTTGTTGTCCGGTGGAATCGGGACCATCACCGAACTGGACCGTAAGTGGGCACCCACGGAATCGCCGTAGGCGTCCTGGCCGAACCTTCCGAGGAACTGCACGGGGTGATCCAGTCGCGCCAGGCCCACGGCGACATTGAGCGGGCTCCCGCCAACGTGCGCTTCGATCCCGGTGGGGCGCTGGACGACGTCAACAAGGGCCTCGCCAATCACAGTCAGCATGGGATTACTCTGCCAGAGCAGGCCGTTCGCGACCAGCCGTCAGGAGAGCAGCCGCTGAACAAGTTCGCGGCACTTCTTGTAGGCCACGGCCTTGGGATCGATGAGGTCGAAGTGGTCTCCCGGCACCCTCAATAGCTGGGCAGCCCCGCCTGAGGCGTTGCTCGCCGCGACGTAGGCCTCCGACTGGCTGGCCGGGACATCCTCATCTTCCATGGCGTGAACGGCATATACGGGAACGTCGATGGGCAGCGACGTCATGGGGTCTGCGTACTTATGCCGCTTGGGGTATCTGGCCGAGTCCCCGCCCATAAGGTTGCACACCGCTCCGTTGCTGAGGTTCAAGCGCTCAGCCGCCGCGAGGTTCAGCAGACCGGACTGGCTGACCACACCCGTCAGGTGCACGGCGTTCTCCTCCGGTCCCCGCACGAGTTGGCGGTCGGCGTCGGGATTGCCGATCGACGAAAGCCGTTCGCGCCCGGCCGCCCACACCGCCAAGTGGCCGCCCGCAGAGTGGCCCAAAGCCACAACTTTGCCGAGCTGGAGGTCATGATTGCCGGCAATCTCAGCGAGATGGTCGATTCCGGCAAGGATGTCTTCGAAGGTATGTGGCCAACCACCCCCGTTGCCGGCCCTGCGGTATTCAAGGTTCCAGGCGGTAATTCCATGGGCCGCCAGGTCACGTGCCAGGGGCTCGCCCAGCTCGGCGCCGTACTGGGAGCGCCAGTATCCGCCATGGATAACCACCGCCACGCCGCCAGAGATCGACGCCGGACCACGATGGTTTCCGTTGCTTGGTTCAGGTATGAAGAGTTCGCCCCACTGACTGGGGTGTTCGCCGTAGCTGTACTTGTGCCGCAACATTGCGCCCTCCTTTGTACCGAGCCTATCGCGAGGTTCCGCTGGTTTGGCTAGATGCATTTCGACGGCGGAGTGTCCGGCTTCGGTGTCGGACCCGCACCGTAAGCTGGGGGCATGGCAAGCAACTGGGACAGCCTGGATCCGGATCAGCGCAAAGCGGTAGAGGCGAATGTGGCACTCTACGAGCGGGTCCGCCCTGCCCTCAAGCGGGTTACCCGGGATGTTTTGCTGACGCTGCGGGACATGCTGAACGACGCTGAGGTGACTCCCTTGTTCGTCACGGGACGAACAAAAACGGTGGATTCGTTCCGTGAAAAAATCTCACGTACGGACGATCCCATCGAGCCCGGCGGCCCGCGTGTCCTCAAGTTCCCAGACCCCTTCCGGACACTGAATGACATGGTGGGGATCCGCGTCATCACCAAGCTCCCTGCCGAGAATGCCGCGGTGGCCAACATCATCAAGCGGCAACGCCAATTGTTCGACTGCCGTGGGGACCGCGAGAAGGACATCGGCTCCATCGAGTCCGGAACCTACGGCTATTCCAGCCGGCACCTCATCCTGCGCACCATCCAGAACGAGACCGTGAAGGAGTACCAACAGGTCTTCAACCCTGATCTCCCGGCCAACGGCAGTTACTTTTTTGAGTGCCAGATCAGAACAGTCTTCGCCCACGCCTGGAGCGAGATCGAGCACGATATCCGCTTCAAGGCCGAGGATCCCCGTGCGTGGACTCCGCACTTCGACCGGCAGTTCACGGCCACCGCCGCGATGCTGGAGACCGTGGAGAGCGCGTTTGCAGATCTCCACGAGCGCTACGAAGAAGTCCGGGGCTACTGGGACCTGGAGGGCGAAGGTGGCTCGCCGCTCACTCCCAACCGCGTCCGTGACGTTTGGCGTACCCTGCTCCCCCACGTTGACCGTAAAGTAGATGATGACTGGGGATGGGCAGCCGAACTCCTCGCGGCCCACGGACTCACCAAGACCGTGGAACTTGCCGGCCTGCTCAGTGCCAACCGGATCACCGAGGTCCGCAAGGCCCTGGACCACCGCTACTCCCCTGGCCCCGACCGCCTCCTGGACGACCTCCTGTTGTGGCAGTACGGAACCGAACACATTGATCTCACTGCTGAGGCGCCCGACGTCGTTCCGCACCCGCGGCGCGACAGCCTCCAGCGGCGCCTGAAGCAGATTGAGCGCTACCGCCAAACTGCCATGTAGCAGACTGCCTTGTAAGGACCCATGACTCCCGAGCAACTCATGTCACTGCGGGTGACCTTCCGTTCACCCCACCGCCTCCTGACGGAATCCCTTGCCGGACTCGTGGTGGCTTTGGCGCTCATCCCGGAAGCCATCGCCTTCTCGGTGATCGCCGGAGTGGATCCCCGGATCGGCCTGTTCGCCTCCTTCACCATGGGCGTGGTGACGGCCATTGTCGGTGGGCGTCCGGCGATGATCTCGGCGGCAACCGGTGCTGTCGCCTTGGTGATCGCTCCTGTCATGAAGGAACACGGCCTCGACTACCTGATCGCCACGATCATCCTGGCCGGCATCTTCCAGATCATCCTCGCAGCCCTCGGTGTGACCCGGCTGATGCGCTTTATCCCGCGTTCGGTCATGATCGGCTTCGTCAACGCCCTGGCCATCCTGGTGTTCATGTCGCAGATGCCGGAGCTCTTCAATGTTCCGTGGATGGTCTATCCGATCGTCGCCGTGGGCCTGGCCATCGTGTTTCTCTTGCCGCGGTTCGCCAAGGCTGTTCCGGCCCCGTTGGTGGCGATTGTGCTGATCACCCTGGTCACGGTGTTGGGTGGCATCGATGTGCCCACTGTCAGCGACAAGGGCGAACTGCCCCACAGCCTGCCCGGTTTCTTCCTGCCCAACGTTCCGCTGAACCTCGAGACCTTCCAGATCATCGCGCCGTTCTCCCTCTCCATGGCGCTTGTTGGGCTGCTGGAATCCCTCATGACTGCCAAACTGGTCGACGACATCACGGATACCCGCTCCAACAAGACACGGGTTTCCTGGGGCCAGGGTGCCGCGAACATCGTCACCGGGTTCCTGGGTGGCCTGGGCGGTTGCGCGGTGATCGGGCAGACCATGATCAACGTCAAGGGTTCGGGCGCACGGAGTCGTCTCTCCACCTTCCTGGCCGGTGTTTTCCTGCTCATCCTGGTGGTGGTGCTGGGCGACGTAGTGGGGATGATCCCCATGGCAGCCCTGGTTGCCGTCATGATCTTCGTTTCCCTGATTACTTTCGACTGGCACTCCATCCGGCCGTCCACCTTGAAGCGGCTGCCGAAGTCCGAGACAGCGGTCATGATCCTCACAGTTGCGGCAGTGGTGGCGACGCACAACCTCGCGGTGGGTGTCGGCGTCGGAGTTTTGACCGCGAGCGTGCTGTTCGCGCGCCGCGTGGCGCACTTCGCCACTGTTGAACGGACGGAACTCTCGGTCAATGGAGAAACCGTGGCGACATACATCGTGAATGGCGAGCTCTTCTTTGCTTCGTCCAACGACCTCTACACGCAGTTCGACTATGCAAAAGATTCCTCAGAAGGCATAGATCGCGTGGTCATTGACCTGCACGCTTCCCATTTGTGGGACGCGTCCACCATTGCCGTCCTGGATTCCGTCACTGAGAAGTACCGGAATCACGGCCGCGAGGTGGAGTTCATCGGGCTCAACGAGGCCAGTATCCGCATGCGTGAACGGCTGGCCGGCAAGCTGAACCCCTAACCCACCTGCCCAACTGGGGGACAGCAAACGTCCCACTGAGGGGTGGGTGGAGCAGTTACTGTCTCCTAGTTGGGCGGGGATGACGGATGTCTGACATATACGCATCGCTGCAAGTAATGAACTCGTGCGGCTTGGGCGGTAAATGTGAGCATGGATGAATGCTTGAGGCAACGAATTCTCCATCCGAAACCACCGTGCCAGCCAACGCAGCCCTCGCCGCCGAGGCCAAAATTGCGCGCATCGCGGTCACCATCTTCCCGATCCTGGTGGTAGTTGCCGGCGTTCTTGGCTTCCTGCTTCCTGATCTGTTCAAGCCCCTGGGCGTGACGGTTCCGTACCTGCTGGGCGTCATCATGTTCTGCATGGGCCTCACGCTGACGCCGCCGGACTTCGCTTCCGTGGCGCGCCGGCCGTGGGCTGTGGCGTTGGGAATCGTTGCGCACTACGTGATCATGCCCGGCGCCGGCTGGCTCATCGCCGTCCTGCTCCAACTGCCGCCGGAGCTTGCTGTGGGCCTGATCCTGGTGGGATGCGCTCCCTCCGGAACCGCATCCAACGTCATGGCTTTCCTGGCCAAGGGTGACGTGGCACTGTCCGTTGCGGTTGCTTCGGTGTCCACCTTGATCGCACCGCTGGTTACCCCGGCACTCACCCTGCTCCTGGCCGGATCCTTCCTCCACATCGACGCCGATGCCATGGTTCTGGACATCGTCAAGACCGTGTTGCTTCCCGTCATCGCCGGCCTCTTGGCGCGTCTGTTCCTGTCCAAGATGGTGGCGAAGGTTCTCCCCGCGCTTCCGTGGGCGTCCGCCGTCGTGATTTCACTGATCGTTGCAATCGTGGTGGCCGGCAGCGCCAGCAAGATCGTCGCCGCAGGCGGCATCGTGTTCCTGGCAGTGGTGCTGCACAACGGTTTCGGGCTGGGCCTCGGCTATCTGGCAGGCAAGCTCGGCCGCCTGGATGACAAGGCACGCCGCGCCCTGGCATTCGAAGTTGGCATGCAGAACTCAGGCCTGGCCGCGACCCTCGCCACGGCACACTTCAGTGCCCTCGCGGCGTTGCCTTCCGCGGTGTTCTCCCTCTGGCACAACATTTCAGGTGCGATCGTGGCCGCGTGGCTGGCTCGTCGCCCGCTGAAGGGCTAACACCGCTTCGACCGGGCGGGCCGCCACGACCCACATTGGCCCAGCTGCCCCGGCGACACGCCGCAGTATCCCGCGAAATGGGAGGTAGCGGCCGTCAAAGTGGGTGGTGGCGGTACAGGCTCCCCAGCGGAGCGGGCAGTGCCACGGCCGCGCGACGTACAGGTTCCCCAGCACGGCAGGCAAAGTGCTATCCAAGTGCGGCAGCAGGGGGTTAGGCAAGCGTGGTGCCGCGACGGTGCAGTTTCCAAGGACTCGCCACGCGGACACCCTCTGCAGGGGCTTTTCCGGCCAAACGGTCCAGCAGCATGCGCACAACCTGTTCGAAGATCGGATCCGGACCAACGGTGGTGAGGGGTGGATCGAAGTCCTGGCCCTCAGTTGAATTGCCCACTCCAACAACCTGGACGTCCTCAGGAACCCTGAGCCCCAGCCGGTAGGCCGCGCGAATGGCCTGCAGGGCTTCCATGTCGTCAGTGCAGAAAATGGCCGTGGGCCGGTCCGGTAGCTGGAGCAACTCGAGCGCGGATTGGTAGGCAATCGGCGGCCGGTGCTGCGATGTCCGCACCAAGGACTCGTCCAGCGGAATCCCGGCCTTTGCCAGTCCGGCAGCATACGCGGCGAAGCGGCTCTTGGGGCGGCCGTCAGGTCCAGCCCGACGGATGCAGGCTATCCGGCGGTGTTCTGCAGTCAGGAACTCCATGCATTCGTGCAGGCCGGCATCCTGTTCGGGTGCGAGGACGTCGAATCCATCCGGCTTCAGGGTTCCGGAGATCACCACTTGAGCCACACCGCGGCGGGCCAGCTCGCTGAGGGCTGTATCCTCTTCCGTGGATTCCGGGAAGAAGCCGATGATGACACCGTCGGCGCCGCCTGACATGACGAACTTCCGCCAATCATCACCGAGCAGGATCACGGGCTGGAAACCGTGATCCGGGAGGATCCTCGCAGCAGCGGTGGCAAGGGCCCGGTCCCACGGCCAGTCAAGGTTTCCAATAGCCACAGCCACTACGTCCGTCTTTCCGCGGCGCATTCCACGGGCAGCTTGGTTGGGAACGTAGCCCAAATCCTTGACCGCAGCGAGGACCCGCTCTTGCGTGGGCTGGCTGATCCGGGTGGTTCCGCCGTGCCGGCCGGAAAGGACGTAGGAGACCGTGGTCAAGGAAACGTTCGCGGCAGTGGCCACATCCCGGATGGTGGGCTTGGATGCCTTGCTCACGTGCTGCTCCTGATCAACGGACGAATTTCTTGAACTCTATCCGTCCCAGCGTGGACGTCCCTTGACGCACGATGTTGTGAGCGCTAACAATCAAAACAGGCCAAATCCACACATGGGAAGATCAGTCGATGAAGAACTGGGCAGGGAACCTCGAGTACTCCTCCGAGAATGTCTACCACCCCACCTCCGTCCAGGAGGTCCAGCAACTGGTGGCCGGCGCGTCCAGGATCAAGGCGCTTGGCTCGCGTCACTCGTTCAACCGCGTTGCCGATACGGACGGCACCCACATCCTGCTGGACGCCCTCCCCCAGGACATCGTCCTTTCAGCAGACAAGACCACCGTGAAGGTGAGCGCCGGCATCAGCTACGGTGCCCTGTGCAGGGCCCTGGAAGAGCACGGCTACGCCATCCACAACCTCGCCTCGCTGCCGCACATCTCCGTCGCGGGTGCTATTCAGACGGGAACGCACGGCAGCGGAGTCAACAATCCCTCCTTGGCTGCCGCCGTCGTAGGTGTGGAATTGGTGCGCCCCTCCGGAGAGTTGGCGATACTCACCCAGGACGACGACGAATTCCTCGCCAGCGTGGTGGGACTCGGCGCCTTCGGCGTAGTGACGGGACTGGAATTGTCCGTCCGTCCGAGCTACGACATGCGGCAGCGGGTCCTCACTGGTCTGCCTTGGGACACTGCGCTCTCGAACTTCAGGCAGATTGCATCCAGCGCCTACAGCGTCAGTTTCTTCACCGACTACACCGGTGATGCGATCCCCCAAGTGTGGCTCAAGGCTTTGGACTCAGAGCCCGCACTGCCGGACCTCTTTGGAGGGACGGCGGCCTCAACGGCACTGCACCCGCTTCCGGGGATGTCGGCCGAGAACTGCACCGTCCAACTGAATGAGCCTGGCAAATGGTTGGACCGGCTCCCCCATTTCCGGCACGAGTTCACCCCGAGCAACGGCGAAGAGTTACAGAGCGAGTTCATCCTTCCGCTGAGCGACGCCCCCGCTGCGCTCACCGCTGTGAGGGCCCTGGCTGACAAACTGGCACCCCTGCTCTTCATCTCGGAAATCCGCACCATTGCCGCCGACGAGTTCTGGCTCAGCCCCTTCTACCGGCAGCAAAGCGTCGCGCTCCACTTCACCTGGAAGCCGCTCCAGGCCGAGGTGGAGGCCGTGCTGCCCGAACTCGAGACGGCGTTGGCACCCTTCGGATCGCGGCCGCACTGGGGCAAACTTTTCACGCCGGGCTTGTACAACTTCGCCGCCCTCTACCCGCGTTTCGAGGACTTCCGGGCACTCGTCCACGCCAACGACCCCGCCGGCAAGTTCCGGAACGGGCTGTTGGAAAGCGTCCTCGGGGTGCCCGCCCCGGCAGGCAATTAACGCACGACGGAGGTCCCGTCGCCTTGCGCTGCTCGGCACCCCGCGGGATTACGTTGACCAGCTACTCGATGTGGGCCAAGACTGCGCCGGTGGTAACCACTCCTCCGGGTGCTGACAGCACTTCCGTGAGCTTTCCCGCCCGGTGCGCAGGGACCTGGGTTTCCATCTTCATGGCTTCGAGCACCACCAACGGGTCCCCGGCTGCCACCTCGGCTCCGGGTTCGACGAGCCACTTGACCACGGTGCCGGACATAGCCGCAACCAGGGCTGACTCGGCCGGGGACGTCACACCGTCCACAACAGAACCCGGCGCATCGGCCAGCCCGGCCACAGGAGGCAGCCCTTGCCCCGACCGTGCCCAGCCGTCCAGCAGATCAGCCGGAAGACCCACAGCCAGCCGCTTGCCATCAACGTCCACAGTGATGGTCCGCCGTTCGCCTCCTGCAGCTACGGCGCTGTAATCCGGGTCAACTGGGATCTGGTCCGCGAAGTCCGTCTCGATCCAGCGAGTATGAATGCGCAGCCCCTCCGAAGACGTGAAGTCCTCCGATTCCAGGACCGCCCGGTGGAACGGCAGCACCGTGGCCAGCCCGGTAACGTTCATCTCCGCCAGGGCCCGGCGCGCTCGACGCAGTGCCTGCTGGCGGTCCGCCCCGGTCACGATCAACTTGGCGAGCAGGGAGTCGAACTGCGGAGCCACGATGGAGCCTGCGCGGACACCCGAATCCAAGCGGATGCCCGGACCGGTGGGGGCCACCAGCGAGGAAACCGTGCCCGGTGACGGCAGGAAGCCACGGCCAACGTCCTCGGCGTTGATGCGGAACTCGAACGAGTGTCCACGGGCCACGGGATCCTCGGTGATGCTCAGGGGCAGCCCGGCGGCGATCCGGAACTGCTCCTGCACAAGATCCACACCGGCCGTTTCCTCGGTGATGGGGTGTTCCACCTGCAGCCTGGTGTTCACCTCAAGGAAGGCCACGGCCCCGCTGGCCGAGACAAGGAATTCCACAGTGCCCGCTCCGTAGTACCCGGCCTCGCGAACAATCGCCTTGGCACCGTCGTAGATCTGCTGCCGTTGGAGTTCGCTGAGGAACGGTGCAGGGGCTTCCTCTACAAGTTTCTGGTGGCGGCGCTGCAACGAGCAGTCCCGGGTTGCAACCACAATGACGTTGCCCTGCTTGTCCGCAATGACCTGGGCTTCCACGTGACGGGGACGGTCCAGGTACTGCTCAACAAAGCACTCTCCCCGCCCGAAGGCCACCACGGCTTCGCGGACTGCGGAGTCGAAAGCTTCCTCGACTTCGGCCAGTTCACGGACTACCTTGAGGCCGCGTCCGCCGCCGCCGAAGGCCGCTTTGATGGCGATGGGCAGCCCGTGCTCCTCGGCGAAAGACCGGGCTTCGACCGAAGACTCCACGGGTCCGTCACTGCCGGCCACGAGTGGGGCACCTGCCCGCACGGCGATCTCACGAGCGGTGATTTTGTTGCCCAACTGACGGATCGACTCCGGCGACGGACCGATCCACTCCAGTCCGGCGTCGAGAACGGCCTGGGCGAAGTCCGCATTCTCGGAAAGGAATCCGTATCCCGGGTGGACGGCATCCGCGCCGGACCGGGAAGCGACGTCGAGCAGCTTGTCGATGTTCAAGTAGGTGTCAGCCGGGCTGTTTCCACCCAGGCTGAAGGCTTCGTCGGCAACTGCCACGTGCATGGCGTCCGCGTCGATGTCTGCGTAAACGGCTACCGAGGAGATTCCGGCATCATCGCAGGCTCGGGCTACACGGACGGCGATCTCGCCTCGGTTCGCAATCAGGACCTTGCGCATCAAGTACTCACTTTTCTGGGATCGGGGTGAAGTCTGGGGAATCGGAGACGAAGCGGAAGCGGATCCGTCCGCCGATGGGGACCTGTGCGGCAAGGTCCAAGTGCTCGTCGCGCACTACGCCGATCACGGGGTACCCACCGGTGATCGGGTGGTCGGCGAGGAACAGGACCGGCAGGCCCGCGGGCGGAATCTGCAGTGCGCCCGCCATGGTGCCCTCGCTGGGGAGCTCGCCTTCGCGGTTCCGTTCGAGTGGTGTGCCCTCAAGCCGCATCCCTACCCGGTTTGACTGTGGCGTGACCACCCATTCCTGGCCGGTCAGGGAGTCGAGGGCATCCTGATCGAACCAATCAGCGCGCGGACCGGGAACAATGTCCAGGACTGTGACACCTTGGCCGGGGAAATCAGGCTGGAGCTCGGGGCTCCCGACTGCAGTGGACACCGTCTCCGATCCCACAGACAGTAGTCGCTGGGGCATCAGGGGTGCAGGCCCAATGCCGGACATGGTGTCCGCTGATCGGCTGCCCAGAACAAGGGGCGCATCGATCCCGCCACGGATGGCCAGATAGTTCCTGAATCCAGCCTCGGGGGCACCGAGGGTCAGGACTTCACCGTCGAGCAGCGCGAAAGGCGTGGCCATGGGAACCGAACGCGTCGCACCTTGCTGCTCGCCGTCGTCGGGCCCCTCTGCATCAACCCACGACAGCGACTGGACAGTCAGCGTTGCAGGCGCACCTGTCACGGCAATCACCTGGTCGCCGACGGCCTCAACTGTGAGTCCACCTCCGACGGATTCGATGGCAGCGGACGTGGACGCGTTCCCCACCAAGCGGTTGGCGCGGCGGAGGGATGCGCGATCCAGGGCACCGGCGGCGGACACACCCAGAGGGCCGTAGCCGCGGCGGCCGAGGTCCTCAATGAGGCTCTGCGCTCCTGGGCTGAGGATCCTCAGACCGGCAGCCGCGTGGTGCTCAGCGTCGGACTCGGAGTCATGCGAGGAAGCGGTGACCACTTCACGGACAGCACGGTATTGGACCCTGTCGCCAGGCCGAACCAGCGCCGGCTGGGTCCGGTCCAAATCCCACATCCGGGCACCTGTGCGGCCGATCAGCTGCCAGCCGCCAGGGGAACGTCGCGGATAGACGGCCGAGTACTGCCCGCCCAAGGCCACGGAACCGGCGGGGACGGCAGTACGTGGTGAGGCCCGGCGAGGAACGGTCAACGACTGGTTTTCACCGACCATGTAGCCGAAACCGGGGGCGAAGCCGGCAAAGGCTACGGTCCAGATCTGGCCGGTGTGGGAAGCAATCACGCCGTCCACGCTCAGGCCGGTGAGTTCCGCAACATCGGCGAGGTCTTCGCCGTCGTAAACGGTCTCGATGACCACCAGCCGGGAATCCGTATCCTCCGGTGTGGTGAGCTCCAGTTCCAGCAGTCGCTGTCCAATGGCCCGGGTGGCCGAAGCTGATTCGCCCACCACCATGACCGTCTCAGCGGCGGCCAGCACGTCAACCTGCCCCGGAAGCGGAGACTTGTTGAGCATGGCCTGCAGGGCGAGGACATCCGGGAGTCCGTCCAATTCGGCGAGGACTGCCCGCGTGCCCACGGGCCTCACGGAGCGGACCTTCTTGGTGGTTGCGGTTTCCATCACGGTATCCATCATTCACTTCGCAGCCATTCAGGCATGCGAACCCTCCAGGAGATGGGCTTCTTCTTCCGGCTTCGGGTCGCGCCCCATGAGCATGCCCACGATGGTGACGATGGCGGCAAGGAGGAGGTAGCCGGCGATGAGGTACCAGCCGTGGTTGGCTGCACCGTAGAGAGCCGTGAAGATAATAGGGGCCACAGCACCGCCGATCACACCCGCCAAGGTGTAGGCCAGGGAGCTGCCTGCGTAGCGGAGCCGGGCCGGGAACTGTTCGGTGATGAACGCAGCTTGCGGGCCATACATGAAGGCATGGAGTGCCAGGCCGATCACGACACCAATGGTCAGCATCACCACGGACTTGCCCTGGATCATGAGGAAGAAGATTGGGATGAAGATGGCAGTCGCCGCGGCCGTTACGCCATAGACCAGGCGGCGGTTGATGCGGTCAGTGAGTGCGCCTGCCGCCGGAATAAGGAACAGCTGGAAGGCGGAGCCGATGAGGATTGCGGCCAGGACGTTGCCCGTGGTCATGCCCAGTTCCTTGGTGGCGTAGACAGCTACGAAGACCGTGAACAGGGCGTAGAGGACGTCCGGGCAAACCCGGGACAGGGCGGCCGACACCAGGGCCTTGGGCTGCTGCGTGAAGACTTCCTTGATGGGGGCCTTGGGACGTTCGCCGTGGGCCTGGATGGCTTTGAACACGGGGGTTTCTTCGAGCTTCAGCCGGATCAGCAGGCCGAAGACCACCAGGAGTGCCGAGGCCAGGAACGCTACGCGCCAGCCCCAGGACAGGAAGGCCTCTTCGCTTAGAGAAGCAGCCAGGACCGCGAGGACTCCGTTGGCCATGAGGTTGCCGGCGGGTGGGCCGATCTGTGCAGCAGAGGACCAGAAGCCGCGCTTGTTGGGGTCGCCGAATTCGCTGGACAGCAGCACTGCGCCGCCCCACTCGCCACCCACGCCGATGCCCTGGGCCAGCCGCAGGAGGACCAGGATGGTGGGCGCGGCGACACCAATCACGGAATAGTCAGGCAGTGCACCGATGAGTACCGTAGCGACGCCAATCAAGACCAGCGTGAAGACAAGAACATACTTGCGCCCGATCTTGTCGCCCAATCGGCCGAAGATCACTCCGCCGATGGGACGGGCCAAGTACCCGACTGCGAACGCCGAGAAGGACAGCAGGAGGGCGACAAATTCGTCGTTCGAGGGAAAGAAGATCTTCGGGAACACGAGTGCCGATGCCACGGAGTAGATCGCAAAGTCGTAGTACTCAAGCGACGTTCCGGTGAGGCTGGCGATATATGCCTTGAGGGCGCCGGCCGGTGGCTTCCTTGTCACGGCCTTTGCTGCCTTGTTGGTGCTGGTCATGGTTTCCTCCGGAGGGGATGAGGGGTACTGCTTGGCCTGTTGGCTAGATGAACGAGCCGATGGTGACACCGGCATCGGTGAGGGCGGACTTCACTGCGGTTGCCATGGCGACGGCACCCGGTGAATCTCCGTGCACGCAGATGCTTTCTGCGCGGATGGTGAAAGTGGAACCGTCAATTGCCTTGACGGTTTGTTCCGTTGCCATGCGCAGGACATGCTGGGCAACGTCGGCGGGATCGTGAAGAACGGCACCGGGCTGGGAACGGGAAACGAGGGTGCCGTCGGGGTTGTAGGCGCGGTCAGCGAAGGCTTCGGAAACCGCCCGCAGGCCGGCCTCTTCAGCCAAGCGCAGGACCTCCGAGCCGGGGAGTCCAAGGATCGGAAGGTTGGGGTCAACCGACTTCACCGCTTCCACCACTGCCTTGGCCTGTGCCGTGTGCTTCACGATCGCGTTGTAGAGCCCGCCGTGCGGCTTCACGTACTGCATCCGGGCACCGGATACGGCCGCCAGGGCCTGGAGGGCGCCGATCTGGTAAACCACATCGTCCGCAAGTTCCTTGGGGTCGATGTCCAGGAAGCGGCGTCCAAACCCGGCAAGGTCGCGGTACCCGACATGTGCGCCGATAACGACGCCGGCCTTCGCCGCCTTCTCGCTGGTGGCACGGATAACGCTGGGGTCGCCGGCGTGGAATCCGCAGGCAACGTTGGCACTGGACACCGACTCGAACATGGCGGCATCGTCGCCCAGGGTCCAGCGGCCGAAAGACTCTCCGACGTCGCTGTTCAGGTCAATGATTGCCATGCTGTGATCCCTGCCTCGTGATGTGCGTTACATCAAGGATGCACCAAGTTGTGGGATTGTTCAACAATCCAGCGATCCTAGTTTTCGGCAATCGTGTAATTTTGGAGTCATGGCCAGTGCAGAGCAGCAATCAAGCGAACATGCTGGCTTCGACACCGCCCGCGCACGCGTGCGCATGCGTGTTCCCTCCGTGGCAGAGCGTGTGGCCGAAGAGCTCCGCTACCAACTGGCCGAAGGATTCCTTGTTCCCGGGGCCAAACTCACCGAGGCCACCATCGCTGAGGATCTGGGCGTCTCCCGCAACACGGTCCGCGAGGCTTTCGCTGAGCTGGCCAGTGAGCGGCTCCTGGTCCGCCAGCCCAATCGCGGCGTTTACGTAGCAACGCTGGAAGCCGGCGACATCCACGATGTTTACACCGTGCGGCGCGCCATTGAGGTCAGTTCGATCCGCGCGGGAGGCTCACCGGAGCGCATTGCCGCCGTCAGGGCCGCCGTCGAGGAGGGGAAGAAGGCCGCAGCCGCCAATGACAACGACGGTCTGGGCAGTGCCAACCAGCACTTCCACGGCTCAATCGTCGCCTTGGCTGAGAGCAACAGGCTGAATTCGATCATGAAGCAGGTGCTCGCCGAGATGCGCCTCTACTTCCACAAGGCCACGGTCAACGCGCACTTCTACGTCGACTGGCTCTCTGAGAACGAGCAGATTTGTGCCGCCCTGGAGAATGGTGAGTTGGACAAGGCCGGGGATCTCCTCTTGGCCTACCTCAATCGCTCAGAGCAGCAACAGGCTGCCATCCACGGCGAGTAGGTCAGCGCTTCCCCTTCTTGCGGGACCCACGGCCTCGACCCTTGTCCGGATTGGGCGCGTAGCGCTGCGAAACTGCGGGCTTCTTTCCCGCGGACGAAGTCCCCCGCCGATCGGGCTTTGGAGCCTTTTTGGGTTTCTCTTGCTGCGCCGACGGCTGCCGCGAACTCTGCGCGGTCCGGCCGCGCACGATCCCAATGAATTCCTCGATCACGGGGCTGTCATTGCCCGCAAGCCACGCGAGGCCGATCTGCGTACCGGGAACACCGGACAGTCTCCGGCTCACTGTCTGCTTGTTGTTCAGGTGACGGGCAACAGGCATCGGCATGATGACCAAGCCTGCTCCGGACGCCACCACCTGCAGTGCCATGTCCGGGCCACCCATTTCGGCGACATCCAGGAAGTTTTCCTCGGACACATCCTCGAAAGCCAAGTCTTCGAAGACCGAGATCTCGTGCCCTTTCGGCGCCACCACGGCCTGCTGTTCCTCGTACAGCGGGATGACGTGCAAGCCGTCGCGATCCACGGGCAACCGCACAAAACTAAGGTCCGCGGAGCCGTCACGCAGCACCGAAAGCTGCGATTCGTCGTCGGACATGAAAGCGTGCAACGGAACATCCGGCATCCGCTCTTCCCACCGACGGATCCACTTTCCGGGCGTAACGCCCGCCACGTAGGCGAAGCGGAGCTCGGGTGTTTCGGGGGACTCTTCAGCGTCTGACACACACTCACAGTACCGGGCCGGATACCCTTGAAGCATGACTCCCAAGAACTCCCAGACCATGAAGCCGGCAACAGCTGCCAAGAAACTCGGTATCTACTTGCCCGCTGCACCGCAGGAGTTCCAGGACTCACCCGTCACGCGCGACCAATACGCCGAGCTCCAGGCCAACCCGCCCGAGTGGCTCGCCGAACTGCGCCGCAACGGCCCCCACCCGCGGCCGGTTGTGGCCCAGAAACTCAACATCTCCATCAGCGGCCTCACCCGCGGTGGCGTCACCGAGCCACTCACGACGGCGGAAATCGCCGAGCTGCTGCAAACTCCCCCTCAGTGGTTGGTGGTTGAGCGCGCCACCCACGCTGCTGTGCGCGCCGAGACCTTGCGGGTTAAGGAAGAGGCCCGCAAGAAGGCTGCCACCAAGGAAGCCAGGGAGAACGCCGCTGCCAAGCGCGAAGCTCCCAAGGGAACCAAGCGCAACTCCTAAACAAAAGCTGTGGCCGGGGCGGAAACGTCACGGCCACAGCTGTTTAGCTAGTCTTGGTGGAGCATCACAAAGTTGCCACAGCCGTCGTCGAAAACGGCAGTGACACCCGACGGATCCTCCGCAGGTTCGCCCTTGAAGGTCACGCCGGCGGCCAGAAGACGCTCATACTCGGCCCGCACGTCCGGCACACCGAGGACAACGGCCGGCATCCCGGCTTCGTACACAGCATTCATGTAATTGGCACCGATGGGGTTATCGCTGGGTTCCAGCAGCAAGCCTGGAACGCTGTCTCCCGCACCCGGGTCCTTGATGATGAACAGGTTCGCCTCGGGCATGGCCATGAGGGTGTCGAAACCGAGCGTCTCGGTGTAGAACGTGTGGGCCGTAGCTGGGTCTTTGACGTGGATGCTGCACATTTTCAGTCTCATGGCCCTAGGCTACGCCGCAGCACCGACAGCCAAAACGTGCGCGCATGCGGCGACGGCCACGGAAGAATCCCGCAGCCGTCGCCAACCCGTTAGGGTTCCATGCGCCAGAACGTGCGGACAACGTCCCACGCAAAGCGTGCGATGTTGACCAGCAGGTTCAGGCGGCCCCAAGGCTCGGGACGTTGCTGTCGTCGAGACATGGTGCACCCCCTCCCACAGGACAGGGTGCGACCGCACAGCCTGCTTGCACAGAATGCGCGCAGGGGCATACCCTTGTGGTGTGGTTTGCAAGGATATACCCCTTGTCATCGCACCAAAGAGCGCTTCGCGCTGAACCAGGACCCGATTGCAGTCGGGTCCTTCGTTCTTAACGAAGCAGCAGGCTCTTGCCCGCTGATTCGAGTGTACCGAGAGTTGGCTACCCTATCTGAAATGCCAGTTCGCGATGTTGAAATCGCCCTGTACCCAAACTCCCCGCCGGAACGCATACTGAAAACACAGCCTTTTGCGTCCGGGAGGTAGTCCGATGCTCATGTGGGGTTTGGCGCTGGTCCTCGCGACGGCGGCCACGACGTTCGTCCTGCATCGCAAGCTCACGCACGGTCGCGGACCTGAGCCGGACACGATCTTTTGGGACCTGTTTGCCGGACTCGCGGTGATCGCGCCCGCCATCCTGGTCCCGGCACTTCAGTGGCCTCCCGCCGGACTCGTGATGGTCGCGTTGGCAGGAACGACGGCGGCAGGAACCTTGGCGGTCGCCCGGAAACTTGAGCGTGTGCACGCTGCAGAGCCGTGGCGCCGCGCAGGTTTTGCCGATGATGCGGCACACCACGAAGTGATCCTGGCCCAATGGCGAAAGTACGAATTGGACCCCGGCCAGACCATCGACTACCCCGCCATGACGGACGTGCGGGTAACAGAAACCGCTACCCTCACCAAAGCCATGCGCGAAGCGGAATATTGCAAGGTGACCGCTGGCACCGACTACAGTGCCGCCGTCGAGCGCCTTGCCCAAGCCCTCACTGAAGCCGAGCGCGCCGCCGGCGTCCCCCAAGCCACACTGTGAGGCCCGCTCTGCGCCCCATCGCGTGGTTTTAAGGCGCAGAGCGGGCCCCACAACGCAGCATCTAGCTTCGGGAAGCGCCGGTGCGGGAGAAGTTCCTGAAGAACTCGGGACGCACCCGGTACATCACCAGCATGACCACAACACCCAGCAGGATCACGCCCATGCCCAGGATGAACACCAGGCCGATTCCGCCAATGGAGGAGCCCGATCCGTAGGCCGGATCAAGAGAATCAACGGCGGTCTTCACGAACATGACCAACAGGATCACGCCGCCCAGCAGAGGGGCCAGGAACTTGAAGAAGAAGGAGCGGACACCGGCAAAGGCAGAAGCCCGGAAGTACCAAACGCAGGCCAGCGCAGTGATGCCGTAGTAGAAGCAGATCATCATGCCCAAGGCCGTGATGGTGTCCCAGAGGGCGTTCTCAGAGACGGTCCGGGTGATCACGTAGAAGCCCGCAGCTGCAATGGCCGCGGCAATCGTGGCGGTGCTGGGCGACTTGAAGGTGGGGCTGATCCGGCCGAAACGAGGCGAAATGGCCTTGTAGTGGCCCATCGCCAACAGCGTCCGGGCGGGAGATACGAACGTCGACTGCAGCGATGCCGCCGAACTGCTCAGGATCGCCAAAGACATCAAAATGGCGAATGGCCCCATCACGGGACCGGCCAGCACGGCGAAAATGCTCGACTGATTCTCCGGATTTCCTGCACCAAGACCGGTATCGCCAACGCCCGCGAACGAAAGCGTGGCCAGGGCAACGGTCATGTAGATGATCACGATGACCAGCACGGTCACGGTCGCTGCGCGGCCGGGGGTCTTCTCCGGATTCTTCGTTTCTTCATTCATGGTCAGGGTCACGTCCCAGCCCCAGTAGATGAAGATCGAGAGGGAAACACCTGCCGTGAAAGTGGTGAAGGAGTCCACGGCGAACGGGTTGAACCAGTCTGGCGAAACGGCGGTGGCATCGAAGGCCGTACCGTTGGCAACGTGCGCGAAGGCCGAGATCGCAAACCAGCCGAGTACCAGCAGTTGGAACGCCACCAGCACATACTGCACGCCCTTGGTGGTTTCCATGCCGCGATAGGAAATCCAGCAGGCCGCCGCGATGAACACCAGCGTCGTGGCGATGTTCAAAGGAAGGATCTTGCTCAGCTCAGCCAGTGACGGGTTGCTGAACACCTGGCCCAGCATCAGGTAGAAGAAGTCCACAGCCACCGCGGCGAGGTTGGACAGCACAATGATCGTGGCCGCGATGAGCCCCCAGCCACCCATCCAACCGATCCACGGACCAAAGGCGCGAGTGGCCCACGTAAAGGAGGTACCGGCGTCGGGCATGGCGTTGTTGAGTTCGCGGTAGCCGAGCGCCACGAGCAGCATCGGAATGAAGCCCACCAGGAAGATCGCAGGCAGGTGGACGCCCACTTCCGAGACCGTCGGGCCGAGTGCTGCGGTCAGGGTGTACGCGGGTGCGATGCAGGAAACGCCAATCACGACGGCGCCGATGAGGCCCACCGATCCGGCTTTCAGGCCCTTCTCACTCAGGGCCGAATCTTTCGACTGGACCGTCTTTGGTGCAGTTGACATGGGAATTGCCTCTCAGGCGGCGGGCGCTAGGAGCGCTGTCGCGTGTAGTCGCGGGGAACCACGATCATTGGTACTGGCAGGGCACGCAGGATGCGGTTTGCGGTGGTGCCCAGGAAGGTGGCGCGGTGTTGCGCCAAGCGGCTGGAGCCGATGAGGAGGATTTCGCCGTCTTCCCACTCGAGCCGGTCCACCGCTTCTTCGATGGTGCGGCCTTGTGCGACGACGATTTCGGGCTCGGTCCCGGAATCAGAGGCGGAACCCCCGACGGCGGCAAGACGGTCGGCGGCATGCACCCAGGCGGCGTCGGCGAGCCCTGGCGAGTTACCGCCGTCGAGCGCCAACAGGGAGACGAGCCGCAGCGGAAGGTGACGGTCCCCCGCGGACTCTACGGCGACGTCGAGCAGTTCGTCCGCGCCCGGCCGGGTGCCGAAACCACAGCTGATACGCGTGATGCGGTCCGTTCGGTTGTAGCCGTGCGGCGCCAACGCAACGGGAAGCGGCGCGGAATGCAGCAGCGAACTCGCTACCGAGCCGATGGTGAAGCGCTTGAAAAGCCCATTGTTGGTAGCACCGATTACCAGCGCGACGGCGTCGAATTCCAAGGCCGCATCGATCAGCGCCTGTGCCTCTGAATCGCCCCGGCGAATGTGCGCCCGGGCAGTGACGTCGTCCGGAACCAAGGCCAGGCCTTCGTCGAGCCACTGCTTTGCCTGCTCGTTGAGGATCGAATCGTAACCGGGCTCCGGTGGGTAGACCGCGTTGAACGGGGAATCCTCCGGGACCACCAGGACCAGATCCAGGCTGGCGTCCTGGCCGCGGGCCAACGCAATGGCGAGGTGGACGGCGTCACGACCCCTCGCGTTGGCGGTGTAACCGACGACGTAGCGCATGGTTGCCCTTTCGATACTTAAACAGTGCTGCCGGCAGTCCGGGGACGGCACTTCCCCCGGACTGCCGGTTGCTTGATTCTGCGGCTAGACGGCTACCGAAGCCAGCTTGTTGGCCTCGACGATGCGCGCGGCGGTTGCCTGGCCCATGCGGACTGCGCCATCGACGTGCTGGTACCCCTCGGCGGCAAGGTCGGACGAGGACCAGTAGATGGGGCCGACGTTCGCGTGCTGGTCCTTGCCGTAACGGTGCAGGCCGCCAAGGTCGTAGCTGGAGGCGTAGGCGCCGCGGGTCCATTCCTCGGAGCCCCAATCGGACTCGTAGTACACCTCGGGAGTCAGGGCCTTGTCGCCCAGGAAACCGGCGATGGATTCAAGGATGGCCTTCTTGCGGTCTTCGGCGCTGAGCTCGAACACGGCGTCGGCCTTTTCATCGGACACGAAGCCCACCAGCGTGCCGCGGGAGTCTCCGTGGTTGGTGTTGTCGTAGACCTCCTGGACCAGCGCACCGGCGCCGAAGCCCGTGCCGGAGAGTCCCTCTTCACGCCAGAACGGTGTCTCGTAGACGGCGTGCACCTTGATCACCAGGCCCAGCGACTGGTGCTGGTGCATCTGGTGCTGGCGGCGCGGCAGCGGCGGGTTGAAGGACACGCGCGAGTACAGGTTCGGCGGAACGGCCATGATCACATAGCGGGATTTTACGGTTGCACCGTCGGAAACAACGGTTACGTTGTTGCCTTCCCAGTTGATGGTGCGCACCGGGCTGTTGAGGACGACGTCGGAGCCCAGCTCAGCTGCCTGGAGCAGCGAGACCTGCTGCATACCGCCGATCACGCGCTTGTCCAGGATGAAGTCCTCGTCCGTGAGGTGCGTGAAGGAGCCGGCCGAAGCCGCCATCAGGACCGCCTGCAGGGCGGAGAACGCGTGGGCGGGCTTGGTCAGCATGCCGCCGGCGATGAACAGGCCAATGTTGTTGCAGGCTTCTTCATCGTGCGAGTTCTGGCGGAGCCAGTGGTGGAAGGAAATGGTGTCCAGCTCGCGGGCCTTGGGGTGTGCCCAGGGTTCAGTGGGGCCGATTTCCGCAGCGAGCCCGTCAAGGATGGCTACAAGCTTGTCCATTTCGGCCTTGGTGGTTTCGCTGACGGGGAAGGTATCGCCGGTGTAGCGGGTGGGCTTGCCGTCTGCGCCGATGTAGACGGACTCGCCTTCGCGGTAGCGCGAGTACATTTTCAGGCCGAGCTCGTCCAGCAGCGCCATGAGGGCGGTCTGGTCCGGGGAAACCCACTGGCCGCCGATCTCCAGCATGGCGCCGTCGATGGTGTCGGTCCAGGTGCGGCCGCCCACGCGGTCGCGCGCTTCAAGCACTGCGACGCTGAGTCCGGCCTTCTTCAGTTCGCGTGCCGCCGTCAACCCTGACGGCCCGGCACCGACGATCACAACGTCGCGATCAAGATTCTGCATGATGTCCTCTCCGTGGCCGTCCGTTGGTGGCTGACCAATAAATGAATGTCATTCATTTATATCCAGAGTAGCCCGAAAGTCAGCGGCTGTGAAGACCCGATGGAATAATGCTGGGGACACAGGCAGCAGAAAGGCTTCCGATGCCCGCACCCTCACCAGCCCCCTCCGCCACCTCAAGGCGGCGTGCCGGGCGACCAACCGCGGCAGTCCTGGACCAGGACGGAATCACGACGGCGGCACTCGGGTTGATCAGCAGCAAGGGTTACGACGGGCTCACCATGGCGGCGTTGGCCCGATCTTTGGGAGTGGCCCCTTCAGCGCTGTACAACCACGTCTCCTCCAAGGACGACGTGTTGGTGCTGCTTGAAGACCACTTGGCCGCAATGGTGGACGTGTCAGCTTTTGGCGTGGAACCGTGGGACGTCGCGGTCCGGCGCTGGGCATGGTCCTACCGGGACGTATTCTCCGAGCACACTCCCCTGATTCCTGTCATTGCCGTGCTTCCCGTAGCGAATGCACCTAAGACGCTGGCCATGTACGAGGCCGTGACCGCGGGCTTCCGCGATGCAGGCTTCCCCGAGGAACGGATCATCTCCGCGATCGTGGCCCTGGAAGCCTTTGTGTTCGGCGCCGCCTACGATGTCACCGCACCGGAAGACATTTTCGACGCCGGCAATCTCGCCGACCAGGTCCCGAACTTCACCTCCGCCGTGGACCGACTGGCCTTGGAAGGGCACAAGCGGCCCACGGATGTTGCGTTCAGCCTGGGCCTCGAAGCATTGATTGCGGGTTTTGGGGCGCTGCGCGCGTAGTCTGCCTAGGCTGGATTTATGACTGAAACGCTGGACGAGGGTCCGTTCTATCACGGCACGAAAGCCGAACTTAAGGCGGGCGACATCCTTTCGGCGGGCTACCGCTCCAACTACCGTCCCGACGTCGTGATGAACCACATCTATTTCACCGCCTTGCGTGACGGTGCCGGACTGGCGGCGGAGATCGCCGTCGAACTGGCCTCGGGACCCGGCGTGCCGCACGTCTACCTCGTGGAACCGACCGGACCGTTCGAGAATGATCCGAACGTTACGGACAAGAAGTTCCCCGGAAACCCAACCCGTTCTTACCGGAGCAACTCTCCGCTCAAGGTTGTTGCGGAAATCCACGACTGGACACGGCTCACCCCCGAAGCACTGCAGATGTGGCGGGAACGGCTGGCGGTGCTCTTGGGTGACGAGGGTGGGGAAATCATCAACTAGCAACCTAGTGCCAAACAAGTGCAGTATGATGCACTACGTGGATGATGGAGCAGAAGCACTGGCGCGCGCCATTGGGGTCCGTGTCAGGCAAGAGCGAAATGGCCTGGGCTGGACCCTCGACCGTCTTGCGGAGGCCGCTGGCGTAAGCCGGCGAATGCTCGTGAACGTAGAGCAGGGTGGGGTGAATCCGAGCATCGGAACCCTGCTGAGACTCAGCGATGCCTTGGGCGTGGGCCTGCCTGCACTGGTGGAGCCTCCCGCTCCACGCGCGCCGAAAATCACCCGGGCAGGCGAAGGTGCCGAGCTGTGGACCGGACCTTCCGGCGGGCGCGGCGTACTGGTGGCGGGCACCGAGTCTCCGGACGTCGTCGAGCTTTGGGATTGGACATTGGCCCCGGGCGAGCGACACGAAAGCGAAGCCCACGCAGCCGGTACGCGTGAGCTGTTGCAGGTCCAGGAGGGCTCCCTCACGGTGGACATCGAAACCGAAAGCCATGAGCTCCAAGCCGGGGACGCACTCACCTTCCGCAGTGATGTGGCCCATTCCTATGGAAACCCCACCGGTGAACCCACCCGGTTCTCACTCGCCGTCTACGAGCCGGGCGTTGGGGCGGGTCACCGAACGGAGGGTCCGCATGCGTAAGACGCTCACCGTGGCTCCGCCCTGGTCCTTGGCAGTTGCGGCAATGTTGGCCATTCAGTTTTCCAACGCACTCTCTGTTGCGGTCATCGGCCAGGTTGGACCCGCAGGAACAGCTTGGCTGCGCATGTGCTTTGGGGTGGTGTTCTTGTGGATCATCAGCCGTCCGGCCATCCGTTCCCTGCGCCGACGCGATTTGCCGGCGTTGATCGCGCTCGGCGTGGTGACGGGATTCATGACCACGCTTTTCCTCGCCGCCGTCGAACGCATCCCGCTGGGGACCGCCGTCGCGATTGAGTTCCTTGGACCCCTCACCGTGGCCGGGCTGATGAGCCGGAACCGCAGGGCGCTGGTGTGGCCATTCCTCGCCCTCATCGGCGTAGTGCTGCTCACGGAGCCGTGGGCGGCCTCGATCGACTTTGCCGGCGTTGGTTTTGCCTTGGCCGCCGGCGTCTGCTGGGGCTTGTACAACGTCCTGACACAACACGTTGGCGACCGCTTTGCCGGCATTAGCGGCTTGTCGCTCACCATTCCCGTCGCAGCCCTGGCCACCCTGCCCGTGGGCCTGCCGCAAGTCCTTGGGCACCATTTCGAATGGTGGGTCCTCCCCGCGGCGGCCGGCATCGCCCTGGTCACGCCCGTGATTGCCTTCGGCCTGGAGATGCTTGCGCTGCGGCGGATGACCCACACGGCCTTCGGCACGCTGTTGTCGATCGAGCCGGCCTTCGGAGTGTTGATCGGATTGCTGGTGCTGGCCCAGGCGCCCACAGTCATGCAGTTGCTGGGGATCGCGTTGGTTGTGCTGGCGGGGACCGCGGCCCAGCAGGGTGGTCGCCGCAGCCCGGACGCCACGGTTACCACCGATGTTCCCGCTACGCCTTCTTAGAACCCTCCTGACGGGCCGGAACGGTTCTGACACCGATCGGCCTCCTCAACGCTGCGACCAGAACCGCGCCACCCAAAGCGCAGTTCCCTGACTGCGCGCTCCCCCAAACGCCATGGTGGCAAGCCTAACGGCTTGGGGGAACGGATAGTCTTATCTCAGCTGGGAATCGCCTGGCAGTAAATGCAAGACCCAATGGGGGATTTGGAAATGAAGAAGTTTGCGCTGCAGAGTGTCGGAATTTCGGCCTTGGTCATGATGGCAGTGACCGCTTGCGGTGGGTCCACGGGGTCCACGGACGCCGCTTCGCCGGAGGCCACGGCGACGCCTACGCGCACAGTTGCCAAGCAGTACACCAACGAGGAACTCGTTGGACTGGTCAAGCAGATCAAGCCCAAGTCCGGCAAGGAATTGACGGTAGCGTCCAGCGAGGAACTCGCGCAGGAGAATCCCATCAAGGCCCTCCTGAGCATGTTCACGATCGAACCTGCCGAGTGCAAGGACCTCGCGACGCTGGGCGGCAATACGACATTGGCCGGTTCAACCACCGCTGCCGGGGCAGATCTGGATGCTGAATCGGGGGTCATGACCATGGTGACCCTGACGTCCGGACTCGATAAGCAGAAACTCCAGGACAGCATCGACCAGAGCGGCGCACAGGCCCAAAAGTGCGCGAAAATGACCCTCTCCATGGCCGGTCAATCGATGAATGTCTCGACTGAAAAGTTCGACGGCATCAGCGCGGTTCCCGGAACTGTGGCTTACAAGACCGAAATGTCCTCAGCCAGCGGATCGACGCAGACCACGTACATGGCCTACGCCATAAAGGACGGGGTACTGATCTCGGCTACGGCTTCCGGCAAGGGCGCCGAAGCGAGCGGTGTTGCCACGGCCAGCGACCTCATGGAACAGGCCGCAGCGCTGATCAAGTAGCAGTCCTCCATACAGGGGCCGCGACCTTCGCCGGGTCGCGGCCTTTTGTTTGTTCCGGGGACAGGCCCAACAAGAAGCCTCCTCTTGTAGCACAAGTAGCTAACTTGTATCCTAAGTAAAACGACTTAGGAGACCCCTTGAGCACCGTAGACCTCATCCGGCACGTCAAACTGTCCACAGCCCGATTGCCCCTCACCGTTCCCATCAGCGACGCCAAAGTCTTCACCGGCAGGCAGAAGCCCATGACCGAAGTGGTGTTCCTGTTCGCCGAGATCACCACGGAACAGGGCCACAGCGGCGTCGGTTTCAGCTATTCCAAACGCGCAGGCGGCCCGGCTCAGTACGCCCACGCCAAGGAAGTTGCGGAGGGCATCATCGGCGAGGACCCCAATGACATCGGCAAGATCTACACCAAGCTCCTCTGGGCCGGAGCCTCGGTTGGGCGGTCCGGCGTGGCAACGCAGGCACTGGCCGCCATCGACATCGCGCTCTACGACCTCAAAGCCAAGCGCGCCGGACTCCCCCTCGCCAAACTCCTGGGCTCCTACCGCGACTCCGTACAGACCTACAACACCTCGGGCGGCTTCCTCAACGCCACCCTGGACGAAGTCAAAGCCCGGGCCACGCAATCCATCGAAGAAGGCATCGGCGGCATCAAGATCAAGGTGGGTCTGCCCGATTCCAAGGAGGACCTCCGCCGAGTTGCCGGGATCCGCGAGCACATCGGCTGGGACGTGCCCCTCATGGTGGACGCCAACCAGCAGTGGGACCGTGCCACCGCTCTGCGCATGGGCCGCCAGTTGGAGGAGTTCAACCTCATCTGGATCGAGGAACCGCTGGATGCCTACGATTTCGAAGGCCACGCACACCTCGCACAGGTCCTGGACACCCCCATCGCCACCGGTGAAATGCTCGCCTCCGTCGCCGAGCACAAGGGCCTTATCAGCGCGAACAGCTGCGACATCATTCAGCCGGACGCCCCTCGCGTCGGCGGCATCACCCAGTTCCTACGCCTCGCCGCCCTCGCTGATGAACGCGGCCTGGGCCTGGCTCCGCACTTCGCCATGGAAATCCACCTCCACCTCGCCGCGGCCTACCCGTACGAACCATGGGTTGAACACTTCGACTGGCTCGATCCCCTCTTCGAGGAGCGGCTGGAAACCAAGGGCGGCCGCATGATCGTGCCAGACCGCCCGGGGCTCGGCGTCACCTTGAGCGAGCAGGCACGCGCCTGGACCACCGAATCCGTGGAATTCGGCGCGTAATCTTGAACCCATGAGCCGCAACCTGACCACGGACCTCGCCGCCGATCTCCGCAACCGCATTGTGGACGGCGCCATCCAGCCAGGTGAAAAGCTCCCCAGCGAAAACACCCTCATCAGCGAATACGGGGTGAGCCGGACAGTGGTCCGCTCCGCCCTGACGCGCTTGCAGGCCGAGGGCCTCGTCGAGACCGAACGCGGGCGGGGCAGCTTTGCGCTGACCCCGCCCGACGACGGGCCCGTCCATGCGCCCGGAACTCGCCAGGTGTCCAGCCTGGAGGACCGCCTGCAGATGCTGGATTTCCGCATCGGTGTGGAAACGGAGGCCGCAGCACTGGCCGCGCAGAATCACTCGGAACGCCAATTGAAGGCGGTCCAGGGAGCCTTGGAACAGTTCACTGCGAGTTCCGGCCACCCTGCCCACGCCATGAAGGCCGATTTTGAATTCCATCGGGCAATCGCTGCAGCTTCCGGCAATCCCTTTTATACGGACTGCATCTCCGCGCTCGGCCAAACCATGATCACCATGCCCCGCCCGCGCTTGGTCTCCAGCGACGAGCCCGACTCCCCGGAGCGCTTCGCCCAGGTGGTCCACGAGCACTCCTCCATCTACCATGCCATCGCCGATGCAGATCCCGTCGCTGCCGCCGCAGCGATGCGCCTCCACCTGAGCAACTCACGACGCCGGTTCAAGGCTTCCGCGCGCGGCTGACCTCCCGGCCCACTCCCCCAACTGGATCGCAATAGTGCGCGTTTTCAGCGGGCGGTTTCTAGCGGTTATCGCAACAGGAAGGTTCTGATCATCTCATTTGGGGTGCAGAAGTCGAATCGTTGGCGGGGTCTGTCGTTGAGTTCGTGGGCGACGTAGTCGAGGTCTGTTTGGCTGTAGATGCTCAGGTCTGTGCCTTTGGGGAAGTATTGGCGCAGGAGTCCGTTGGTGTTCTCGTTCGAGCCGCGTTGCCAGGGTGAGTGGGGATCGCAGAAGTAGATGTCGATATCGGCTGCGATCTTCACTTCCTTGTGCTTGCTCATCTCGGTCCCTTGGTCCCAGGTCAGTGAGAGCCTCAGCTCGTCGGGGAGGGCGCTCATTTTGCTGATCAGTCCGTCCCGGACGGACTCGGCACGGTTCTGATCTGCGGGTACGTGGACGAGCATCACGAACCCGGTAGTGCTTTCCACAACAGTGCCGATGGCGGTTTT
>NZ_JBIRZS010000021.1:0-76869 GCF_044391085.1 Paenarthrobacter sp. NPDC018779 | reverse complement strand
CGACACCCTCTACGCCATGCTCCGCGACGGCACCCTCTACCAAGCCCAAACACCCAAAACCGCTTGACGAAAAACATAGGGACACTCTCACCGAAACGCCCACTATCGCCAACGCTCTCTCACTTCCAGCCGGTCCGGCCGGCGGAAGTGAGAGAGCGTTTCGCGTTAAGGGCGGTTCCGTGAGAGAGGGTCAGGCGGTGGCGAGGCCCGCCACGGGTGACAAACGGGCCGCGCGGCGAGCCGGGACCACGGAGGCCAGCAACCCGGCCACGACGGCCACGCCGAAGACGGCCGAAAGTTGCAGCCACGGCACTGACGGAACAACATCCGCCATCCCTCCGAGGGTGGCCTGCGCGCCAAGCCAGCCGTAGACGACACCCAGTCCGGCACCAAGCACGGCGGCCACACCGGCAACCAGCACCGCTTCGATGGCGAGCATCCCACGCAGCTGGCCTCTGGTCAGGCCAAGCGCCCGGAGCAGCGAGTTCTCCCTTGTCCGTTCCAGGACGGACAGGGACAGGGTATTCGCCACGCCGATCAAGGCGATGACCACGGCGATCCCCAGCAGGCCGGTGACTACGAGCAGCAGGACATCGATGATGCTGTTGAACGTAGCCCGTTCAATGGCTGAACCGCTGACTGTCCGCTCAGGAATTCCCAGGATCGACGCGATCTCCTTCTGCAGCGCCTGCACGCGGTCTCCGGTGACGGTGTCAGCTACCTTCACCCACACCATTCCCTCGGTATCGGGCAGGGCGCCGCCCGGAATGGCCGATTGCTCCACGAACGGCGGCACATGCCTGGTTTTCAGCACCGTCGCCTCGAGGGACACAGGACCCGCGGGAGTGGTGATGTCCGCCGTGCCGGGGGTCGAATCCTCGGGAAGGTAAACCGTTCCGGGCGCGGGCCGCAGCTTGGCGTCGCGTAGCACGGCGGAAGCATCGCCGCCGCTGATGGCGTAGACGGTGGTACCGCCGTCGGGCGTTGCTGAATTGGTGAGTTCACCCACGGGCCGGAGGAAGGCAGCGGCGTCCACCCCGTCCAGGGCTGCGATGCGCTTCACAGCGTCTGTGTTGTCCACACTGCCAGTCCGGGCCGCAAGATCGACGGGATAGGTTTCGGCCAAGGTGCTGTTGAACGCCTGGCGTGCAGTGGAAGCGCCGGTCATCATCAAGGAGACCAGCGTGACACCGATCAGCAGGGCAGCGGCCGTGGCCGAGGTCCGGGCCGGGTTGCGGGTGGCGTTGACGGCGGCGAGCCTGCCGGGCACTCCGGCGGGGGCGGCCAGGCGCCCCGCCCAAGCCACCACCGTGGGAATGAACAGCGTGGAGCAGAGCAAGATCCCTATGAAGGACATCGCACCACCCAGCAAGGCCACGGGCAGGGACACCTTGATGCTGCCGAAGACCAGCAGCGCTGTGCCGCCAAGCAGGGCAGCAACGCCGAGGGCAAGACGGACCTTGCCACGGCGGTTCCGGACGGAAGCGTCGTCGGCGGGGCTCAAGGCGGCAAGGGGTGCGACGGCGGTAGCCGCCTTCGCGGGGACCAGCGCGGCGACGATCGTCAACAGCATGCCCGCGGCCAGCCCGGCGATAACGGCCGACGGCGGCACGGCCAAGGTGGCGAAGGACTGTTCCGGCTGCGTCCTGGCCCAGACCACCAGGCCGGACATCAGGCCGATGGCGGCACCGACACCCAGTACCGAGGAAACGAAACCAACCACGAGTGCTTCCACCAGGACCGAACCACGGATCTGTCCTCGTCCGGCACCCAGGCAGCGGAGCAGGGCAAGTTCGCGGGTGCGCTGGGCCACCAGGACGGAGAACGTATTGGCCACCACCAACGTGGACACCAGGATTGCCACGCCGGCGAAGGCCAGCAGGACGATGGTCAGTTGATCCTGGCCCGCGCTCAGCATGGCAACGGTTGACGTGACCTTCTCCTGGGCCGTTTCCACGACGGGACGTTCAACCCCGGCGGCTTCCATGCGGCGGGCGATGTAGTCCTTGGCAGCAGCCACATCCTGGCCGGGTTTGAGCAGCAATTGCAGCCCGGTGAAGCTTGCCCCGCTGTCCTGCACGGCATTGAGGACGGCAGATCCGGCGATGAGTTGGGCAGCGGACGCCGAAAACGGATCATTGCTCGATTGCACCAAGCCGGTAATGATGACCTTGGCGTTCTTCACAGGACCCGAGCCGTGCAGTTCAAGCGTGCTGCCCGGGGCCAGCCCAAGGTGCTGGGCAGTCTTGACGTCGATGACGGCGTCGAACGGTTTGGACGGCATGGAACCGGAGGAAAGCACAGCCCCTTCCAAGGAGGCGGGAGCGGCATTCCTGAGCCGACCGTACTGTTCCCCTCCGCCTGCCTGGAACGTCACGTAGGTGGAGCGCTCCGCGTAGCTCTCCTGGACGGCGGGGGAGGAAGCAGCCGCGTCGACGGCTGCCTGGGTGAAGGGTTCGCTCTTGGGGGTGGCCACAAGATCTGCGTGGCGATAGGCCTCGCCAATGCTGGCACCCAAGGAGGCATTGGTACTGGCGCCCACCATGAGCGTGGCCGCGAGGAACATCACGGACAGCAGGACTGCCAAGCCAATGGCCACAAAGCGCCGGTAATGGGTGGTCAGCTGGGACAAAGCAACGCGCAGCACGCCTTATGCCCCCAACTTGCCGAGGGCGGTCAGTACCGAGTCCGGGGTGGGCTGGTGGATTTCGCCCACCAAGCCGCCGTCGCTCATGAGCACCACGCGGTCTGCGTAGCTTGCGGCGACGGGATCGTGCGTCACCATGATGATGCTCTGGCCCATTTCCTGGCTGCTCCGGCGCAACAGGGCCAGGACTTCGCCGCCGGCCTTCGAGTCGAGGTTGCCGGTGGGTTCGTCGCCGAAGACGACGTCGGGACGCGTCAGCAGCGCCCTTGCCACCGCAACGCGCTGCTGCTGGCCGCCGGACAACTCATGCGGGCGGTGCTTCAACCTGTCCTTCAACCCCAGGGTGGTGACCACCGTATCCAGCCACCCGGCGTCGGCCGTTGTCCCCGCCAGCGCAAGCGGCAAGGTGATGTTCTGTTCGGCCGTCAGCGTGGGCACCAAATTGAACGCCTGGAAGACAAAGCCGATGCGCTCCCTCCGCAATGCGGTCAGTTGCTTGTCACCGAGTCCAGTCAGTTCGGTGCCGCCGAGGAGGATGCGACCGCTGTCCGCAGTGTCCAAGCCGGCCAGGCAGTGCATCAGGGTGGACTTGCCCGAACCGGACGGTCCCATGATCGCAGTGAATTTGCCGGCCTCGAATCGTACCGAAACGTTGTCCAGGGCCATTACGCGGGTATCTCCGCGGCCGTAGCTCTTGGTCAGTGAAAGGGCCTCGACGGCGGGACGCGCGGGATCGGCGCCGGATGGTTGGTCTGGGAACGACGGGTGCGGTGCGGACGTGAAAGTTGTCATGCTTTCACGCTATTTTCCCGCTGCCAGTTCCCGGATCGGGCCGAGGGCCCATTGTCCATGCTGCCCGCTCATACCGTGGTCGGAGCCAGGGGAGCGCTGGACTCATCCCTGCTACATGCCGGGGGCCACCACACCGGTCTCGTAGGCGATGACCACGATCTGCACCCGGTCCCGGGCGCCGAGCTTGGCCAGGATGTGCCCCACATGTGTCTTGACCGTCGCCTCGGAAAGAAAAAGACCCGCAGCGATCTCCGGATTCGACTGGCCTTGGGCGATTAACAGGAACACTTCGCGCTCGCGGGCCGTCAGGGTCTCCACTGCAGCCGCGTGCCCGCTCTGTTCCGGGGTCTGCGTCCGGAGCAAAGGAGCAACGTGGTCCAGCAATCGGCGGGTAGTGGAAGGGGCGATCACGGCGTCCCCGCGGTACACCGTCCGGATAGCCTCCAGGAGTTCTTCGGGCGGTGCATCCTTCAGCAGGAATCCGCTGGCGCCGGCGCGGATCGCGGCCAAGGCGTATTCGTCGAGGTCGAAGGTGGTCAGTACCACGATCTTCACGTCTGCCCGCTGTGAGCCGTTGGGCTGCGTGGCGGCCTGCTCCAGGATGCGGCGGGTGGCTTCGATGCCGTCCATTCCGGGCATGCGGACATCCATGAGGACGACGTCGGCAGCCGTGGCACTGAGTGCCTGGATGGCCTCGATGCCATTGCCCGCTTCTGCCACCACTTCAAGGTCCGGCTGGGAGTTGATGAGCATGCCAAAGCCCGAGCGGACCAGGTGCTGGTCGTCGACGAGGGCTACCCGGATGGGCGGGGTGGGTTCGGACATGTTCAGGCCTCCGAATAGGGAATGAATGCAGATACGCGGAATCCGCCGCCCTGTTCGGGGCCTGCGGACAAGGAACCATCGTAGAGCGCAATCCGTTCGCCCATGCCGCGCAGTCCGTTTCCGCCGCCCGCTGCGGGAGGATCGGCGGCTGCGCCCCGCCCGTCGTCCACCACGTCCACCTGCAGGCCGCGGCCTTGCCAGGCCAGGGTGACACTGGCCGTCGCTGTGGGGCCGCCGTGCTTGATGACGTTGGTGAGGGCTTCCTGGATGGTCCTGTAGGCCGTGAGTTCCGCTCCCGCCGGCATGGCCCGCCGGGGGACGCCCTGCTCTTCGAAGGCGACCTGCAGGGTGGCTGCCCGGAAGCCCAACAGGAGTTCGTCGAGGTCGGCCAGTCGAGGCTGCGGTCGGGTGGGGGAGTCGCCGTCGTTTCGCAGGACGCCGAGGAGCCGGCGCATTTCGCTGAGTGAATCGCGGCCTGTCGCGGCGATGGTGGCCAGCGCTTCGGTGGCAAGTTCAGGTTTGGCCGCCGCTGCGTATCTGGCACCATCGGCCTGGGTAATGATCACCGAAAGTGAGTGTGCCACGATGTCGTGCATCTCGCGGGCTATGTGTGACCGCTCGTCCGCGGCGGCCAACTGGCGCTCCTGCTGCTGTTCGGTTTCCAGCCGCCGGGTGCGGTCTTCCAGGGCCTGGAGTTGGAGGCGCCGGACCCTGGTCAGGTCCCCGAGCGTCCAGCTGACCAACACCAGCATCCAGATGAGGACCGTGTAGAGCGCGCCGATCGTGAGGCCCAGGATTCCTGATTCGGCGGACCCGGAGTACTCGCGAGTGGTGAGCATGACGCCGCCCAGCAGGCCAAGGATCAACACTGTGCGGCTCGCCCACGCGGGTCCGTAGGCAGCGGTGGCGTAGATGATGAGCGGCACGGCAATTTGGCCGGCCACCGGTTCGGCACCGGCCGCCCATTGGACAAGGCACACTGAAACCACGACGCCGGCAGCCACCACCGGGCGCGTCCGTCGCCATGCGAGGGGCAACAGGAGGCCGCAGGACAAGACGAAGAGGAAAGGCCTGCCCGCGAGCAGGTACACAGGGCCGAACAGGAGGAGCAGGATGATGGTTGCCGTCAGGTCCACTTTGAAGCGGTTGGTCCGGAACCATTCGTAGAGTGCGTGCCTTCTGTCCACTCAATGACTCTATGCGCCCTGCGCGGCCCCGGGCATCATGCCATGGTCGGAGTTCTCGGGACAGTGTTCAACAAGTGAGACAATTTTGACCAGCATGTGGATTCTGCGGCTAGATGGTCATATGAGCGCATCGTCCATCAATCTCGCTGTCATCCCCGGTGACGGCATTGGCCCAGAGGTCATCGCCGAAGCCGTCAAGGTCCTGGAAAAGGCTGTCGCCGCAGAAGGCGTCACTTTGGAGCAGACCCACTACAAGCTGGGTGCCCAACACTGGCTCGAGACCGGGGAGACCCTTCCGGACGAGGTCCTGGCGGACCTGAAGACGCGCGATGCCATCCTTTTCGGCGCCGTCGGCGCAGCGCCGGGCGACACCCGGATTCCCTCGGGCATCATCGAACGCGAGATGCTCCTCAAGCTGCGCTTCAGCCTGGACCACTTCGTCAACCTTCGTCCTTCCCGGCTCTACGGAACCGTCGGAAGTCCGCTGGCCAACCCCGGCGAGATCGACTTCATTGTGGTCCGCGAAGGAACCGAAGGCCCTTACGTTGGCAACGGCGGCACCCTCCGTGGCGGAACCCCGCACGAGGTAGCCACCGAGGTCTCGCTCAACACCGCCCACGGTGTTGAACGCGTGGTCCGGGACGCGTTCCGCCGCGCCAACGAGCGCCCGCGCAAGCACGTCACCCTGGTGCACAAGCACAACGTCCTGGTGTTCGCCGGGCATCTCTGGAAGCGCACCGTAGAGGCCGTGGCCAAGGAATTCCCCGAGGTCACCCACGACTACCTGCACATCGATGCCGCAACGATCTTCCTGGTCACGGACCCGGCGCGCTTCGACGTCATCGTCACCGACAACCTCTTCGGTGACATCCTGACCGACCTCGCAGCTGCCGTCACCGGCGGAATCGGGCTCGCGGCATCAGGAAACATCAACATGGACCGCACCGCACCGTCCATGTTCGAACCCGTCCATGGCTCCGCCCCGGACATCGCAGGCCAGCAGAAGGCAGACCCCACTGCTGCGATCCTGTCTGCAGTGCTGTTGCTGGACCACCTTGGCTACACCTCGGCGGCCCGCAAGATCGAAGCGGCAGTTGTTGCCGACGTCGAAAGCCGCACCGGCGAACCGCGCAGCACCGCTGCGATCGGCGACGCCATTGCGGCCGCACTTTAGGCCCATTACTCAGGCGTAAGCTTGTCTTGAATTATTTACCTGCTTCCTTGGTCCATCGCTGAACCATCTCCTTTTTCGGGGCCGTGGTTCGCACTGCCAGGTAGCTGACTGTGGAGGAAACATGACTCAGACTGCCCATGGCGTCGAATTCAGCCAGCAGCTTTCGGCCAACCCGAAGTCTGTTGAGGAGCGTGCAGCCGTCCTGGCGAACCCGGGATTTGGCGACTACTTCACCGACCACACCGCCGTCGTCGACTACAAAGTCGACGCCGAAGGCAAGGGCGGATGGCAGAATGCCCGCGTAGAGCCGTATGGTCCCATTGCGCTGGACCCCTCGGCTGCGGTGCTGCACTACGGCCAGGAAATCTTCGAAGGCCTTAAGGCTTACCGCCACGCTGACGGTTCCGTCTGGACGTTCCGCCCCGAAGCCAATGCTGCCCGGCTCAACAAGTCCGCCCGTCGCCTTGCCCTTCCGGAGCTGCCGGAGGAATACTTCCTGGGCGCCATCCGCGAACTCGTGCAGGCAGACAAGGAATGGGTTCCCTCCGGTGACGGCGAAGCCCTGTACTTGCGTCCGTTCATGATCGCCACCGAGGCCTTCCTGGGTGTCCGTGCTGCCCGTGAAGTGTCCTTCCGGGTCATCGCTTCGCCGGCCGGCAACTACTTCGGCGGGGAACTCAAGCCCGTGTCCATCTGGATCTCCCGCGAGTACGCCCGTGCGGGCCGCGGTGGAACCGGTGCCGCAAAGTGCGGTGGCAATTACGCCGCCTCGCTGATCGCGCAGCAGGAGGCAGAGGCCAACGGCTGCAAGCAGGTACTCTTCCTGGACCACTTCAACGACGACGCCGTGGAAGAACTCGGCGGCATGAACGTCTTCTTCGTGTTCAAGGACGGCTCGCTGGCCACGCCGGCCCTGAGCGGAACCATCCTGGAAGGCGTCACCCGGTCCTCCGTGATCCAGGTGGCCAAGGACATGGGCCGCGAGGTCTCCGAACGCAAGATCACCCTGGACGAGTGGCGTGATGGCGTTGCTTCGGGCGACATCACCGAGGTCTTCGCTTGCGGGACCGCTGCTGTGATCACGCCGATCGGTGTGCTGAAGGACGCCACGGAGTTCATCGGCTCCGAGGACGCCAAGGCGGGCGAAACCACCATGGCCATCCGCGAGCAGCTCCTGGGCATCCAGACCGGCACGGTCGAGGACCGCCACGGCTGGCTGACCCGCCTGGTCTAGCCCCGCACAAAGCACGACGACGGTCCCTGCCTTGAGTGACAAGACGGGGACCGTCGTCGTCCACCCTCTCTCACCGAGTCGCCTGTTTTGAGGAACGCTCTCTCACCGAACCGCCTGTTTTGTGGAACGCTCTCTCACCGAGTCGCCTGTTTTGAGGAACGCTCTCTCACCGAACCGCCTGTTTTGTGGAACGCTCTCTCACTGAATCGCCTCTTTTGAGGAACGCTCTCTCACTGAATCGCCTGTTTTGAGGAACGCTCTCTCACTGAATCGCCTGTTTTGAGGAACGCTCTCTCACTGAATCGCCTGTTTTGAGGAACGCTCTCTCACTGAACCGCCTCTTTGGCCCGTCCTTATCTCACTGAACCTCCCTTCCCGAGGGTCCCTCTCTCACTGGGGCGACCGCGGGGGGGAAGCGACTGGCAGAGCGGGGTATTCGGTGAGAGAGCGTGGGGCGAAAGGGGGTATTCGGTGAGAGAGCGTCGCAGGGGTGCGATGATGGGCTGGTGACTTCCGATGATGCAGCGCACTCCGAACTCAACCAAGGCAACCAACTTGAGCAGGGAAACCAGTTCGCGCAGGGAAACCAGTTCGCGCAAGGCAACCAACTTGAGCAGGGCAACCAGTTCGCGCAGGGCAACCCGTTTCAGCAGAGCAGCGAGCTGACCCGCTTCCGGCTGGCTCCGAATCCTGGGCCCATGAGCCTTGACGGCACCAACTCCTACGTCATCGGCGCGCCCGGTTCAGAGCACGTGGCCATCGTGGATCCGGGGCCGGAGGACGGGCCGCACCTGGCCGCGCTTGCGTCGGCGGGTCATGTGGACGTGGTCCTGATTACGCACCGCCACGCTGACCACACGGAGGCATCAGCGCGCTTCCATGAGCTGACGGGTGCCCCCGTACGGGCAGCCATGGCCGAGCACTGCCACGGTGGGGAGCCGCTCACGGACGGCGAGGTGATCCATGCAGGCGGGGTGGAGATCCGCGTCCTTGCCACGCCCGGCCACACGTCCGATTCGGTATGCTTCCATCTCCCTGCCGATGGCCCCACAGGATCGGTCCTCACCGGCGACACCATCCTGGGGCGCGGAACCACCGTCCTGGACTATCCCGATGGGCGGCTGGGGGATTACCTGGCGAGCCTGGACCGGCTCGAGGCGCTCGGCCCGGCCACGCTCCTTCCCGCGCATGGACCGGTGTTGCCGGCGCTCGATGAAAAGTGCCGCGAATACCGTGTCCACCGTGAGCAGCGCCTCGATCAGATCCGCGAGGCCCTGGCCCAGGTTGGCCAACAAGCGACCATCGCCCAAGTCACCGACGTGGTTTACGCCGACATCGATCCTTCCGTCCGGTGGGCGGCCGAAACGTCGGTGGCGGCGCAACTGGATTACCTGCGCAGCTGAAAGTGCCCGGGCGGGACGCCGCCGGACGGTAGGCTTGAACCCATGCGTATCGCCCGGTTTGTAGTTGATTCTGATCCCCTTTACGGCGTTGTGGACGGCGAGCCCGGCAGTGAGGAAATCACTGTCATCAACGGCGACCCCTTCTTCAACGGTGTTGAACGGACCCACACCAAGCACAAGTTGGAGGATGTCAGGCTGCTGGCGCCGATCATCCCGCGCAGCAAGGTCATCGGGGTCGGCAGGAACTTCGCGGAGCATGCCGCGGAACTGGGCAACGAGGTTCCGCAGTACCCGCTGCTGTTCCTGAAGCCCAACACCGCCGTGATCGGCCCCAACGATCCGATCGTCCTGCCGGAGTTCTCCGAGGAGATCAGCTTCGAGGCCGAGCTCTGCGTCGTGATCGGCCGGATCTGCAAGGACGTCCCGGAGGAGCGGGCCGACGACGTCATCTTTGGCTACACCTGCGGCAACGATCTCACCGCCCGCGACGTCCAGAAGACGGACCTCCAGTGGGCGCGCGCCAAGGGCTTCGACACTTCGGCTCCCCTCGGCCCCTGGATCGAAACCGAACTCGATCCTGACGACGTTGACATTCAGGCACGCCTCAACGGCGAACTGCGCCAGGACGGCAACACCACGCAGATGATCCGGGGCGTCCGCGAACTCGTCTCGATCGTTTCCCACGCCTTCACGCTGCTTCCCGGCGATGTCATCATGACCGGCACGCCGGCGGGCGTTGGCCTGGTTTCCGAGGGAGACCGCATCGAGGTGGAGATCGAGGGCCTGGGCCGCCTTTCCAACCCCGTTGTCCGCCGCTGACCAAGCCAGCCATCCGGAAAGCCCGACGACGGCACTCGCCTGAGTGCCGTCGTCGGCCGCTTTCGGAGGGAAAACCGGCGGACGCCAAGCGGTAAAGTTGGAAGCACTATGACTACTGCTTCTGCGTCGAACGCTGCCTCCAGCGCCATCCCTGCCGTCAACGCCGAGACTCCGGTCCGCGTCCGTTTCTGCCCGTCGCCCACGGGTACGCCGCACGTCGGCCTGATCCGCACCGCCCTTTTCAACTGGGCCTACGCCCGCCACACCGGCGGCAAGCTGATCTTCCGCATCGAGGACACGGACGCCGCCCGCGACAGCGAGGAGAGCTACCACCAGTTGCTGGACGCCTTGAAGTGGCTCGGCATCAACTGGGACGAGGGCGTTGAGGTAGGCGGACCGCATGAGCCGTACCGCCAGTCGCAGCGCGGTGACATCTACCAGGACGTCATCGCGAAACTGAAGGCCGGCGGGCACGTCTACGAGTCCTACTCCACGCCGGATGAGATCGAAGCAAGGCACAAGGCCGCTGGCCGTGACCCGAAGCTCGGCTACGACGGCTTCGACCGCCACCTGACCGAGGAGCAGCTCGCCCAGTTCAAGGCGGAGGGCCGGGAGGCAGTCCTGCGCCTGCGCATGCCTGATGAGGACATCACCTTCACGGACCTGGTCCGCGGCGACATCACGTTCAAGGCCGGCTCGGTTCCCGACTTCGCCGTGGTGCGTGCCAACGGTGCTCCGCTGTACACCCTGGTGAACCCGGTGGATGACGCCCTCATGGGCATCACGCACGTGCTCCGCGGCGAGGACCTGCTGAGCTCGACGCCCCGCCAGATCGCACTGTACCGGGCCCTGTACGCCATCGGTGTGGCCGAGTACGTGCCCGAGTTCGGCCACCTGCCCTACGTCATGGGCCAGGGCAACAAGAAGCTGTCCAAGCGCGATCCCGAATCCAGCCTGTTCCTGCACCGCGAACGCGGCTTCATTCCCGAGGGGCTCCTGAACTACCTGTCGCTGCTGGGCTGGTCGCTCAGCGCTGACGAGGACATCTTCACGGTGGAGCAGCTCGTGGCCAATTTCGACATCCATGATGTCCTGGGCAACCCGGCGCGCTTCGACCTCAAGAAGGCAGAAGCCATCAACGGCACCCACGTCCGCATGCTTTCGCCCGAGGTGTTCGAAGAGCGGCTGGTTCCCTACCTTCGTGCAGCCGGTTTCGTGGGGGAGATCCTGACGCCGCGCCAGGAAGAGATCCTCAGCGAGGCCGCTCCGCTGGTTCAGGAACGGATCGCCTTGCTCGGCGAAGCGCCGGAGATGCTGGCGTTCCTGTTCAAAGCCGATGACGCGATCGACGTCGCCGATGACGCGCGCAAGGGATTGCCGGCAAACCTTGAGGAAGTCCTGGACGCTGCCCTCGCCGCCTTGGAGCCGATCGGGGAGTGGACCGCGGAGAACATCCAGGCCGCGCTCAAGCAGGCGCTGGTGGAAGACCTTGGCATCAAGCCCCGTGCGGCCTTCGGTCCTGTCCGTACCGCGATATCCGGTCGCCGCATTTCGCCTCCGCTCTTCGAATCAATGGTCATCCTGGGCAAGGACTCCTCCGTGGCCCGGGTCCGCGCTTTCCGCGGCTAGGGACGGATCCGGCATGGCGATTGCAAGCTCCTTTGGCACCATTCGCGGGGTGCTGTTCGACATCGACGACACCCTGGTGGACCTTGAATACGCCATGACCACGGCGTTGCGTGACGTCAGCGAACATCTCCTGCCCGGCCTGGACCAGGCCGGGTGGGTGAAGTTCGGACGGATTTTCACCCATGAAACAACGCACTTCTACGACCGCTACCTGGCGGGGGAACTGACCTTCAACGAGCAGAGGCTGCTCCGGGGACGCGCTGCTTTGGGCCACTTCGGGGTGGAGCTTGCCGAAGGCGAGGAATCCCAGGCGTGGGTTGCCGAATACCACCAGCGGCAGACAGCGTACGTGCGGGCATTCGACGATGTTTCCGGCGTGCTGGATGCCTTGGATGCCGCCGGCGTTCCGTATGGCGCCGTGAGCAACAACGTGCACGACTACCAGCGCGCCAAGTTGGACGGCGCCGGTCTGGAGAGGATCAAGGTCCTCGTGGGGACGGACACTGTTGGCGCCGCCAAGCCTGATCCCGCCATTTACCTGGAGGGCGTGCGGCTGCTGGGGACAACGCCGGGGGAGACCCTGTACGTGGGCGATAACCGCTTGCTGGACGCCGACGGTGCATGCGATGCGGGCCTGGTGGGAGTGTGGCTGAACCGCACCGGGGAAGTGGTCGAGGACTTTGCCGGACGCCAGGTTGCTTCCCTGTCCGGCCTGCTGCTCCAGGCGTCCGCACGGACGTGAGCCCCTGTGACGCAGGTAACGCTCCTCCGATTTGTGCAGGTCAAAAGTCTCGGGTAGAGTAATTACTCGTGCTGAGGGGCACGGAGGGAAAAACCAAGGGAAAACCGCGGTGATGATCTCCGGCCCGAAAGTCACTTTGGGATATGGTGTAATTGGCAACACTACGGTTTCTGGTACCGTCATTCTAGGTTCGAGTCCTGGTATCCCAGCTCTGGAATTGCAGTAAGAATTTACAGTAATTCACGGAGAATCCGAATTGATTCGTCGATTTGGAAACCAGCTGAAAGTATGAAATACTCATTCAGCTTGATCGCCGGAAACGGTGATAAATAAAGTGCAAGGCCCCATCGTATAGCGGCCTAGTACGCCGCCCTCTCACGGCGGTAACGCGGGTTCGAATCCCGCTGGGGTCACATCTGAATCCCCCGGAGCGACGCTCCGGGGGATTTCTTTTTTCCACAAAGCCCTCGGGTTCCAACGTTTCTCCGGCACAGGGCTGGCATGATGAAGCAGTGACCGCAGACCAGGAATTCCCACAGCCGCGGACCGGCACCCATTCCGGAAATACCCTTGACGGTGCGGTGGATGCCCTCGAGTCCGCACGGGCCGATCTTTCCGTCACCGCCCTGCCCTTGGCGCTTCCCGAGGCCGAGGAGGGGCGTAGATGGATAGCCGAGGTCCTGGCTCAGTTGGATGACTACATCATTCCCCGCTTCCGCAGCCTGGATGCTCCATTGCTGGCAGTGGTTGGCGGGTCAACCGGTGCAGGCAAGTCGACCCTTGTGAACGCCTTGGTGGGTTATCCCGTGACGCGGGCGGGGGCCATCAGGCCGACAACCCGCCAGCCGATCCTCCTGCATCACCCCAATGACGCTGAGTGGTTCGAAGACACCAGGATTCTCCCCACGCTGGCCCGGATCCGTGGGACCGTTGCCGTGGTCCCGCTTCCCGCCAACCAGGCTGGGCCCACTCCGGACGCCGGCGCCCTGACCTCGCTGGTCCTCGTGGCACACCAGGATGTGCCGCAGGGGATAGCCATCCTTGACGCACCGGATGTGGATTCGGTTTCTGATGACAACCGTCGGCTGGCTGGGCAATTGCTGGCCGCAGCAGACCTGTGGATTTTTGTCACCACCGCCAACCGCTATGCCGACGCCGTTCCGTGGCAGCTGCTTCTGGATGCAGCTTCGCGGGACATCACCGTAGCTGTGGTTCTGGACCGCGTGCCGCCAGCGGCGGAGGAGGAAGTCAGAACCGATCTGCAGGCAATGCTGGAACGTCAAGGACTCGGCGAAGCAAGGCTGTTTGTTGTGCAGGAGAGTGCCTTGGACGGGTTGGGCATGCTGCCCGGGGAATCGGTGGAACCCTTGCAGTGGTGGCTGGTGGCCCTGGCTGCCGACGCGGCCGGACGTGCCGACGTCGCCAGGCGCACGCTCAACGGTGCCGTCAAAGCGGTGAGCACCCGGCTGGAACGGATTGCCGCCGCGGCAACCGCCCAGGAGGCCGCTGCGCAGGACCTCCGTTCCACGGCCAGCGATGAGTATGCCGCAGCGCTCAGGAGAATCCTGGATGCCACCAAGGACGGGGCGTTGCTGCGGGGCGAGGTGCTGGCACGCTGGCAGGATTTTGTGGGAACAGGCGAATTCTTCAGGACGCTGGAGCAGAACATTGGCCGGTTGCGGGACCGAGTGGGCGCCTATTTCCGCGGCGAACCTGCCCCTGCCGTCAAGGTGGAGACTGCGATCGAGTCAGGACTGCAAGCGGTGATCCTGGACGAGGCAGCAAATGCCGCGGACAACGTGGACAGGCGGTGGCGTTCGGAGCCGGCCGGCCGGCAGCTGCTCGGCGGCGACGATCTTTCCGGGACGTCACCCGGGTTTGATGCCGTTGCCGCCGCGGCCATACGCCAATGGCAGGAAGGCCTCATGGAGCTCATCCGCACCCAGGGCCAAGGCAAACGCACGCAGGCGCGGTGGTTGTCCTTTGGCGTGAATGGACTGGGCGCGGCACTCATGGTGGTGGTCTTCTCCATGACGGCGGGGTTGAGTGGCCTGGAGATAGGCATCGCGGGCGGCACGGCGGTGGTGGGCCAGCGGGTGCTCGAGGCCGTGTTCGGCGAAGATGCCGTACGCCGGTTGGCCCGGCAAGCCCGGGAGGACCTGCAAGCGCAGTGCCAACGGTTGCTCGATGGCGAAGAGAAGCGGTTCCTGGACCGGCTCCCGGCGGCAAGCCAAGGGGATGGCAGCAAGCTCCTCGGCCATGCCGGGGAGTTGCGCCGGCTGGCGGGCGCGGCATGAGCCGTCACAGCCAGGTTCGCTCGGCCTCCAGGCTCCAGGAGCGGTTGGAGTCCCTAAACACTGCCCGGGAGCTCGCGGCCGGGGTTCTGGCCGACGCCCAGCTGGAGGCGGTCTACGAAGTCCTGGACCGTGCTGCCTCGCGGCGCTCCCTGTCGGCCGGGCATACCGTGGTGGGATTCTTCGGGGCCACGGGCAGCGGGAAGTCCTCGCTCTTCAATGCTGTCTCGGGCAGCAATCTCGCCACGGCGGCGGCACGCAGGCCCACTACCTCAGCGCCGCTGGCCGCAGTGTGGGGTGAGGAAGGCAGCGGGCCGCTCCTGGACTGGCTGGACGTGCGTGAGCGGCACGCGCTGCCGGAGGTCGCGGACTTCGCCGGAGGGGAGGCCGGCCTGATCCTGCTCGACTTGCCGGACATCGACTCCACCACCGTGGAGAACCGCCAGCTGGTCGAGCGCCTCGCGGGCATGGTGGACGTCTTGGTGTGGGTCCTGGATCCCCAAAAGTATGCCGATGCCGCCGTTCACCACGGCTTCCTGCGTCCCATGGCCACCCATGGCGCCGTGACTCTGGTTGTCCTTAACCAGATGGACAGGCTCAACGCTGCGGATGCGGATGCCGTAGTGGCGTCCCTGCGGGGAATCCTGGATCAGGATGGCCTGGGCGGCATACCGGTTTTCGGCACCTCTGCTGTGACGGGCGACGGCGTAGCGGCCGTCCGCGGAGCCATCAGGAACGTCGTGGTCCAGCGGGAGGCTGCCACCCAGCGGCTCTCGGCTGACGTGGCCAGGGCGGCCTCCGGCCTCGCGGAGGCTTCCGGCGACGGGGAAGCCCACGGTGTCTCATCACAAGCGAAAGCACACTTGATTGCAGAGCTGGCCACAGCGGCGAATGTTCCCTTGGTGGTGGACGCCGTCGAGCGGTCCTTCAAGCGGCAATCAGCACGCAGGACCGGCTGGCCCGTGACGCGGTGGCTTCTTCGGTTCCGCCCGGATCCGCTGCGGCGCCTGAACCTTGGCAGGACCGACGCCAAACCTGAACTGAACAGGACCTCGCTGCCGCAGGCGGGGGCGCCCGAGCGTGCCAGAACCGACGCCGCCGTCAGGTCCTTTGTGGATGACGCATCGGCCGGCGCACCGGGACCATGGCGGGCAGCGATTCGTGGCGTCGCCCGTGACGGGCGGGAGCAGCTGCCGGACGCTTTGGACCAGGCGATCGCCGGTACGGACCTCAAGGCGTCCAAGCGCCCCTTCTGGTGGGGACTGTTCAACGGATTTCAGTGGCTTGCCCTGCTGCTGGCCATTGGCGGCCTCGCTTGGCTGGGTGTTGTGGCGGCCCTTGGCTATTTCCAGTTGCCTGTTCCCGAGGTTCCCCGGACAGAAGGCTGGCCCTGGCCCACGCTTATGGTCGCTGGGGGCGCCGTGCTCGGAGTGGTGCTGGCGCTTTGCGGGCGCCTGTTGGGCGCCTGGGCTGCCCGGGCTCGCGCCAGGGGAGCGTCCCGTCGACTGAAAGCAGCGGTGGGGCTCGTGGCGACAGAACGCATCGTTGAACCCGTGGAGGTGGAGGTCACCCGGCTGAGAGCCTTCAATGCCGCGCTCAAAACGGCCAGGGGCGGTTGAGCCTGACTCCGGCTCCCGAGGCGTCAGAGTGACGCTGCGGCGTCCCTGACTTTGATCAACGTGCGAAGGTTGCGGGTGGTGGTTCCTGCCTTGTAGCGGGCCTTGGCCGTGAGTTTGCTGAACGGACTGTCCAGCGTTCCACCGGCAGGTGCCAGCCAAGCCAAGGCTTCAGGGCCCAGCCTGGTCAGCTCCACACTGTCCAAGGCTTGGCCCGCCTCCACGAGTTCATCCAGCATTGCCGCGTCCGAAGCCAAAGTGACATAGCTGTGGGTGGACTTGTCGTCCGCGGGATACGGGCAGGCGGCCACCAGTTCGCCCACGCGGCCGGCCGTGAGCACCACCACCCACGCGTCATAGCCGAACGAGTCCCGCAGGCACTTTTCGAAGCCGGACTTTACTTTCGCCGGCGTCAATTCGCTCTGCAGCACCACATTTCCGCTGGCCAGGAGGGTCTTCACCTGGGTAAAGGGTTGGTCCTTCAGCGCAGACCTGAGGTCCGCCATCTTGATATTGATGCCACCCACGTTGATGCCACGCAGGAACACGGCGTAATTCTCCATGGGACCACCCCTCCGTGGGTCAGTCGTTGCTCTTGCGCAGGGCTTCGGTGAGTACCCGGGCCGCATTGCACACCACTTCGGCGTGGAGCCGGCCCGGCTGGCGGGTGAGGCGCTCGATCGGTCCCGAGATGGAGACGGCGGCAATGACGCGGCCAGACGGCCCGCGGACCGGAGCCGAAACCGAGGCGACCCCCGGCTCGCGTTCGCCGAGGCTCTGACCCCAGCCCCGGCGTCGTACTCCCGCCAGGACGGTGGGCGTAAACCGCGCGTTCTGCAGTCCTTCAAGGAGGCGGTCGTGGTCTTCCCAGGCGAGCAGCACCTGGGCGGCGGAGCCGGCCTTCATGGACAATTGGGTTCCCACCGGAATGGTGTCGCGAAGGCCGATGGGGCGTTCGGCGGATGCCACGCAAACGCGCCAGTCGCCTTGCCTGCGGAAGATCTGGGCGCTCTCCCCGGTGGCGTCGCGCAGCTGAATGAGGACAGGACCTGCGGAGGCGATGAGCCGGTCTTCTCCGGCGGCGGAGGCGAGTTCCACGAGGCGGCTGCCCAGGACGAAACGCCCTTGGATGTCGCGGCTCACCAGACGGTGGTGCACGAGTGCCAGCGCGAGTCGATGGACCGTGGGCCTGGCCAGGCCGGTGGCGGCAACGAGTTGTGCGAGCGTGGTGGGCCCTGCCTCGAGCGCGTCCAGTACCTGGGCCGCTTTATCAATGACACCGACTCCACTAGAATTGTCCATGTAATGATATTGCCGTCTCAATATCTGAGATGCAAGTTGTTTCACTGGTCTATTTGGCAGCCGTGCTGATTCAGTGGATGCAGAACAACCAACAGTGAAGGGAGCAGGCCGTGGGAAAGACACTGGCCGAGAAAGTCTGGGACGCGCATGTTGTGCGCAAGGGTGAAGGCGAAGGAGCCAATGCCCAGCCCGATCTTCTTTTCATCGACCTGCACCTGGTCCACGAGGTGACATCCCCGCAGGCTTTCGAAGGCCTGCGCCTGGCCGGCCGCAAGCTGCGCCGCGTGGACCTCACCATCGCCACCGAGGACCACAACACCCCGACGCTGGATATCGACAAGCCGATCGCGGACCTCACCAGCCGGACGCAGATCGAGACCTTGCGCGCCAACTGCAAGGAGTTCGGCGTCCGCCTGCACTCCCTGGGCGACAAGGAACAGGGCATCGTCCACGTTGTCGGCCCGCAGCTCGGCTTGACTCAGCCCGGCATGACAGTGGTCTGTGGTGACTCGCACACGTCCACGCACGGCGCTTTCGGGGCCCTCGCCATGGGCATCGGCACCTCCGAGGTGGAGCACGTCATGGCCACCCAGACCCTGTCCCTGAAGCCCTTCAAGACCATGGCCATCAACGTCGAAGGCACTCTGCGCCCCGGTGTCACGGCCAAGGACATTATCCTGGCCGTCATTGCCAAGATCGGTACCGGCGGTGGCCAGGGCTACGTCCTGGAGTACCGTGGTTCGGCCATCCGTGCTCTGTCCATGGATGCCCGCATGACCATCTGCAACATGTCCATCGAAGCCGGAGCACGCGCCGGCATGGTGGCTCCGGACCAGACCACCTACGACTACATGCAGGGCCGTCCGCACGCGCCGGAAGGCGCCGACTGGGATGCCGCCGTCGAATACTGGAACACGCTCCACACCGATGAGGACGCGACGTTCGACGTCGAGGTGGACCTGGATGCCAACACGCTGGAACCGTTCGTGACCTGGGGAACCAACCCCGGCCAGGGTGTGTCCCTCTCCGCCAAGGTTCCCTCTCCCGAGGACTTCGGCGACGAGAACACCAAACTCGCCGCAGAGCGCGCGCTGACGTACATGGGCCTCGAGGCGGGAACCCCCATGAAGGACATCCGCGTGGACACGGTATTCCTGGGCTCCTGCACCAACTCGCGCATCGAGGACCTCAGCGCGGCTGCGGACATCATCCGTGGCCGTGAGAAGGACCCGAACGTGCGCATGCTGGTGGTTCCCGGTTCCGCCCGTGTCCGCCTGGAAGCCGAAGCCATGGGCCTGGACAAAGTGTTCAAGGACTTCGGTGCCGAGTGGCGCTTCGCCGGTTGCTCCATGTGCTTGGGCATGAACCCGGACCAGCTGGAGCCGGGGGAGCGGTGCGCATCAACGTCCAACCGCAACTTCGAAGGCCGGCAGGGCAAGGGCGGCCGAACCCACCTGGTCTCTCCCGTGGTGGCTGCAGCCACAGCTGTCCGCGGCACCTTGAGCTCGCCGTCGGACCTTGAACCGGCCTCTGCAGGCACATTGACCGGAACCGCAGTCTAGGAGGATTCCCATGGAAGCATTCACTACCCACACCGGCATCGGCGTCCCGCTGCGCCAGAGCAACGTGGACACGGACCAGATCATTCCTGCTGTGTACCTCAAGCGCATCACCCGCACGGGTTTTGAAGACGCCCTTTTTGCCGCATGGCGCAAGGATGAATCCTTCATCCTCAACCAGGCTCCCTTCAACGCAGGTTCCGTTTTGGTGGCCGGACCGGACTTCGGTACGGGATCCTCGCGCGAACACGCTGTGTGGGCGCTCAAGGACTACGGTTTCAAGGCCGTCCTGTCCTCCCGCTTCGCCGATATCTTCCGCGGCAACTCCGGGAAGCAGGGCCTCCTCGCCGCCCAGGTGGCCCAGGATGACATCGAACTCATCTGGAAGGTCCTGGAGAACAATCCGGGCGCCGAAGTGAAGGTGGACCTGGTATCCAAGACGGTGGAATGCGGCAACGTCGTGGCACCGTTCGAGATTGACGACTACACCCGCTGGCGCCTCCTGGAAGGCCTCGACGACATCGGCCTGACCCTGCAGCACGAAGAAGACATCACCGCGTACGAGGCCGGCCGGCCATCCTTCAAGCCGACCACGCTTCCCGCGAAAAGCTGAAGCCTGCGCGGCACGCGCCAGGGGGTGGAATACACCCTGAAAGAAGACCGGACAGCCCTTTCCGAAGGGCCTGCCGGTCTTTTTTCATGGACCCACGCAAGGCCGGGGATATCCCCGCCGCGCTGCCGTTGCATTTCGGTTCGGTAACGCGAGCTTCTATGCTTAGCTGGAGCCTTTGAAAGTATGGGGGGCGAGTAGTCGTGAGGAAACCGGTATAGATGAGTAGTGTTCTGACAATCCGCGGTGGGGTCCCTTTGACTGGACGAGTGACCGTGCGCGGGGCCAAGAACCTTGTACCCAAGGCCATGGTTGCGGCGCTGCTGGGCAGCGAACCGTCGGTGCTGCGGAACGTGCCGGAGATCAAGGACGTGGAGGTTGTCACCAGCCTCCTGCAGCTCCACGGCGTCACCGTGGCCAAGGACCCCGCGACGGGCGACTTGACGCTGGACCCCAAGGACGCCAAGACGGCGTCCAGCACGGCCATCGATGCGCACGCCGGGGATTCCCGGATCCCGATCCTGCTGTGCGGGCCACTGATCCACGCGATCGGTGAGGCGTTCATTCCGGACCTCGGCGGTTGCAAGATCGGCGACCGTCCCATCGATTACCACCTGAACGTGTTGCGGCAGTTCGGCGCAGTGGTGGAAAAGCGCCCCGGTGGCATCCACATCTCCGCCCCGCACGGCCTCCATGGCGCGAAGATTTCCCTGCCGTATCCCTCGGTTGGCGCCACGGAACAGGTGCTCCTCAGCGCCACCCGCGCGGAAGGCATCACCGAACTCTCCGGTGCGGCCACCGAACCGGAGGTCATCGACCTCATTGCCGTGCTGCAGAAGATGGGCGCCATCATCAGTGTCCAGACAGACCGCACCATCCGCATTGAGGGCGTCAAGGACCTCCGCGGCTACAACCACCGCGCCCTCGCGGACCGCAACGAATCGGCGTCGTGGGCTTCAGCCGCGCTCGTCACCCGTGGCGACATCTTCGTCGAAGGCGCCTCGCAGCGGGACATGATGACGTTCCTGAACACCTACCGCAAGGTGGGCGGCGGAATGGACATCGGCGACGACGGCATCCGCTTCTACCACCCCGGTGGAAAGCTCACGCCCTTGGTGCTGGAAACGGACGTCCACCCGGGCTTCATGACCGACTGGCAGCAGCCTCTCGTGGTGGCGCTGACGCAGGCCGAAGGCGTGTCCATCGTGCACGAGACCGTCTACGAGAACCGCTTTGGCTTCACCGACGCCCTGGCGCGCATGGGTGCCAACATCCAGGTGCACCGCGAGTGCCTGGGCAGCGTTCCCTGCCGCTTCGGCCAGCGCAACTTCCTCCATTCAGCCGTGATCTCCGGACCCACGCCGCTGCGCGGAACCGAGATCGACATCCCCGACCTCCGCGGCGGCTTCAGCCACCTCATTGCCGCGTTGGCAGCCACGGGAACCTCCCGGGTCACAGGCATTGACATCATCAACCGCGGCTACGAGCGCTTCACCGAAAAGCTCGCCGGCCTGGGCGCCGATTTCGACATCACCACCACCAAGTAGCAGGGGACCCCTTTGAAGGAATCGGCCAAGAGCCGTGCCACGTTCGTGTTGCTGGCAAGCATCGCGCGTCCATTGATGAATATCCTGATGGCCAAGAAGTGGGAGGGCACGGAGAAGCTTCCCGCGGGTGGCTTCATCGCAGCCCCGAACCACTGCACCGAGATCGACCCCATCGTGATCGGCCACATGCTCTACAACCAGAAACGTCCACCGCACTTCCTGGCGAAGTCCGGGCTGTTCAAGGCGCCCGTGGTGGGTGCCCTCTTGAAGGCCACCCGCCAGATCCCCGTGGAACGCTCGACGGCGGGTGCCAACCGTTCGCTGCAGGTCGCCAAAGAGGTAGTGGACGCCGGTGGCGCCATCATCATCTACCCGGAGGGCACCCTGACAAGGGACCCGGATCTGTGGCCCATGAAGGGCCACACCGGGGCGGCCCGCCTGGCCTTGCAAACAGGCGCTCCGGTGGTACCCATGGCCCACTGGGGTGCCCATGAAGTCTTTCCCCGGTACGCCAAGCGCTTCCACATCTTCCCGCGTAAAACGGTGCGGGTCCTGATCGGTGAACCTGTTGACTTGAGTGCGTTCGCGGACCGGCCCATGGACCGGACCACCCTGACCGAGGCAACCGACGTCATCATGGATGCGGTGACGGAACTCCTGGCGACGCTCCGCGGTGAGGAGCCGCCGGCCCAGCGCTGGGATCCGGCTGTCCACCAACAGAGCAAGCACGGACGCTTCGTTGAACGCGGAGCCGAGGCCAGCCAGGACAGGCCTGCTGAATCCGAGGGCGGCAAATGACCCTTCCTGAACCTGCCATCCCCGCCCCGGACAAGGTAGCTGTCCTGGGCGCAGGCTCATGGGGCACCACGTTTGCCAAGGTCCTCGCGGACGCGGCGGCCGCCACTGGCGCCGCCCGCACCGTCCAGGTGTGGGGCCGCCGCGGCGAAGTCGTGGCGGACATCAATGCATCGCACCGCAACGGACAGTACCTGAAGGACATTGAACTTCCGCACAGTGTTACTGCGTCCACCGATGTGGCAGAAGTCCTGCAGGGTGCGGGCCTGGTGGTCCTGGCCGTCCCGGCGCAGTCGCTCCGGCCCCAACTGGGGGAGTGGAAGCGGCTGCTGGAACCAAACGCCGTTGTGGTGTCCCTCATGAAGGGCCTGGAGCTTGGCAGTGATGCCCGCATGAGCGAGGTGATCGCCCAGGAACTGGGGATCCCCGCTTCCCGCGTGGCCGTCGTGTCCGGCCCCAACCTGGCCATGGAAATCGCCAGGGAACAGCCAACCGCGTCCGTGGTTGCCTGCAGCGACGCGGAAACGGCCGCAGCCATCGCGCTGTGCTGCACGGCTCCCTATTTCCGCCCTTATACCAGCACCGACGTTATTGGCGTGGAGATCGGCGGAATCGTCAAGAACGTGATCGCCTTGGCCGTGGGCATTTGTGAGGGCAAGCAGATGGGGGACAACACCAAGGCCTCCGTCATCACGCGTGGCCTGGCGGAGACCTCCCGGTTGGCCCTGGCGCTCGGCGGCGAGGCCCACACCATGGCCGGCCTTGCCGGGCTCGGCGATCTCGTGGCCACGTGCTCGTCAGCCTTGTCCAGGAACCACACCGCAGGTCGCCTCCTGGGCGAAGGATTGTCCCTTGAACAGGTTTCGGAGCACATGACCCAAACAGCCGAGGGCATCAAGTCCGGTCCTGCCGTGCACGAACTGGCCGGCAAATTGAATGTTGAGATGCCTATTACCGCGGCTGTTGTTGCGGTTCTTGAAGGCAAGATGTCCGTTGATGACCTGGGCCCACGACTGCTGGCCCGGGCACTGAAGTCCGAAGGCGACTACTGATGGCCACTGAAGAAACCACTCCCGCAGCAGGCCGGCGGCCCCGCGTTGCCATCCTTTTTGGCGGACGGTCCAGCGAACATGCGGTCAGCTGTGTCACCGCCGCCGGCGTCATGGGGGCCATCGACACCACCAAATACGACGTTGTGCCCATCGGCATCGCCAAGTCCGGGCAATGGGTCCTCGCTTCCGGGGACACCAGCCAGTGGTCCCTGAGCTCGGCAGCGCTGCCGGAGGTGGCCGCCTCGGACAAGACCGTCACCCTGGCCGAAATCGGCGGAGCGCACCAGCTTATTGTGACCGAGCCCAACGCGGTCCCCCAGGAGCTTGGTTCCGTGGACGTCGTCTTCCCCCTGCTGCATGGTCCGTGGGGCGAGGACGGGACCGTCCAGGGGCTCCTGGAACTTTCGGACACCCGTTACGTCGGCGCCGGAGTCCTGGCATCGGCCGTGGGCATGGACAAGCACTTCATGAAGGTGGTTTTCGAGGCCGCCGGACTGACGGTTGGCCCCTATGTCGCCGTGACGGACCGTGAATGGCTCACCGACGCCGAGGCCGTGCGCAAGCGCGTGGACAAGCTTGGCTACCCGGTCTTCGTCAAGCCCGCCCGCGCGGGATCGTCCATGGGCATTTCCAAGGTCGATTCCCTGGAAGGGCTGGACGCGGCCATCGAAGAGGCCCGCCGCCATGACCTGAAGCTGGTCATCGAAGCGGGCATTGTGGGCCGCGAAATCGAATGTGCTGTGTTGCAGGGCCGCGGCACGGATGCTCCCAGGACCTCCATGCCCGGCGAGATCGCCGTGGCCGCGGGAGAGCACCAGTTCTATGACTTCGCCGCGAAGTACGTGGAGGATGGCGCCGCAGCCCTGAGCTGCCCTGCCGACATGCCGGAGGAAGCCATTGCCCGGGTCCGGGAGCTGGCCGCCGTCGCGTTCGACGCCGTAGGAGCCGAAGGACTCAGCCGGGTGGACTTCTTCTACACGCCCTCGGGCGGGTTGATCATCAACGAGATCAACACCATGCCCGGGTTTACGCCCAAGAGCATGTACCCGCAGATGTGGGCCGCCTCCGGCCTCGCCTACGCTGACCTGATTGACGAACTGATCCAGTTGGCGCTGACCCGCAAGACCGGACTTCGCTGAGCCACACCGGACTCCGCTGAGCCACACCGGACTCCGCTGAGCCACACCGGACTCCGCTGAGCCACACCGGACTCCGCTAAACCAAGGGAACCTGCCGGCCGCCCTACTTGGTGGACGGCAGGTCCTGCAGGTCTTCCTGGCCCACGCACTGGCGGATCGCCTTGATTTTGCCCGCTGCGTTGGCAAGATCTGCCAGCACCGTGGCCGAACTGATCTTGTCCGGATCCATGAGGATTTCGGTGGCAGGCTCCCGGCCGTACGTGGTGAGGGTGTAGTAGGGATCGCCTTCCTTGATGACCCAATCAATGTCGTTGACGCTGACGCAACGGTCGGTAGTGGGGCCCGGAACGTTCACCCCGCACCTCAGGATGACCTGCGAAGGATCCCCCCACGCCGCCGTCGCCTGGCTGTTGGTCTTGCGCAATGCCGCATCGCCGATCCTGTCCGGAAGCGCCACCATCATGGGCGCGCACGCGGGATTGGCGGCGTCGGCGGCCGGAGAGACGTCCACGGCGGGAGAACAGGCAGACAAGGCAAGAGCGGCAATTCCGGACACGGCAAGGGCCGCCGCTGTCCGGCGAAGGGTCTTTCGGTGCATCAGTCCAGCCTATCCCGCATTATTCTGTCGGTTGCCCGCGATAGCGTAGGAGCGTGCCCGCAGAACAGTTGCCAGCTGAACCATTGACAGCTGAACCATTGACAGTCGCCCACGTGAGCGAGTCCCAGCTCCTTTCCCGGATTTTTCCGCGCTTGAACACCAGCGCCAGCATCCTCCTGGGGCCGGGGGACGACGCCGCCATGGTGGCCGCTCCGGATGGCCGCACCCTCATCTCCATCGATACGCAGACCCAGGACCAGGATTTCCGCCTTGCCTGGAACAGCGGTTACCGGACAACAGGTTTCGACGTCGGCTGGAAGGCCGCCGCGCAGAACTTGAGCGACATCAACGCGATGGGCGGCCAAGCTACGTCCTTGGTGGTCAGCCTCACCATGCCACCAGCCACGCCAGTGGCCTGGGTGGAGGATTTCGCCGACGGTCTCACCGCCGTCATCGTTGCCCTCGGAGCACCGGATTGTTCGGTGTCCGGTGGCGACCTCGGCCGTGGCCGGGAGATCGCGGTGACAGTCGCCGTCGTGGGTTCACTGGGTGGCCTGGAGCCCGTGCTGCGTTCGGGCGCCCGCGCCGGGGACGTCGTGGCGGTGGCCGGGACGCTGGGGCGCGCGGCTGCCGGTCTGGCACTGCTGGAGAGCCACGTTCCCGTCACCGAGTGGACCGCGGAGCAGCGGTCCCTGGCGGACAGCCAGTGCAGGCCCACCCCGCCCCTGGCTGCCGGACCGCTGGCTGCCCGTGCCGGTGCCACGGCCATGATGGACATTTCGGATGGGTTAATGCGCGACGCCGGCCGGCTCGCCGCTGCGAGCAACGCCGTCTTCGACTTTGATCCCGTGGCGTTGAAGGGCTATGCCGCTGCCTTGGAACCCGTCGCTGCGTTGCTTGGCCAGGATCCCATGCCGTGGGTGGTGGGTGGAGGAGAAGACCATGGTTTGCTGGCCACCTTCCCAGCAGATATCCAGTTACCTGACGGCTTCACTGCGATAGGCTCAGTTCAGGCGGTTGCCGGGTCACAAGGCGACGGCGTCCGGATTGCCGGGCAGGCTGCTGACACCGTGGGATGGGATCACTTTGCAGACTAAGATCGCAGCGAATGCGCACGCCATGAAGCGTTGGCTCGGCAAGGCTGAGGTGGTCCTCGGCAACCACAGCGACCGCCTCAATGCGATCAACATCTTCCCCGTCGCCGACGGCGATACCGGAACCAACTTGTATCTCACGGTCCGCGCCGCGGCTGGCGCGCTGGGTAACGGCCCGGAGGCCCCTGACACCGGAAACGACGTTGGCTCCGTGCTGGCCCGGGCCGGGCAGGCTGCCATGGAACAGGCAAGGGGCAATTCGGGAACACTCTTCGCCGTCTTCCTCTGTGCGGCGGCAGAGCCGCTGGCGGGCAAGTCCAGGCTGAGCGCCCCGTTGCTTGCCACGGCCCTGAACCGGGCGCAGATCCGGGCCTGGTCCGCGTTGAGCGAACCGGTATCCGGCACCATGCTGTCCGTCCTGGAAGCGGCCGCGCATGCGGCACAGGCCGTGGACGCAACCCAGAACGGCGACGACAGCAACCACGCACTCGGCCTGGCACTGGATGCCACTGTTGAGGCCGCATACCAGGCTGTGGTGCGTACCGAGGACGAGCTCGCTCCGCTCCATGAAGCACGGGTGGTGGATGCCGGTGGCGTTGGCATGCTCCTGGTGCTGGACTGCCTGCGTTCGGCCGTGCTCGGTGAAGAGTTGCAGGACGAACTCCTGGACGGCTTGCACGGCTACAAACTCCAGGATCCACATATCCACGAGCACATGCCTGCCGATGACGGGGTGGAGGTCATGTGCACCATTGAGCTTTCCCCTTTGAACGCTGCCATCCTGCGCCAGCGCCTGGACGAAATGGGCGACTCCGTCATCATGAGCCAGGTGGGCGGTGCCTCGCGGAACGAAGACGACGACGACGATTCCCCGGTGGATGCCAGCTACCGGTGGCGGGTCCACGTCCACGTTCCGGATCCTGAACCAGCCGTGGCACTGATCCGTTCTTTGGGCGAGCCCACGGACATAGCGGTCAGCCAGTTGGCCCTGCCACGCGACGCAATGGGCGGGCATGACGACTGAAGTGGAATTGCCGCTTGAACGCAGGATCGGAAAGCGCTCCGCGGCCGTCATTGAAAAGCACCTTGGACTGCGGACCACCGGCTCCCTGCTCAACTACTTTCCGCGGAGGTACCTCAACCGTGGGGAGCTGACGCCCATCAGCAACCTTCCCCTCGACGAGGAAGTGACGCTGATTGCCCGGGTGGTTTCCAACAGCACCCGGCAGATGCGCGCACGCCGTGGTTCCATCACGGACATCGTGGTGACGGACGAGGCCGGTGGGAGCCAGGTTCCCGGCACCTTGAAGGTCAGTTTCTTCAACGGATTCCGTGCCAAGGCCGAGCTCCTGCAGGGCCGCCGGGCCTTGTTCTCCGGGAAGGTCACGCGGTACGCCGGCGCCTTGGGCCTGACCAATCCGGATTTCCTCCTGCTGGATGAAGACCCCGACGCTGAGGGTTCAATCGATCCCGAGAAGCTTGCGGCCATGCCCATCCCGGTCTACCCGGCCACTGCCAAGCTCACCAGCTGGTCCATCCACAAGGTCATCACAGCACTGCTGGAAACCCTGGACCTCGATGCTCTGGCTGATCCGCTCCCCGAATCCGTCGTTGCCAGGGACGGCCTGCTGAGCGTGGCCGATGCCTACCGCTTGATCCATTCACCGGAGACTGCCAAGGACTGGCAGCGGGCCCAGGGCCGTTTCCGGTACCAAGAGGCGCTGGTCCTGCAAACGGCCCTGGCCCGGCGGCGGGCACAGTTGGCTGCCGAGGAAGCGACAGCCCGGCGCCCGGCTGCCGGGGGACTGCTGGCGGAGTTTGACCGGAACCTGCCCTTCACCCTGACTGCCGGCCAGGCCACGGTGGGCAAGACGCTGTCCGAAGAGCTCGCCCGCGACACCCCCATGAACCGGCTCCTGCAAGGCGAGGTGGGTTCCGGAAAGACGATCGTTGCCCTCCGGGCGATGCTCCAGGTAGTGGACGCCGGGGGCCAGGCCGCACTGCTGGCTCCCACGGAGGTGCTCGCTGCCCAGCACTTCGATTCCATTCGACGGACCCTGGGACCGCTGGCACGGGACCAACTGTTCGGCGGCGCCGGAATGCTCGGAGGGGACACCGGGCAGCAAGGGGTCCAGGTCACGCTCCTGACGGGTTCCATGCCAACCGCGGCACGGAAACAGGCCATGCTCGACGCCGCCTCCGGCAACGCCGGGATAGTCATCGGTACGCACGCACTCTTGAGCGACAAGACGAGCTTCCAGGACCTCGGCCTGATCGTGGTGGATGAACAGCACCGTTTTGGCGTGGAGCAGCGTGATGCCCTGCGGGCCAAGGCGCTGCGGCCACCCCATTTGTTGGTTATGACCGCCACGCCCATTCCCCGGACGGTCGCCATGACGGTCTTTGGTGATCTTGAGACGTCCATCCTGGATGAATTGCCCGCGGGCCGCGCTCCCATCTCCACGCATGTAGTGGGCCTGGCGGAAAACCCCGGATGGGTGGACCGGATTTGGAAGCGCTCACGGGAAGAAGTTGAAGCCGGGCACCAGGTCTACGTGGTCTGCCCCAAAATCGGTTCGGACGACGACGGCGACTTCAGCCCCGGAGAAAAGGAACCTACCGACGCCGAATTGTCAGAGGAAGGTCCGTCCCGCGAACTCGCCTCGGTGACCGCCGTCGTCGAGAGCCTCCTGGAGGAGCCGTCGCTGGCCGGCGTGCCCCTGGCGCCGCTGCATGGGCGGCAGGATCCGCAGCTGAAGTCGGAAACCATGGCGTCCTTCGCAGCCAATGAAACCAAGGTGCTGGTCTCCACCACCGTGATCGAGGTGGGCGTCGATGTCCACAACGCCACCCTCATGGTGATCCTCGACGCCGACCGCTTCGGCATCTCGCAGCTGCACCAGTTGCGTGGCCGCGTTGGCCGTGGCGGACTGCCCGGGACGTGCCTCCTGGTCACCACCCTGGAACCCGGGCACCCCAGCCGTCGCCGGTTGGATGCCGTCGCGTCCACCACCGACGGTTTTGAGTTGTCCCAGGAAGACCTGAAGCTGCGGCGCGAGGGGGACATCCTCGGGGCTTCGCAGTCGGGCGGCCGCTCCACCCTCAAATTGCTGCGCGTCCTGGAACACGAGGACCTGATTGCCCGTGCCCGTGCGGACGCACAGGCTTTGGTTTCCGGGGATCCGTCCCTGGATCGTCAGCCGGCACTGGCTGCAGCCATTGACGAGTACTTGAATCCCGAAAAGGAGGCGTTCCTTGAACGCGGTTAGCAACAGTGGAACCCGGCTGGTGCCCGGAGGCCTGGCATGAGCCGGGTCATCGCCGGCGTCGCCGGAGGAAACCCGCTCACCAGTGTGCCCGGTACCGCCACCAGGCCCACGACGGACCGGGTCAAGGAAGCGCTCTTTTCGCGGCTGGAGTCGCTGGCCGTGATTGACGACGCACGGGTGCTGGACCTCTACGCCGGCTCGGGCTCCCTGGGCATCGAAAGTGCCAGCCGGGGAGCGCGGAGCGTTGAACTGGTTGAATTCGATGGCCGAGCCAGCGACATCTGCCAGCGCAATGCGGATATGGTCAACCAGGTCCTGGGCGGCAAGAAGGTCTCCGTCCACCGTTCCAAGGTGGAGTCCTTCCTGGAACGCGCCGGCGAGGCTGTTTTGTGGGACCTCGTGTTCCTCGACCCGCCCTATCCCTTGGAGGAACCCGCGCTCAGTGCGGTCCTGGCCAAGCTGGCGCCCCACCTGGACGAAGGTGCCGTGGTGGTGGTGGAACGCTCATCCCGGAGCGCCGAACCCACGTGGCCGGAAGCCCTGGAATGCTTCGCGGACAAGAAGTACGGCGAGACAATGCTGTGGTTCGCCGAGCCTGCCTGAGGATCCGGCATTGCCCCATCCGGAAGAACCCGCCTAGCCGGAGATCTTGTCCAGGTCTACGCCAGTCAGGACGGTGGCCGGGTGGGGTCCACGGGCGAGGAGCTCGGACGTCCAATCCGGAGACCACCTCGTTTGCGTCCCCACCAGGATGATGTTGCCCGGATACCGGCCCTCGAACATTCCGGTTTCGGCGAAGGCTGCAACGTCAGCCATCGCTTCCCGCATGGCTTTCACCTGGCTGCGCACCAAGGTGAGTGCTGGTTCGTCGCCCACGTTCACTATCAGCACTCCGTGCGGATTGAGCCGCTGAGCCGCCTCTTCATAGAAGCCGGTGCAGGCAATGTGGGCCGGAGCGTCCGGGCCGGAGAAGATATCAAGGATGACGACGTCGAAACGCAGTTCGGCAGGAAGCTCCGCCAAGGCGGCCCGGGCGTCGGCGATATGCGTCGTGAGCCGTGTCCCCTCCGGCATGGGCAACTGGTGGAGGACGAAGTCCAGCAGCTCCCGTTCGAGTTCCACGGCGTGCTGCCTGGAGCCCGGACGCGTTGCCTGGATGTAGCGGGCCAGCGTCAAAGCTCCCGCACCGAGGTGGAGGGCGGAAACGGGCGCTCCAGGGGCCGCTGCAAGGTCCACCACGTGGCCGATCCGCCGCAGGTACTCGTAGAAGATCTCCGATGGGTTGGCCAGATTAACGTGGGATTGTTCGGCGCCGCCCATGCTGAGGATGTAGCTGCCGGGTACCAGGGTGTCAGCCTCGATGCTGGCGTGGACGCCGCTTGCACGGAGGAAGCGGGTGGCCCCGCGGCCGCCGTCGGGGCGGTTCAGAGCCGGTCCTTCAACGTTGCGAGTCGTGACGCCGCTTCCTGGAGAACCTCGGTTTTCTTGCAGAAGGCGAAGCGCAGGAGGCTCCGGGTGCGTTCGGCTCCTTCCTGATGGCAGAAGACCGGAACCGGAATGGCAGCGACGCCCACCAGGTCCGGGAGTCGTCGTGCCAGATCCACTGCATCGCTGATTCCCAACGGGGCCGTGTCCACGTTGATGAAGTAGGTTCCGCTGGGGATGTAGACCCCAAATCCTGCAGCCCGGAGGCCTTCGGCAAGAATATCGCGTTTGTGCTGCAGTGTGCCTGCGATTTCCGCGTAGAAGCTGTCCGGCAGCGCGAGCCCCACCGCCACTGCGCTCTGGAACGGTGTGCCGGAGCTGTAACTGAGGAACTGCTTGACCGTGCGGGCAGCCGCTACCAGCTCCGCAGGACCACTCAACCAGCCGATTTTCCATCCAGTGAAGGAGAAGGTCTTTCCGGCGGAGGAGATGGTGATGGTCCGTTCGGCGGCACCGGGCAGCGTGGCAACCGGAAGGTGGGCCACCCCGAAGGTCAGGTGTTCGTAGACTTCGTCGCTGACGATGATGGCGTCGTACTTCGTGGCGAGTTCCACTACTTTGGCCAGCGCCTCGCGGGTCAACACCGAGCCCATGGGATTGTGGGGGTTGTTCAGGAGGACCACCCTGGTGCGGTGGCTGAACGCGCGCTCCAAGGCTTCAAGGTCCGGCTGGAAGTCTGGGGCCAGCAGGGGAGCGGTCACATGCGTGGCACCTGCCAGGCCGATGATCGCGCCGTACGAGTCGTAGAACGGCTCGAACGTCAGGACTTCGTCGCCGGGCTGGACGAACGCCAGCAGGGACGCGGCGATGGCCTCGGTGGCGCCGGTGGTAATGACCACCTCGGTGAGCGGATCCGGGGCCAGGCCGTAGAAGCGCTCCTGGTGGTGGGCGACGGCTTCGCGCAATTGCGGGATGCCCTTCCCCGGCGCATATTGATTGGCGCCTTCGGCGATCGCGGCCTGCGCCGCCGCCTTCATTTCGGCGGGTCCGTCCTCATCGGGGAAGCCCTGGCCCAGGTTGATGGCGCCCGTGGACATGGCCAAGGTGGTCATCTCCTCGAAGATCGTCACGCCGAGCTTCCCATCGGGCGCCAGCAGGTTGGCGCCCGTCGCGGCCCGCTGCCAGGGAGTGCTTGTGTGGACTGGTGCGCTGCTTCCTGCCGGTGACATGTCAGCCATGGTATCCCGGTGAAGCTTTGGGGTAGGTTCGACTCATGAGACGCGCGGTATGCCCAGGATCCTTTGACCCGATACACAACGGCCATCTCGAAGTGATCGCCCGCGCCGCCGGGTTGTTCGACGAAGTCATCGTGGCCGTGTCCACCAACTACGCCAAGAAATACCGGTTCAGCCTTGAGGACCGGATGGAAATGGCCCGCGAAACCCTTGCGTCGTTGCGGGGAATCATCGTGGAGCCCATGGGCGAAGGGCTCCTGGCCGAATATTGCCGCCGACGTGGTGTCTCGGCCATCGTCAAGGGCCTGCGGTCGTCCTCGGACTTCGACTACGAGTTGCCCATGGCCACCATGAACCGGCAACTTTCCGGCGTCGAGACCGTGTTCCTTCCGGCAGAAGCCCATTACGTGCACTTGTCTTCCACCCTGATCAAGGAAATCAACGCCCTGGGCGGCGATATTTCCGATTTCGTTCCCAAATCCGTCCTCAGGCGGCTCCTTGCGGGCGAGCCTCCGGCAGAACTGCCGCGTAACGGGTAGTCTCTAACCCGTGCCTTCGCAGCCCCCTGCCGGAGGATTCCCCACCGATGTCCCGAGCCCTTTGGCGTGCGCGGCGCCGGTTTGAGTCCTCAAGCGTGATCAGGCTAAGATGGTACGTCGGTCATATGTTCTACAGGAGTTCTCATTAAACGAGATGCAAGTTCGCCCTTGGCGCTGGTAGTCAAGGACCTTGGACGCAGTCCCGGGACCATGCGAACGCTCAAGGAGCATGTACCTGCACCAAGTGATCTTGGTGTGGCACTCATTGGTGTGAAGGAAGGCTCGGATGTCGAGCTGGATCTTCGGCTTGAGGCCGTACACGAAGGAATCTTGGTATCTGGAACCGCAATCGTCGGCGTAACCGGTGAGTGCGGTCGATGCCTGGATCCCCTTGCGTATGACCTTGAGGTCAATGTGCAAGAACTTTTCTTCTACGAAGGCGAAGAGCTTTCAGCCGAAGAAGACGATGAAGAGCAACGTCGAGTCGAGCACGATCTGATCGATCTTGAGCCGGTGTTGCGGGACGCAGTAGTCACCATGCTGCCGTTCCAGCCGGTGTGCCGGGAAGACTGCCAGGGCCTTTGCTCCGAATGCGGAGTGCGCCTGGAAGACGAGCCGGGGCACCACCACGAGGTCCTGGACCCTCGCTGGGCTGCCCTAGCTGATCTGGCTAAGACTGACCGGCAAACTGATTAGTAACTGTTGGACTAAGAGAGAAATGAGATAGCCGTGGCTGTTCCCAAGCGGAAAATGTCTCGCGCAAACACACGCGCACGTCGTGCCCAGTGGAAGGCAACTGCCCCCGCCCTGGTCAAGACCATCGAAAACGGTCAGGTCGTTTACAGCCTGCCGCACCAGGCAAAGGTCGTTACCGACTCCGCCGGCACCGCGCTGTTCCTTGAATACAAGGGCCGCAAGGTCGCAGACGCCTGATCTGCCGCACAGGCTGACAAAGGATGTCTTCAACTGAAGAGCTTCTGAAGCGTCTCGGTGTCTTCATTGACACCGAGACGCTTCGTCTTGCTCTGACACACCGCTCTTACGCGTACGAGAATGGGGGTATCCCCACCAATGAGCGCCTTGAGTTCCTCGGCGACTCCATCCTGGGATTCTCCGTTACCGATTCCTTGTACCGCGAGCACCCCGAGCTCCCCGAAGGCGAACTCGCCAAGAGGCGCTCCGCCGTCGTCAGTACGCGCGCCCTGGCCGGCATCGGCCGGACACTTGGCGTTGGCGAGTTCATCTACCTCGGCCAAGGCGAAAAGCTGACCGACGGCAAGAACAAGGCGTCCATCCTCGCCGACACCATGGAAGCCCTGATCGGCGCCACGTATCTTTCCAATGACATGGAGACCGCCCGCCAGCTGGTCATGCGCTTGGTGGGTCCGCTGCTCAAGGACGCCGGAGCCCTCGGTGCAGGTACCGACTGGAAGACCAGCATCCAGGAACTGACGGCCAGCAGGCAGCTCGGCGCCATCCACTACGCCGTGGAAGGTTCCGGGCCGGACCACGCCCGCACCTTCGAAGCCGTCCTGATTATCGGCGGTACACCGTATGGCCGCGGATCCGGCCACTCCAAGAAGGAAGCCGAGCAGGAGGCCGCGGCGGATGCGTGGCGTGCCCTGAACGCGCCGGAACAGAGCCCGGCAGGCCAGGAAGCTGCGGCCGGGCCGGCCTCCGCCTGACCCATGCCTGAACTTCCCGAAGTAGAAGTGGTGCGTCGCGGGCTGGCCCGTTGGGTACGCGGCCGCCGCATCACCGGTGTGGACGTCATCGACCCCCGCTCCATCCGCCGGCATGCGCTGGGTGCGGAGGACTTCATTGGGAACCTGGAACATGCCACGGTGTTGGACGTGGTGCGCCGCGGCAAATTCCTGTGGATGCCGCTGGCCATGGACAGGGCAGACCTGACGCTTCCCAAGGTGGCGCTCATGGCGCACCTGGGCATGAGCGGGCAATTGCTCATGCAGGATCCCCACGTTCCGGACGAAAAACACCTCAAGGTCCGCATCAGGCTTAGCGCGGCCGACGATATGCCGGAACAGTTGCGGTTCGTTGACCAACGGATTTTCGGCGGCCTGTTCGTGACGTCCCTGATTCCCACCACGGATGGCGGCCCCGGTGGCTTGGGGGAGACGCCCTTGCCGGAGATCGCCGAGGAAGCCGCCCACATCGCCCGTGACCCACTGGACCCCCATTTCTCGTTCGATACCTTCTACCGGAAGCTGAAGGCGAAGAGGACCGGGCTCAAACGGGCACTCCTGGACCAGTCCCTCATCTCCGGTATTGGCAACATCTACGCCGATGAAGCCCTCTGGTTGGCGCAAATGCACTACGCCCGCCCAACGGACAAGTTGCGGCGCGGCGATGCGGAGCGCCTGGTGGACGCCGTCAGGGAGGTCATGAGTGCCGCACTCGATGCCGGCGGGACAAGTTTCGATTCCCTGTACGTCAACGTCAACGGTGACTCCGGCTACTTCGCGCGCTCCCTTAATGCGTACGGCCGGGAAGGCGAAAAGTGCCGCCGTTGCGAGTCAGTGGGCCTGCACACCATGATCAAGCGCGAACAGTTCATGAACCGTTCTTCCTACACGTGTCCGGTGTGCCAACCGCGTCCCCGGAACGGGCGCTGGTAACCGGAGTTTCACAGGGGCAAAACTGTTCCGGATTCCGGATGGCAATGGTTTACTGTCCCCATGAAAAGCTTGGCGGTCAAAATCGCCATCGCACTGGTTTTCAACGCCATCACCTTGTGGGTGGCGTCAGTTTTACCCGGGGTCCGATTGGGCGCCGGGTTCCTCTGGGCCGTCATCGTGTTCACTGCGGCCACCATCCTGGTCAAGCCCCTGGTCCTTGGGCTGTTCCGTCGGCGCACGCAAAGCACCAGCCGCCCCAGGACGCGGCTGGTGACCAAAGGTGCCACCGTCCTTGCGGGACTGGTGGCCACCGTGCTGATTCTCCTGGCGACCGGCATGTTTTCCCATGGATTCCTCATCAACGGCCCTGTTGGCTGGATATCTGCAACGGTGGTGATCTGGTTGGCATCGTTCATCTACGAATTCGTCGACGACGGCCTCGAAGCGCGGGCGCACCAGTTGCTGGGCGGCGCGGCAAGTCCGGGTAAGCCATGAACGCCCGGCGGTGGGTGATTGCCGGACTGGGCCTCGCCCTGGTGATTGCGGTGATCGCTGTGGTCCTTGACCAGATGGCGATGCGGCCTTCGGCCACCACAGCCCAGGGATCCTCCTCCGCCAGTCCGGCGGCATCGTCGTCCGCCACCCCGGGCCCGGGGAGCACCGCCGGCTCCGGTGCCGGTGAGCAGCCGTCCGGAAGTCCGACGTCGGGCAGTTCGGCAGGAGCGGAAGGTTCCGGGGCGCAGCCCAGCGCCAAACCGCTCGAGGTCCTTCCACCCGTGACCTCCACCCCCACGGGGCTCCCTGCGCCGTCGGCACCGGCTCCACTCCTCAAGGGAAGCCTGCCTCCTGCGGGCTCGGCGAGCGGCAAGGTAGTGGACGGCTGGCCCAGCGACATCCTGGCCCTCCCCGCAGGCACCACTGTGGGCTCAACCAGCATTTCGACGTCGGGTGACGTCATGCAGGTTTCTGCGGACGGGATCGTCGGCAAGACCCAGCAGGCAGTCCTGGACTCCTTCCGTGCCTCCTTGGTTCCCCACGGATTCTGGTCGGAGGACGCTCCTGCCGGCGATGGCGCCGTCGCAGCGAGGTTCGTGCGGGGAACCGATACGGTGACCGTGTCCGTGTCGACGACGGGCACCGGCAACTCGAGGTTCCAACTTTTGGGCAGCTTGCACTCGACGGCGGACTAGGGGCACCATGTACATTTCTCTCTCCGATCGCAGCGGCGGCAAAAAGGAAAAGCCGGAAGGCATGCAGACGGCACTTCCCCACGAGGTGCCGTTTCGTTTGTCGCCCATCATCATTTGGCTTGGCATTGTCAGCATGGTCACGGACGTCTCCTCGGAATCGGTCACGGCCATCCTCCCGCTGTATGTGACCGGCTTTTTGGGGCTGTCCACCATCGCCTTTGGCTTTATTGACGGCATCAACCAGGGCGCCAGCGCGATCGTCCGGATTGCCGCGGGGTGGGCCGCAGACCGGAGCGGCCACCCGAAACGGATCGCGTTGGCCGGCTACGGCTTGTCCATGCTGGCCAGGATCGGGTTCCTGTTCGCAGGCGGGTTCTGGGCCATCGCCGCCATTGTGACGGGCGACCGCATTGGCAAGGGAATCCGCACTGCTCCCCGCGATGCGCTGATCACGGTGTCCGCGCAACCCGAACACCTGGCACGCTCCTTCGGCATCCACCGGATGCTGGATAACATCGGTGCGGCGGCAGGCCCACTGATCGCCTTCCTGGTGCTGCTGGTCATTCCCAACGGCTTCAGCACCGTCTTTGTGGTGTCGCTGGCATTTGCCGTGATTGGCGTGACCGTCCTGGGCCTCGTGGTGCCGGACCTGCGGGCAGGAGGGCTGGACAAGGCGCTCCCCAAGGAGCAACGCCGGATCTTCGCTTTCTCCTGGAAGCACTTGAAAGAGCCGGGCCTCGGGCGGCTGTTGATCGCCGCCGGCCTGCTGGGCTTGGTGACCATCGGTGACGGGTTCATCTACCTGGTCCTCCAGGACCGGGACTCCTTCGCGGTGCAATGGTTCCCGCTCCTGTTCGTCGGCACCAACGTGGCCTTCCTGGCGCTGGCCGTTCCTTTGGGCCGTCTCGCTGACAGGTTCGGCAAAGTCCCGGTGTTCATCGCCGGACACCTCGCCCTGCTGGCGTGCTACCTGTTGGCGGCTGCACCCCTCGGCGGGCTCTGGGCCACCATCCTCTGCCTCGTCCTCCTCGGCGCCTTTTATGCCGCTACGGACGGCGTGCTGGCGGCACTGGCGGCCCAACTCACGCCACAGGGAAAACTGGCCACCGGCATCGCTTCGGCCCAGACCGTGGTGGCCCTGACCAGGATGACGGCGTCCGCTGGTTTCGGTGTGTTGTGGTACGCCGTGGGCGCTTCGACGGCTGTCCTCCTGGCGGGGATCCTGCTCGCCTGCGCCGTGGTGGCCGTCATGTTCATCCTTCCCGGAGCCCGTCCCCGTGTGGGCCGCGCATGAGCGCGCTGCTGACCGGCGGGAGGCTGCGCTGGGGCATTCTCCTGGCGGTGACAGCCCTCGTCCTGGCCGGGGCCGGGGTCTACGCAGTGAACGCCTACCAGCGCTTTGAGGAAAGCCGGACGGCAGCTCCATCAGTTGGCGTCACCGCAGGCCAGACGCTGCCTTCCGTTCCCTTCGTGCTGTTCAGGAATACGGCCGCCGGGCAGGGCTACGGCAACGCCGCAACGGTGCCGTTGTCAGCGCCGGGCGGTACCCGGGCCGTGAGTGAACAAGCGTGCGACCGCGTGTACGGCACGTCCTCCGAGGTGGTGTGCCTCAAGGCCAACCGCGGCCTGGTGACGGCCTTTGAAGCAGACGTCCTGAACCGGGACTGGCAGCAACAACGGTCCTGGCCCCTGACGGGCATCCCCAGCCGTACGCGGATCAGCCCGGATGGCTCACTGATTGCCACCACGGTGTTCGTCACCGGGCACTCCTATGCGACCGCGGGATTCTCCACCGCCACCGAAATCACGCAGGACTCCGGCAGCCTGGGCAACCTTGAGGACTTCGCGCTGATGGTCAACGGCGAGCGGCTCCTGGCGACCGACAGGAACCTGTGGGGAGTGACGTTCGTCCCGGGGCAGAGTGATACCTTCTACGCCACTGCAGCCTCGTCCGGGCGGATCTGGCTGGTCAAGGGAAGCCTCTCCGCGAGGACACTCACCGCCGTCCACGACAACGTGGAGTGTCCGTCCATCTCGCCGGACGGTACGCGCATCGCCTATAAGAAGAACGACGCCGGTCCGCTCACCGCCCACTGGCGGGTGGCCATCCTGGATCTTGCCTCGGGCAAGGAAACGGTCCTGTCGGAGAAGCGCAGTGTGGATGACCAGATCGAGTGGCTGGACAACAACACCGTCCTCTATGGGTTGGCTGACGAGGCCACCGAGGGGGACAGCAACATCTGGCAGCTGGGTACCGACCCGGCCGCGCAGCCGGGCCTGTTCATCGCCCATGCGTGGTCGCCCAGCGTGGTGAGGTAAAGGCCGCCGTCGGGTAGCCAAGTGGAAGCCTACGCCGCGGGGTGGTTGAACGTCTCGGCGGTGCCCGGCAAAATGCCCGTGCACGGCACATGCCGGCGCCCGGTCCTGGAGTTCAGGAAGGACCGGGCGCCGGCAGCTTACGAGGCCCGCTGGCCGGGTGTCAGCAAATCCCCAACAGGCCGCAGAACAGTCCACCGGACTGCGTCGGTGAGGGAGAAGGGCTGGGTGAAGGCGTTGCCGTAGCCGTAGCAGTCGCCGTGGGGGTCGGCGTCGGGGTTGGTGTTGCCGTCTGGGTCTGCGCCGGAGCCTGCAACTGCGTCTGGCCGCCGGTGGAATACACCACGTCTACAAAGTAGTTGGTGGCATTCCACGAGCTGTTCGGCATCACGCCGCCGGTCCCATAACGGTACAGGCCGTTGTTGGGCCCCGAAGCGGTGAACGGACCGCTGGTCCACGTGGTGTTGAAGAAGCCCTGCGTGTAGGAGTAGCGGCCGTTGGGCGCCCGGTAGGACACCACGTACGTCTGGCCTGTAGACAGGGCGACCGGAGTGGACAAGGTGGCTGTCTGCCAACCCGTGGCTGATTCATTCGTGAACGTCACCTGTGCCAGGCGCGTTCCCGCCGAGTTCCACAGCGACCCCACGTGGGTCCCGGTGTTGCCGGTGCCCTTGTAGAAACGGATACCTGTCACGTTGCCGGCCGTGGAGACGGTGAAGGCAGTGCCCAGCTCCACCGACTTGGTGTCGGTGGACGCCGCCACCTGCGGGGCCAGTGTCCCGAAGATGGTGCTTTGCTGGGCTGCCGCGCTCGCCGTCGTGAACTGCCAGGTGCTCGGTGGCAGGGTCTGTCCTTGCGGGCTGGCGATGTTGGACACGTTGGCCGTGATGACGGTGCTGGCCGGAAGGGCCGCTGCGGGGGTGAACGTTACCGTCCGTGAATCAGCGGACAACGCCGCAGTGCCGGCCACCGAAGATCCGTTCGCCGTCAGGGTGAACGTGACGCCCGGGTTGACCGCCGTGGAGAACGAGATTGATGGCTTCACGTCCGTGGGAATCGCCGTGGCCCCTGGTGCAGGTACCTGGGCGGTGACGCTCAGGGGTTGTGCCGGAAGGGCGAACACAAGGTCCACGAGGTAGCTTGCCGTGGAAGCGGTGTTCGGGAAGTCGCTGCTGTAGGAGTATGTCCCGGAATCAGAAACCACCCGCAACGGGCCACTGGTGAAGCCATCACCGAATCCGCCGCTTGAGTACGAATACTTGCCCGTTGGAGTCTTGTAGGCGGCGATGTATTCAGTATCTGCCTGGATGCTCACGGGTTGGCTGAACGTTGCCGTCTGCCAGCCCGTGCTCGATTCGTTCGTGAAGGTCACCGTGGCCAGTTGCTGTCCGGCCAGCGTGTACAGCGATCCTGTGTGCGTTCCGGTGTTTCCGGTCGACTTGTAGAAGCGGATACCCGTGACTTGGCCGGCAGTGTCGCTGCTGAACCGTACGCCCAAGGCGAGCGGCACGCCGTCGTTCACTTCGGCAGTGGTGGGCGTATAGGTGTCCTGGTAGAGCGTGCAGGGACACACGCCGGGAGTCCCTTGTGCAGGCACCGTGGTGAAGGTCCAACTGTTCCCCGAGATCGGCGTGCCGGACGTTGCCGTGGCAGTTACCGTTGCCGTGTAACTCGTCGCAGCCACCAGCGGGTTGGTGGGCGTGAACGTGACCTTGCGGGTTGCCGAGTCGTAGGCGGACGTACCCGCAACGGTTGTGCCGCTGGCCGTCTTCAGGGCCAAAGCCACATTCGAGGCTGCTTCCGAGAGGACACCGCTTACCGGTGTGTTCAGCGGGACGCTGGAGGCGCCCGCCGCTGGCGACTGGCTGCCTACGGTGAATGGCGGCGCCGAAACCATCACGACGACGTCAACGAGGTAGCTCGCCGTCGAACGGGAACTCGGGAAATCCTGGCTGTACGAGTAGGCGCCGGCGTCGGAGACCGTCCGCAGCGGACCCACGCTCATTCCTGAGCCGAAGCCGTTGCTCGTTGCCGAGTAGGTTCCCGTCAGCGACTTGTAGGCGGCGATGTATTCAGTGTTGGCCGCCATCTGGACAGGCTGGCTGAACATGGCCGTCTGCCAACCTGCGCTGCTTTCATTGGCGAACGTGACCGTGGCAAGCTGCGTTCCCGTGGCCGAGTACAGGGCGCCGGTGTGCGTGCCGGTGTTGCCGGCCGACTTGTAGAACCGGATGCCCGTCACCTGGCCGGCCGAGACACTGGTGAACCGTACTCCGAGCGTCAACGGCACACCGTCCTGGATCTGCGCAATGCCGGGAGTGACGCTGTCGTTGTAGAGGCTGCACGGGCACGAGCCCGGTGGCGGAACGGTCGCGGCAGTGGTGAACTGCCACGTCCCTCCGGACGTAACCGTGCCGCCGGTGGTGGCCGTCGCGGCGAGCGTCACGTTGTACTGCGTACTGAAGGCCAAAGCGGCCGACGGCGTGAACGTCGCCTTTCGGGCCACGGCGTCGTAGGCTGTGGTGCCCGCAACGGCCGTGCCTGCGGCAGTGCGGACGGTCAACTGGACCGTGCCGGCAGTGACGGGCTTCGAGAAGACACCGCTTACCGTGGTGGAGACGGAAACGCTCGAAGACGACGGGATGGGTGTTTGGCTTGAAACGGTCAACGGCGAGGTGTCCGTTGTGCTGAACACTGCGTCAACAAAGTAGTTGCCGCCGTTGAAGCTGGCCGTCGGATATTCCTGAGAGGTGCTGTACACGCCCGCGGGTTCGGCGCCGAAGCCCCCGGCAACCTTCATCGGGGCATCGTTGAACCCGGAGTAGGCCCATTGGAAGTCCTTGGTGGCGTAGTGGCCCCTCGGAGCCCAATACGAAGCCGTGTACTTCTGGCCGGCGGCCACAGGAACAGGCTGGCTGAACAACACGGTCTGCCAACCCGAGGCGGTCTCATTGGCGAACGTCGCAGTGGCCACGCGGGCACCGGCGGCATTCCACAGCGAACCGATGTGCGTGCCGGTGTTGGCTGTGCTCTTGTAGAACCGGACGCCGGTCACGAAGCCGTCCACGGACGGCGTGAACCGCATGCCCATTTCGTAGGCGCCGCCGTCACCGGAATCCACGGTGGCCGGAACAGTCTGGCCGAAGACCGTATACGGGCCGCTCAGGGTCAGGTTCCGCGTGGCTATCGCGCCAATGTTGGCGCTGTCGTCCACTGCCCGCACCTGTACCGTGGCTGTTGCGAGGCCCTTTTGGATGTAGGTGTAGCTCCACGAAGCCTTTCCTGTGGCAGGGTGCCAGGAGGCGCCGCCGTCGGTGGAGACTTCGACGCCGGCCACTACTCCGCCGCCGGCGTCCGTGGCCGTTCCCGTGACCGTTACGCTGGCGCCGTGGGCAATGGTGGCCCCGTTCGCCGGAGCGTTGATGGTTGCCGTGGGGCCGGTCTTATCGGCGCTCGCCGTCGCGGCGACGAGCCCGGATGCCAGGGTTGCCGGCAGGGCCCCCATGTCAGCGAACAGGTTCACCTGGGCCTGGCGCATGCGGGCATCGGCGGGGGCACCGTTGCCATCGTGTTCCTGGTCCAGGCCCCATGTCCACTGGACGCTGCCGGCGGAGAACACCAGTGCACCGCTCGCGGCCTTGTACAGGGTCACGTTGTGGGTTGTGGTGCCGGCCTTGACAGTGTTGCCGAAGTCCTGCAGGTATTCGGTCACGGGGCCGGTGGTGGTGGACAGCCTGACGAGTCCCGCCGGCCGGAAGCCGTTGTCCAGGTCCTCGTCCGACTCATAACCCACGGTGTGCGCGGCCAGGGCTGTCTTGGTGCCGGCGGCCATGGAAGTCAACGACGTATTGCGCCAAAGCCGCGTCTTGCCTTCCTCGGCCGAGACAGTCACGGGGAGGTCGGAGAAATTGGACATATACAGGGTGCCGGTCAGCCCGTTTTCGGGGAGCCCACCGCCATTGGCCTGGGACGCGAAGCGGGGGTCGCGCCACGTTCCTGTCCATTGGGTGCTGGGATCGATCTTGTCGTTGGACCAGGTTTCCTTGTAGGACGTCAAGGTACGCCCGGCGGTGCCGTCAACGCTGGAAGGCTCGAACCGGGTACGCCAGTACATTTCGTTGCCGGAAAGGAACTGGAGGTTCACCCCGGCATCGCGGGCTGCGGTGATGTTGGCCCGCTGGTTGCCGGACACATACTCATCGTGGCCCACCGAAAGGAATACCTTGTGGTTGAGCAGTTCGGCGCCCCGGGTGTCGGTATCGAGTCCACTGATGTAGCTGACGTCGTAGCCGTTTTGCTCCAGGAAGCGCACCATCGGGTATTCGTTGGCGAAGTAGAAGTCGCGGCCGTCGGGACCCTCGCGGGTAGCGATCGGCCGGTTGTAGCTGATCTTGTAGGCGCGTCCGTTGACGGCACCCTGGTAGAAGTCGGCGCCGCCATAAGTGTTATAGGCCTGCCAGGTGGTGTCCGAGGTCTGGAACACCACAGCCGAGCGGTTGCCGTCGTTGCGCACAATGAAGATGATGTGGCTTTGCCCGCCGGTATCAGGGCGGGTCAGCAAAGCGATGTAGACGCCGGAAACCGCCGTGGCGGGCACCTGCCAGGTCGCAGAAACGGCCCACGTCCCACAGTCGTACAGCTCGGTGGTCAGATCGCTTCGGCAGGCCGGCTGGTTTTGCCTGAAGGCCGACGGCGTCACGTCCGCAACCTTGCGTGCACCGTTGCCGCCGTACCAGCCCGTGCGGTAGATGGCGATGGTGTAATTGGAGGCGGAGGTGTCCACCTTGAACTGGATGGGCTGGCCCGCGTTGACGCTCATGGCCGTGGCGAAGCCCTGGAGGGTGTCGTCGCCCGCTCCGGTGATGTCCCATTCCGACGGCGGACTGCCGGGTTTCGAATTCTCGCACGCTATGGCATTCACCACGGGGTTACAAGGATCTGCCGCCACCGCCGCAGGGGCGGTGAACGGCAGCAATGACGCGAACATGGCGATCAACAAGGGCACGAAGAAGCCCTTGAAGAACCGCAGTGGCCGGGAAGCTGAAGGACCGGGCATCTGAACTCCTGGGGTACGCCTATTGCAACGACGGGACCGCGCATACAGCGCGTTCCCCGCTTGCCGCTCCCCAGCCAGGGTCAAACCATGATCTTCAGTTGGAAATACCTTGGGTGGTACCTGTGCCCGTGTTCCGAACCACAGACCGGAACCCGGTTGGACCGATTGGACCCTCAGACCAAACCGGATTACCGGAACGCGAACGCCAAGTAACCCTTGGCAGGAGTGTAGGGTTGCGACGGTCCGGCCGCAAGGCTTTCCGGCCCCGAATCCGCGGATTTCGACTAAACCGCAGTAGATTTGGGAGATACCGTCACCGGGGCAATTCCAGGAGAACCGAAACACCTTGCATCTGAAAAGTCTGACTGTCCGCGGATTCAAGTCGTTTGCGTCGGCTACGACGTTCGACTTTGAGCCAGGCGTCACTGCGGTGGTGGGACCCAATGGATCCGGTAAGTCCAATGTGGTGGATGCCCTGGCCTGGGTCATGGGGGAGCAGGGCGCCAAGACACTCCGCGGCGGAAAGATGGAGGACGTCATTTTCGCCGGCACCTCCGGCAGGCCGCCGCTGGGACGTGCCCACGTGTCACTGACCATCGACAACGCAGACAACGCGTTGCCCATCGAGTACAGCGAAGTCACCATCTCCCGAACGCTGTTCCGCGCCGGCGGGTCCGAGTATGCCATCAACGGCGCCCCCTGCCGGCTCCTGGACATCCAGGAACTTCTCTCCGATTCCGGCCTGGGCCGTGAAATGCACGTCATCGTCGGGCAAGGTCAACTGGACCGCGTCCTGCACGCCACTCCCGAAGACCGCCGGGGATTCATCGAGGAAGCGGCAGGCATCCTGAAGCACCGGCGACGCAAGGAAAAGACCGTCCGGAAGCTCGAGGCCATGCAGGCCAACCTGGCCCGGCTGGGCGACCTGACCGCTGAAATCCGACGCCAACTGACGCCCTTGGGCAAGCAGGCAGAGATAGCCAGGCGTGCACAGACAGTCCAGTTCGATGTCCGCGACGCCCGCGCCCGCCTGCTTGCCGATGACCTCGTGCAGTTGACCTCAAGCCTGGAGCAGGACGTCGCCGACGAGGCAGCGCTGAAGGAACGCCGCCTCATTGTCGAAACGGAACTGGAGCACGGCCGCCGAAGCCAGGCCGCGCTGGAACAACAAGCAGCCCAAGCGACCCCACGCCTCAATGCCGCGAGAGACCATTGGTACCAGTTGTCCGCAGCGCGGGAACGCCTGCGCTCGCTGGGTTCCCTGGCCGCGGAACGCCGCCGGCTCCTCGGTTCCTCGGAAGCCGCACCGGACAGCGGACGTGATCCCGGCCAACTCGACCGCCAGGCGGCCAGGGTCCGCGAAGAGCAAGCGGCGTTGGAACATGACATCCTGGCCAAGCAGGCCGCGTTGATGGAAGCCACGGTGGCCAAGGATGCCGCCGAGGCGCTCGCGGCCGCCGAGGACAAGCGGCTCACCGCCATGCTCAGGGCTGCGGCGGACCGTCGTGAGGGCCTGGCCCGGCTTGCCGGCCAGGTGGCGGCTGCACGTTCGCGGGCCGAGGCTGCCGAGGCTGAGCGGGGCAGGATCCGGGAGTCCCTCGGGGCCGGCGACGAGCGGCGCCGGCTGGCCCAGAGCGAGTTCACGGCCCTCGAATCCCAGGTTGCGGGCGTGGAAGACGGCGAAGAAAGCCTCGACGCCGAGTACGAGGCCGCCAGCGAAGCCCTCGAATCAGTCCTGGCCGAAATAGAGGAACTCAAGACGGCGGAACGCCAGGGACTCCGGGAACGGGACGCCTTGACGGCCCGACGCGATGCCCTGCAACTGGGACTCAACCGCAAGGATGGCTCGGAACGGCTCCTTGCCGGGGATGTCCCCGGTATTGTCGGCCCCCTCGCGGGCATGCTTGCCATCGAAGGCGGCTATGAGGCCGCGGTCTCGGCCGCACTGGGGCAAGCAGCGGACGCTGTGGTGGCCGGAGACGCCACGAGTGCCCTTGCCGCCCTTGAGCTCCTCAAGGAAGACGATGCCGGGAAGGCCGTCCTTCTCCTGGCGGACTCCTCGTCCCCGGACGGAGATGCCCCCGCCAGGAGTCAACTGCCCTCCGGCACCCGCTGGGCCGTGGACGTCGTCAAGGTCTCGGACTCCGCGGCGCAGGGTGCAGTGTCACTCCTGGCGGGCACGGTGGTCGTCGAGGACCTCACTGCGGCGGCCGCGGTTGTCGCGGAACGTCCCCGGCTCAGGGCCGTGACCAGGAGCGGCGATGTCCTCACGGCCGCTACCGCCCAGGGCGGGTCCGCGGCGGCGCCCTCACTGCTTGAGATCCAGGCGGCAGTGGACGACGCCGACACCCGGCTCCGGGAGGTCGTCTCGGCTTTGGAACGGGGGCGGTTCGCCCTGGCCGGCGCCGAGTCGAGGCGCGCCGAAATCCAGGACCGGGCGGATGCCGCGATGGAACGGCTGCATGAATCGGACGCCCGGCTCGCCGCCGTCGCGGAACGGCTGGGACACCTCAATTCGGTGCTGCGCAGTGCAGTTGGTGAGAGCGACAGGCTGGCTGCTTCCCTGGCCAAGGCCGAAGCGAACATTGCCGAGGCCCAGCTCGATCTGGAGGTGGCGGCCGAGCGGCTCGCAGCAGCCCAGGAGGCACCGGACGATGAGCCGTCCACGGACCAGCGCGATGAGCTTGCCTTGCAGGCCAGGAATGCGCGCGTCCTCGAAATGGAGGCGCGTCTGGCCCTGCGTACGGCCGAAGAACAGTTGGGAGCCGTCAGCAACCGGGCGGCTTCCCTGGAGCGCGCGGCGGCCACGGAACGCCGCGCCCGTGAAGAGGCGGCCCGTCGGGCGCAGCGTCGGCGCGCGCAGGCCCAAAGGGCCGCAGCGGTGGTGTTGGCTGTTGAGCACACCCAGCGGTTCATCGATTTGTCCGTAGAGCTCGCGGGGAGGGAACGGGACCTTGCGGAGCAGGTCCGGGAGCAGTTGGAGTCCGAACTCGTCCAGGTCCGGTCAGGAAACGAGGCCCTCGCCAAGGAACTGGCCGAGCTGACCGATTCCGTGCACAAGGACGAGCTTGCCCGGGCGCAGCAGCGCCTGCGGATCGAAGCGTTGGAGGCCCGCTCCATCGAGGAACTCGGCATGTCCGCCGGGCAACTCGTTGCAGACTATGGACCCGACCAGACAGTTCCAGTTCCGGCAGCGGCCAGCACCGACAAATGGGCTGCCCTCAGGGCACCTGTGGACGAGGACGGCGAGCCGATCGTTGAAGGGATTCCGTTTGTCCGGGAGGAGCAGGAGAAACGGCTCAAGAAAGCCGAACGGGAGCTTGCCGCCCTGGGCAAGGTCAACCCCCTGGCGCTTGAGGAATTCGCGGCCCTGGAAGAGCGGCACCAATTCCTGAACACCCAACTGGAGGACCTCAAGTCCAGCCGGAAGGACCTCCTGGACATCATCAAGGAAGTCGACGCACGCGTCCAGCAGGTGTTCACTGAAGCGTTCGCTGACACTTCGGCGCAATTCGACCACGTTTTCGCCAGGCTCTTTCCCGGCGGCGAGGGCAGGTTGGTGCTGACTGATCCGGACCACATGCTGACGACGGGCATCGAGGTGGAAGCCCGGCCTGCCGGCAAGAAGATCAAGCGCCTGTCCCTCCTCTCCGGTGGCGAACGCTCCCTGACAGCCGTTGCACTGCTGGTGGCGATCTTCAAGGCCCGGCCTTCGCCGTTCTATGTCATGGACGAGGTGGAAGCTGCCCTGGACGACACCAACCTGGGCAGGCTGATCACCATCTTCGAGGAACTCCGGGAGTCCAGCCAGCTGATCGTCATCACGCACCAGAAACGCACCATGGAAGTCGCCGATGCCCTCTACGGCGTCACCATGCGGGGGGATGGGGTGTCAACCGTCATCAGCCAGCGGCTCGGTGCCGGGGCATAGCTTTATGAGAAGGTAGGGGAGTGAACGATTTCCTACCCATTATTCTGTCCATTGTCGCTGCCCTCGTGGTGGTCGGCGGACTGGTGCCGGTGCTGCTGAAGGCCCGGAAGTCCGGGGCGAAATATCCCGGAACGCGGGACGCCAACGACCCCCTCCAGTCGCCGGCAGCAGGCGGCGGAACCCTGGTGGAGGACCGCCCCGACGCCGTCACGGCGCCGGCCCCCGAATTTGACGGCTCCATCGATGAGGCCGTGGCCCCGGATGACGCCGCCGGGCTGGAAACCATTGCCGTGGAAACCCCGGCTCCCGTCGAAGGCCGCCTGGCCCGCCTCCGCGCCCGCTTGGTGAAGTCCAACAACGTCCTGGGCAAGGGCCTCCTCGCCCTGCTCTCCGGAGACAAGATCGACGAGAACGTGTGGGACGAGGTGGAGGAGACCCTGCTCCTGGCAGACCTCGGTACCGAACCCACCATGGAACTGGTGGACGCGTTGCGCGAACGCGTCAAGGTACTGGGTACCCGCGACCCCGAGCACGTCAAGGCGATGCTGCGCGAGGAACTCATCAAGCTCGTCGACCCCGGCATGGATCGTTCGCTGAACGTCGCCCGCCAAGGCGACCGGCCCGCCGTCGTGCTTGTTGTTGGCGTGAACGGCGTCGGCAAGACCACCACGGTAGGCAAGTTGGCCCGTGTCCTGGTGGCCGAAGACAAAGACGTCCTGCTGGGCGCTGCCGATACCTTCCGGGCCGCGGCGGCCGAGCAGTTGGCAACGTGGGGCCAGCGCGTTGGCGTTCCCACGGTGAAGTCGGACATCGACGGCGCCGACCCCGCCTCTGTTGCGTACGAGGCCGTGAAGGCAGGCATCGACCAGGAAGTGGATGTGGTCATGGTGGACACCGCCGGCCGCCTGCAGAACAAGACCGGCCTCATGGACGAGCTCGGCAAGGTCAAGCGCGTCATCGAGAAGCTCGCCGAAGTGGACGAGGTCCTGCTGGTCCTCGACGCCACCACCGGACAGAACGGCCTGAACCAGGCACGTGTCTTTGCCGAAGTGGTGAACATCTCCGGCATCGTCCTCACCAAGCTGGACGGTACAGCCAAGGGTGGAATCGTGGTCGCGATCCAGAAAACCCTGGGCGTGCCGGTCAAGCTCATCGGCCTCGGCGAAGGCCCGGACGATCTCGCACCGTTCGAAGCCGAGGGCTTCGTCGACGCCCTGCTGAACTAGTCTTCGGCAACCACGGAGGAGTGCTTCGAGGGTTCACGCGCAGGCAGCCAGGCTGCAGCGGTGACCAGGAGCACTCCTCCTGTTATTCCAAAGGCCCAGCCGTAGCCCAGTTGGTCGGCCAGGAGGCCTGCAACGACCGGGCCAATGATCGCGCCGGTGTCCGCGGCCATCTGGAACACGGCAAGCACCTTGCCACCGGAGCGTCCACGGCCAATGACGTCGGCGACGGCGGCCTGCTGGGCGGGGCCCAGCAGGCCCGAGCCGAATCCGGCCACTGCCGAGGCTGCGAAGAATGCCGGGAGATCGGCCGTCAAGCCGATGACCCCGGAGGCCACGGCAGTGATGGCCAGTCCGGGTATGAGCAGGGGCTTGCGGCCCCAGGCGTCCGAAAGGCGCCCGGAAAAGGTCAGGGCCAGAGCGTTGCCCACGGCGAAAACAGCCAGGGCCCAGGCCGCAGTCTCCGGCCGGGACTGCAGCACGGCCGTGGCGAAGAGCGGGATGGTGGCCATGCGGACACCGAACGTCACCCACCCATTGCCGAAACTCGAAAAGACCGCCGCCCGGTAGGCCGAGTCGCGGAGGGCTTCCCGCAGGGGCATGGCCGGAGCGTGACCGGTCTCCTTGCTATCTGTCCCCGCGCCACTGAGCATGGTCCTGACCACGAGGGCGGCCACCAGCAAGGCCCCCGCATAAGCCAGGAACGGCACCCGCAGCCCGAACCCGGCCAGGAGTCCGCCCACCACGGGGCCCAGCACACTGCCGATCAGGAACGCCGACGCGTAGGCTCCCGAAACCCGGCCCCGGCGTTCGGGAGGCGCCAGCCTGATGAGCAACCCCATGGCGGCAACCGTGAACATGACCGAACCGGCGCCGCCCAGTCCGCGGAAGACCAGCAATTGCCAGTAGTTCTGGGCGAATGCGCAGGCCGCAGTTGACGCGGCAACAATCAGCAAGCCAGTGACGTAGACATTGCGTTCCCCGAAGCGGCCGATCAGCGCACCTCCGGCCGGCGCGAACACCAGCCGCATGAACGCGAAGATGCTGACGATCACCGCCGCAGCAGTCGCGCCGACGTCGAACGTGGTGGCGAATTGCGGCAGCACCGGGGCCACCAGGCCGAAGCCCAATGCTATGAGGAACGCCGCGGCGAGCATCACCTTGATGTCGCGGGGGAGCGGTTCCCTGTCAGGCCTGATCCTTGGCTTCTCTGCGGATCGGGGCGACTGAGGCATGTGGTGCTGGTCCTTCGTTTTCGGGGTGTGTGACGCATGAAACATATCCGTAACAGCGCGGTGATGCACCATTTACGTTGGGGAGGTTGTTGTAACCGGCCCGCAATCTAATTCCTGCGCAGGTGAAACACGGCGGCACAAAACTCTATTGCAGGACGCAAAAGGCGTCAGGACAGCGGTTGAACCGCAGAACTAGCAAGAGAGGAACGTGCACCATGGAACTTACCGCAGGTCACGTATGGGTCATGGTGGCGGCGGCGCTCGTGCTGTTCATGACACCTGGTTTGGCATTCTTCTACGGTGGCATGACGCGTGCCAAGGCAGCCCTGAACATGATGATGATGAGCTTCATCTCCATCGGCATCGTCGGCGTCGTATGGGTGCTGTGGGGGGCATCCATGAGCTCCGGCGAGGGCTTCCTGCAGATCGTCGGCAACCCGTTCGCCACCTTCGGCCTTGAGGGCGCCGGCTCGACGCCGGACGCGCTGATCAAGATCGGCTACGCAGCAACCTTCGCGATCATCACGGTGGCCCTCATCAGCGGTGCCATCGCAGACCGCGCCAAGTTCGGGGCCTGGACCCTCTTTGTCCCCGTGTGGGTCACCCTGGTGTACTGCCCGCTGGCCTACATGGTCTGGGGCGGCGGCCTCTTCGGCCCTGACGGCGCAATCGGCCAGGCCCTGGGCCACGCGATCGACTTCGCCGGTGGCACCGTGGTCCACATCAACGCCGGCGTGGCGGCCCTCATCCTGGTCCTGATCATCGGCAACCGCCGCGGCTTCGGCAAGGATCCCAACCACCGCCCGCACAACATCCCGTTCGTCATGCTGGGCGCTGCCATCCTGTGGTTCGGCTGGTTCGGCTTCAACGGCGGTGCAGCTGCCACGGCGGAACAGGGTGGCCTGATCTGGATCAACACCCTCGCAGCTCCCGCCGCAGCCATGATCGGGTGGCTCATCACTGAGCGTATCCGCGACGGACACCCCACCTCCCTCGGCGCAGCCTCCGGTGTCGTGGCCGGACTCGTAGCCATCACCCCGGCCTGTGCAGACGTGAGCCCCGTTGGCGCCCTTGGCCTCGGCGTGGTTGCCGGTGTGGCCTCGGCCCTGGCCGTCGGCCTCAAGTTCCGCTGGGGCTTCGATGACTCCCTCGATGTTGTTGGCGTCCACCTGGTTTCCGGCATCATCGGTACCGTGGCCCTGGGCTTCATCGCAGTTCCCAGCGAAGGTGTCACGGCCGGCGGCCTCTTCTACGGCGGCGGTTTCGCCCAGCTGTGGGCGCAGCTCGCAGTGGCTGGCATCGCCATTGTCTTCTCGGCCGTCATGACCCTCATCATCGCCCTCGCCATCCACAAGACCATGGGCTTCCGGGTCTCCACGGAGCAGGAGAACGTGGGCGTGGACCTCAGCCTGCACGCTGAAACCGCCTACGAGTTCGGCGTCAGCGGCCACGGTGGAAGCTTCCAGCCCCTGCATGACCTGGTGACAGGCAAGTCCGAGGCAGCCGCAGAAACCCAGACCCCCGCAGGCAAGGAGAGTGTCCAGGCATGAAACTCATCACCGCGATCGTCCGTCCGGAAAAGCTCGAAGCAGTCCGGGAAGGCCTGGAAGCCTACGGTGTCCAGGGACTGACGGTCAGCGCAGCAAGCGGCTACGGCCGGCAGCGCGGCTACACCGAGGTGTACCGCGGAGCCGAGTACAACGTGGACCTGCTGCCCAAGATCCGGATCGAGGTCCTTGCCACGGACGAGCAGGCAGATGACATCCTGGATGTCCTGATCGCCAGCTCCAACACCGGCCGTGCCGGTGACGGCAAGGTCTGGACCGTGGATGTCTATGAAGCAGTACGGGTCAGGACCGGTGAGCGCGGCGCCGCCGCCATCTAGGACCTGCGCAGCCGCCATCTAGGACCTGCGCAGCCGCCATCCAGGACCTGGCAACAAAAGGGGCCGGATACTTCAGGTATCCGGCCCCTTTTGCGTGCGGTGCCGCAGGCGGAGGACGACGACGGCGGGAAGCGGCGACTGCCTAAGCGTCGCCGTTGGTGGGCCAATCCGCCGGACCCGCGCTGCCGGCGTCGTACTCTTCCAGCGGAACCGTGCCACGGGACCAGGAGCGGAGGACAGGTTCCACAATGCGCCAGCAGTCCTCCGCGGTATCACCGCGGACGGACAAGAGCGGATCCCCGGTGAGGATTCCTTCCAGGACTTCGCCGTAGGGCAGCAGGTCCGGGGCGTTCAGCCCCGCCACGAGGGTGGCCCGGTCCAGGCTGAAGATGTCGCCGGGCCCGTTGACATCCACATCGAGTTCCAGGACATCGGGTCCAAAGCCGATCCGGAGCTGGTTGGGGGAATCGACACCGGAGAAGCCCGTGGGAAGGTGCGGAACGGGCCGGAAGGTGATCACGGCTTCCTTGCGCTTGCGGCCGATTGCCTTGCCGGAGCGGAGGATGAACGGGACTCCCTGCCACCGCCAGTTGTCCACGCTGACTTCCACCTCGGCCAGCGTTTCCGTGTTCCGTGCAGCGTCCACGCCTTCTTCGGCCGTGTAGTCCGGCACGTCCCGCCCACCGAGGGTTCCCGCACTGTACCGCGCGCGACGCGTGCTTTTCGCATACGGTGCCTTGACCGTGCTGGCGCGCAGCACGGTGGCGATGGCGTCGCGAAGGTCCCGCTCGTGGAGGGTGGCGGGGGCATCGAGGGCCAACAGGGCCAGGACCTGGAGCAAGTGGCTCTGGATCATGTCCCGCAGGGCACCGGCACCGTCGTAATAGCGCGCCCTGCCCTCGAGGGCAAGGTCCTCATCGAAGACGATTTCCACTTTCTCGATGTGGTTGCGGTTCCACACCGGCTCCAGGAACCGGTTGGCGAAGCGCAGGCCAAGGATGTTGAGCACGGTCGCCTTGCCCAGGAAGTGGTCCACGCGGTGGATGTGGTCCTCGGGAACCAGGGCGGCCAGGGTCTTGTTGAGTTCCCGGGCGGATTCCTCACCGGAACCGAAAGGCTTCTCCATCACCAGACGGGTCCCCGCGGGCAGTTGTTCGCGGCGGAGGACCTCGCAGGCTCTCTGGCTGATGTGCGGCGGCAGGGCGAAGTAGATGGCAACGGGCCCCTCCAACTGTCCCAGGAGGTCTGCCAGCGGTCCATCCGCGGTGACGTCCACCTGGTGGTAGCTGGTGGATCCGGCCACAGCGGAGAGGGATTTTTGCCCCGTGGCGTCGGCCTTGGCGGACGCCGCCGCGAAGGCGCCGTCCACCCGTTTCCGCCATTGGTCCGGAGTCCAGGGGTCCGATCCGGCGCCAACCAGCCGCAGACCGGCCGCGCGGCCCGTGGCGAGGAGCCCGGCGAGGCCCGGCAGGAGCAGGCGCCCGGTCAAGTCGCCGGAGGCTCCGAGGATGAGCAACGTTTTCACAGTTGTTTTGTCGGTCACCGTGCCAGCATGCCATCTTGGAAGCGTGACTTGATACCCTAGATAGTCGAGTCCCCTCCGGTGTGCCGCATTGGCCGCCATCCGTAGACCATCGAAAGAAGTGCGCGGCGCGTGTTCAATTCACTCTCTGACCGGTTGACAGCAACCTTCAAGAACCTCCGTGGCAAGGGGCGTCTCTCCGAAGCGGATGTCGACGCCACCGTCCGTGAGATCCGCCGCGCCCTGTTGGACGCGGATGTTGCCGTGGCCGTGGTCCGCGAGTTCACCGCACGGATCCGTGAGCGGGCGCTCGGTGCCGAAGTTTCGGCAGCGCTGAACCCGAGCCAGCAGATCGTGAAGATCGTCAACGAGGAACTCGTGGAGATCCTCGGTGGCGAAACACGCCGCATCCGACTGGCCAAGAACGGCCCCACCATCATCATGCTGGCCGGCCTCCAGGGCGCCGGTAAGACCACCCTTGCGGGCAAGCTGTCCAAGTGGCTCAAGGCCCAAGGCCACAGCCCCCTGCTGGTGGCCTGCGACCTGCAGCGCCCCAACGCCGTCACCCAGCTCCAGGTTGTGGGACAGCGCGCAGGTGTTCCGGTTTTCGCCCCGCATCCCGGCGCCACGTCCGAGCTTGAGCACCCCGCGGGGGATCCCGTGGCCGTTGCCCAGGCCGGTGTGGCCGAAGCCCGCCAGAAGCTCCACGACGTCGTGATCGTGGACACCGCCGGACGTCTCGGCGTCGACGCCGAAATGATGGACCAGGCAAAGCGGATCCGCCAGGCGATCATCCCCAACGAGGTCCTCTTCGTCATCGACGCCATGATCGGCCAGGATGCCGTCAACACGGCCATGGCGTTCGATGAGGGCGTCAACTTCACCGGCATCGTGCTGTCCAAGCTCGACGGCGACGCCCGCGGAGGTGCCGCGCTCTCCGTTGCGTCCGTGACGGGCAAGCCGGTCATGTTTGCCTCCACGGGTGAAGGCCTGGACGACTTCGAGCTCTTCCACCCGGACCGCATGGCCTCGCGCATCCTGGACATGGGCGACGTCCTGACCTTGATTGAGCAGGCGGAGAAGGCCTGGGACAAGGACGAAGCGGCCCGGATGGCGAAGAAGTTCGCCGACCAGGAAGACTTCACGCTGGACGACTTCCTGGCCCAGATGCAGCAGATCCGCAACATGGGCTCCATGAAGAAGATGCTCATGATGATGCCTGGCGCCCAGAACATCCGCCAGCAGTTGGAGAACTTCGACGAGCGTGAGATCGACCGCGTCGAGGCGATCGTCCGTTCCATGACTCCGCACGAGCGCGTTGCGCCCAAGATCATCAACGGTTCACGGCGTGCCCGTATTGCCCGGGGTTCCGGTGTCCACGTCTCCGAGGTCAACGGCCTGTTGGAGCGGTTCGGCCAGGCCCAGAAAATGATGAAGAAGCTTGCCCAGGGTGGAGGCATGCCGGGCATGCCCGGGATGCCGGGTCTGGGTGGCCCCGGTGGCGGCCGCAAGGGCGGCAAGAACGCGCCCAAGAAGAAGGCCCGCTCCGGCAACCCTGCCAAGGCAGCGCAGGAATTGCGCGATGCCGAGGCAAAGCGGGCCGCGGCGGCTTCTGCGCCGAAGGGCGCTGCTTTCGGCCAGGGTGCTGCGGACTTCGATCCTTCTTCGCTGAACCTGCCCAAGGGCTTCGACAAGTTCCTGGGCAAGTAGGCAGGTAGCACCAACCGCCGGTCGGTTGGATGTCGGTGCCGTGGAATAGGCTGATCCAATGCACAAGCAGCGCGTAGTTTTTGTCCATGGATTGGGCAGTTTCGGCGCTGCGGCGTGGCCGAAGCAACATGGCATGGCCTTGGATTATGACGCCCTGTTCCTGCGCCGCCACGGGTTCCACCCCGTGGCGGAACCCGTGGAATCGGATGTGCCGGCGGACGTCGCAATCCTGCTGGATGCGCTGGCCAGTTCCGGTGGTGGGCACGTGGTGGCACACGAGCAAGGTGCCATTTCCGCCATGCTTGCTGCCGTGGAGCGCCCGGACCTGGTGCATTCCCTGGTCCTCGTTGAACCTGCGTGTTTGTCCTTGACCGCGGAGTTGCCCGCAACGGCTTCCCACCGGGCCCTCATGGAGCCGCTTTTCGACGTGCGGAACCAACTGAACGACGCCGACTACGAACGCGAATACTTCCGGCGCGCTTTTTCTGCCGAGGCCGGCGGGCAGGAAACGCCCGAGGCCAGGCGTTCCGCCCGGAGGCTGCGGCTGCAGGCACCCCCGTGGGAAGCGCAACTGCACATCGTTCCGGGCGTGCCTACCTTGGTCCTCACCGGCGGGTGGGAACCACTCTATGAGGAGATCGCAGCCTATCTGCAGGAAACCGGTGCCCTCCGCTGTGTGGCGGCGGGAGGGCACCGGCCCCAGGACTCGGTGGATGGAGACCGGATCATCCGGCGGTTCATCGCCGAGGTTGGGCGGGCCAGCTCAGTTCGCGCGTCCTGACCCTGCAGGGACCTGCAGCTCGGGCAGGTAGACCTTGCCTCCTGCCGCGAGGAACTCCTGGCTCTTTTCCCGCATGCCGCTGTACATGTCCGCAATTGCGGCCTGGGCTTCGGCGGAACCGTATTCGTCCCGGATGTCCTGGCTGATGCGCATGGAGCAGAACTTGGGTCCGCACATGGAGCAGAAGTGTGCCGTCTTGGCCGGTTCGGCCGGAAGCGTCTCGTCGTGGAAGGATTCCGCGGTGACCGGGTCCAGGGACAGGGCGAACTGGTCCCGCCAACGGAATTCGAAGCGCGCTTTGGAGAGGGCGTCGTCGCGTTCGTTCGCACCGGGATGTCCCTTGGCGAGGTCTGCGGCATGGGCTGCGATCTTATACGTGATCACGCCTGTCTTGACGTCGTCCTTGTTGGGCAGGCCCAGGTGTTCCTTGGGGGTCACGTAGCACAGCATGGCCGTGCCGTAGCGGGCAATCTCCGTGGCTCCAATGGCCGAGGTGATGTGGTCGTAGCCGGGCGCGACGTCGGTCACGAGGGGTCCCAGGGTGTAGAAGGGGGCGCCCTTGCACAATTCCTGTTGCCGTTCCACGTTTTCCCGGACCAGGTGGAACGGGATGTGCCCCGGCCCTTCCACCATGACCTGGACGTCGTACTCCCATGCACGCTGTGTCAGTTCGGCCAAGGTGTCCAACTCGGCGAACTGCGCGGCATCGTTGGCGTCGGCGGTGGCGCCGGGACGCAGTCCGTCACCGAGCGAGAACGCGACATCGTACTTGGCGAAGATTTCGCACAGCTCATCGAAGTGGGTGTAGAGGAAGTTCTCCTCGTGGTGGGCCAGGCACCAGCCCGCCATGATGGAGCCGCCACGCGAAACGATTCCCGTCACCCGGTTGGCCGTCAGAGGAACGTAGCGAAGGAGGACCCCCGCGTGGATGGTCATGTAGTCCACCCCCTGCTCGCACTGCTCAATCACCGTGTCACGGAAGATCTCCCAGGTGAGTTTGTTGGCTTCGCCGTTGACTTTCTCCAGGGCCTGGTAAATGGGGACCGTGCCGATGGGCACGGGGGAGTTCCGGATGATCCACTCGCGCGTGGTGTGGATGTCGTCTCCCGTGGACAGGTCCATGACAGTGTCGGCACCCCACTGGGTGGCCCACTGCAGTTTGTCCACTTCCTCGGCAATGGAGCTGGTCACAGCCGAATTGCCGATGTTGGCGTTGATTTTCACCAGGAAAGCCTTGCCGATGATCATCGGCTCGGATTCGGGGTGGTTGATGTTGTTCGGGATGATAGCGCGGCCTGCGGCCACTTCGCTGCGGACCAACTCAACGTCGCAGTTTTCCCGCAGCGCCACAAAGCGCATTTCCGGGGTCACGATGCCCTGCTTGGCGTAGTGCATCTGCGTGACGGTCTTGCCTTCTTTGGCGCGGCGGGGCACCGGCTGGGCGCCCTTCCATTCCGCCGACGCCGCGCCTCGGCGCACAGCCGACTTGCCGTCGTCGAGCAGGTTCCGTTCACGGCCGCTGTAGCTTTCGGTGTCCCGGCGTTCCTCTATCCAGGGCTGCCGGAAAGGACGCAGGCCCACTACCGGATCGCTGCCCGGTCCGGCGGTGCGGTACACCTGCAGGGGATCGTTGGCCTGGCCGTTGGGCGATGGCTCCAGCGCAATTTCGGTCACCGGTACGCGGATGCCGTGGCGGGGATCTTCCAGCCACGCCAGCGAATGGGACTTCAGCGACTGCGTGACCGTCTCCTCTGTGGGAACAGACTGGTTTTGGGCAGGGCTGTGCTGTGTTTCTGTGGTGCTCAAGGATTACTCACTTCCTTCGCCGGCATTACCCGGACAGGTTCAACGGTCGCAGACTGCGTCAGTCCGATCTCAGCCCCTGCAGGGGCCCCCGTGTGGTCGTAGACGAAGCTACCACAGCTCTCCGGGTGGTCCCAGTCACAAGCCGCCCGGCAGGACGTGGCCGGCGGGGGAGCACTAGGCTTCTGCCATGGCCAACATCATTGAATTCAGCGGCCCCGTGCTGGTCGAGGCCCACCAAGAGCACCAGGGAATGTGGTCTGTGGACGGCCTGCTGACCTTTCAACGGCCGCAGGAAGCGCCGGACGTAGTGCTCGAAGGCTGGGTCCTTCCCGGCTTCGTGGACGCCCACTGCCACATTGGCCTCGGTCCGGGCGGAAGCGTGGACGAGAAAACCACCTTGGATCAGGCAGAAACAGACCGGAACGCCGGCACGCTGCTGATCAGGGACGCCGGCTCGCCCAGCAACACTCGCTGGGTCCAGCAGCGCGCGGACCTTCCACGGCTGATCCGGGCGGGGCGGCACATCGCGCGGAGCCGCCGCTACCTTCGAGGCCTGGGCCACGAGGTGGAGCCCGATGAGCTGGTGGAGACAGTGCGCAAGGAAGCCCGCGACGGTGACGGCTGGGTGAAACTGGTGGGCGACTGGATAGATCGTGGCGTCGGAGACCTCGCCCCGTCGTTTCCCGCCGCCGTGGTCAAGGACGCCATTGCCGCTGCCCACGACGAAGGCGCCCGCGTGACCGCGCACTGCTTCGCCGAAGACACAGTGGACCAGATGCTCGACGCCGGTATTGACTGCATCGAGCACGCCACCGGTCTCTTGCCGCGGCACATCCCCCGTTTGGTGGAGCAGCAGGTGCCCATCGTGCCCACGCTGATCAACATCGCAACGTTCCCGGACATCGCCGCCCAGGCCATGCCCAAGTTCCCGGACTATGCCCGGCACATGACTGCCCTGTGGGAGCGGCGCCGCGAACGCGTCCTTGAGGCTTTCGAAGCGGGAGTCGCCATCTATACGGGTACGGACGCCGGAAGCGTCATCAAACACGGCCGGATCGCGGACGAAATGCAGGAACTGCACGACGCCGGCCTGCCGCCTGCCGCTGTCCTCAACGCTGCCACTTGGGGTGCCCGGGCGTGGCTGGGAGCCGACGCCATCAGTGAAGGCGCGAGTGCCGACGTCGTGGTTTGCGGAGAAGACCCCCGGCACAACCTGGCGACCGTCAGCGAACTCAACCATGTTGTTCTGCGGGGTGCGGTCATCCGCTAGGAATAAATTGAAGCTTCAAGTAATTTAGACAGATAGAGCGAGCCGAAAAGCGGCCACCTTCATTACCAGGAGCATCACATGACCACCTCATCCACCCAGGACCTGCTGCCTGCCGAACTCACCATGGGCGCGGTGATGCTCAAGGTCGGCGACATGAAAGTCATGGGCGACTACTACCAGCGCGCCCTGGGCCTCCAGGTGGTGGCCGAGCAGGATGGCGGCCTGTACTTGGGCCGCCAAGGCAAGCCGGTGGTGCATTTGGCCCCGGCCGCCGGGCTCCAGGTCCCCGGTCGCGGCGAGGCGGGCCTGTTCCATACGGCCATCCTTTTCGATGACCAGCCGTCGCTTGCGGCAACCATCGCCACAGCTGCCCAGTACGAACCGCGGGCATTCGTTGGCAGCGCTGACCATTTGGTGAGCGAAGCGTTCTACTTCACCGACCCTGAGGGCAACGGCATTGAGCTCTACTATGACAAGCCGCGCGAGGTCTGGCAGTGGGACGGTAAGAACGTGGTGATGGACAACGTGGCGCTTCCGCCGCAGGCCTACCTCCAGCAGTACCTCAGTGAAGAGGCTGTGACGGGACAGGCCAAGGCCGGCGCGGGAATCGGGCATGTCCACTTGCAGGTGGGTGACGTGGCCACGGCGCAGAAGTTCTATGTGGATACCCTGGGCTTCGAGCGGACTGCCGGGTGGCATGGCCAGGCGCTGTTCGTTTCGGCGGGTGGGTACCACCACCACATGGCCATGAATGTGTGGAACAGCCGCGGCGCCGGGCCGCGCCGCGACACCCTGGGCCTCGGTGAAGTGCTGATCGAAGTCCCTGATGACGATGACGTGCGGGCGCTGGCTGACCGCCTCAAGGTCGCCGGGCTGCAGAGTCACCACACCGGGAAGGAACTGCGCTTCGAAGACCCTTGGCGGAACCAATTGCGGGTTGCCGTCCGCTAGGGGCGTGTCGCACCGGCCGGGTGTCTGCTGCACTAGGCTGGGCAGTGGCGGGGAACGGGCCTGCGGGTCCGTATCCGCGACTTGTCAGCACGACGGAATGAGAGTAGTTCCCATGGGCTTTGCCGAAATTTTTGTAGCCACCCACGACGAAGCACTGAAGCGGGCTGCGGCCCTTGAACGCGGCGCCGACGTTGCCGGGTCCGCCGTCCGGATCGATGGCATCACTGATTTCGAAGTTGAACAACTTGGCGATCTTGCCGGGCAGGCCGTGCATGCTGCCGGGGCCGATTACGAGCTGGCCCTGGTGGACGTCACCAGCGACGCGCTCCTGGGTGTTCCCGAGGCCATGGTGCGTGCGCTGGCTGAACTCCTCAGCTATGAAAGCGAGGGAGACGGCAATGTCCTGGACGATGTCGCAGCCGCCTGGGCGGAGCAGGATGACATGCCGTTCGGTGCAACTGCATCCCGTGGATACGTCCAGCAGCTCGCCTCGCTGGCCACGGATGTGGAGAATGCAGACCGGGCTGGACTCTACGTCTGGTCGGTTGCCTGATCCTTTCACCACCCTGGTGGCGGGTCGGCGTGTGGGCAACGGCACACCGGCTCGAAGCGGCCAAGTCGTAATTGCGCCGCCCATCTGGCACAATGGACAGGTACTCGATCGGTGCGGCCCCTCTCTCCGTGCACGTATCTTGTCCTTCGAACCCCTTAGTATGGCCCGCCCCACGGGTGCAGAACACCGGGTTCACCCTCGTTTCAGAAACAGGAGTGACCACAAAAGTGGCCGTAAAGATTCGCCTTAAGCGCTTCGGTAAGATGCGCGCACCGTACTACCGCATCGTCGTCATGGATGCCCGCGCCAAGCGCGATGGCCGTGCCATCGAAGAAATCGGCAAGTACCACCCCACCGAAGAGCCGTCGTACATCGAGGTCGCCTCCGAGCGTGCCCAGTACTGGCTTTCCGTTGGCGCCCAGCCCACCGAGCAGGTTGCTGCGATCCTCAAGATCACCGGTGACTGGCAGAAGTTCAAGGGCCTGCCTGGCCAGGAAGGCACCCTGAAGACCAAGGCTCCGAAGGAAGCTTTCGTGGCTCCGGAGAAGGGTTCCGTCATCATTCCGGAAGCCATCACCAAGAAGGCCAAGAAGGACGAAGCCGAGGCTCCGGCCGAGCCTGAAGCAGAGACCACCGAGGCTGAGTAACTTGCTGGCAGAAGCGCTCGAGCACTTGGTCCGTGGGATCGTTGACAGTCCTGAGGACGTCAAGGTCAGTGCCAAGAACAACCGCCGCGGGGAATCTCTCGAGGTTCGCGTTCACCAGGACGACCTCGGCCGGGTAATCGGCCGCCAGGGACGCACCGCCCGTGCCTTGCGCACCGTGGTTGCAGCTTTGGCTGGTGGCGATCAGGTCAGGGTCGACGTCGTCGACACCGACCGTCGCCGGTAACGCGCTCAGCATCATTTGCCTTAGGTCCGGCCCCTTCACCGAATATGGTGGAGGGGCCGGATTGCTTTATCGAACAATGTAGCTGCCGCAGCCATCCGGCCTGCGGTCAAACCAGAATTCAGAGGAACCCATGCAGCTCCAGGTGGCACGGATCGGCAAACCCCACGGCATCCGCGGCGAGGTCACAGTCCAGGTGCTGACCGATGCTCCGTCCGAACGCTTTGTGGCCGGCACGGAATTCCTGGTGGAGCCTGCCTCCTCAGGACCGCTCACCGTCCGCAGCGCGCGGTGGAACAAAGAGATCCTGCTCCTCGGCTTCGAAGAGATTGCGGACCGCAACGCAGCCGAACTCATCCGCGGCGCCAAGCTCTTCATCGAAACCGAAGACCTCGACGAGGACGGCGAAGAGGGCTGGTACGAGCACGAGCTCGTTGGCCTCCAGGCGCGGGTGGGAAACCACACCGTAGGCAAAGTGGCGGCGCTGAACACCATGCCAGCGCAGGACCTCCTGGTGGTGGAGGGCCAGGACGGCAAAGAAATCCTGATCCCCTTCGTGGACGAGATCGTTCCCGAGGTGAACATCGAGGAAGGCTACATCCTCATCACCCCTCCGGCCGGCCTGTTCGAGATCAACGACGAATCAGCAGGAGAAGCCAGCGCGGAGTCCCCTGAATGAGGATCGACGTCGTCAGCATTTTCCCGGAGTACCTTGCTCCACTTGAACTCTCCCTCATTGGGAAGGCCCGCCAGGACGGCATCCTGGAACTGAACGTGCACGATCTCCGCTCGTTCACCACTGACCGCCACCGCACCGTGGATGACACCCCGTACGGTGGCGGCGCGGGCATGGTCATGAAGCCCGAACCATGGGCGCAAGCTTTGGAATCCGTAGCGCAGGGCGGCGCCGCCAAGCCTGTCCTCATTGTGCCGTCGCCCGCAGGGGAACGCTTTACCCAGGCGTTGGCCTATGAGCTTGCCGAGGAAGAGCAGCTGGTCTTCGCCTGTGGGCGGTACGAAGGCATCGATGAACGGGTCATCGATTGGTCCCGCGACCATTTCACCGTCAGGCCCGTCAGTCTGGGCGACTACGTCCTCAACGGGGGCGAGGTGGCCGTGCTCGCCATGGTCGAAGCGATCGGACGGCTGCTGCCGGGAGTAGTGGGCAATCCGGAGTCGCTCGTTGAAGAGTCGCACTCCGACGGCCTCCTCGAATATCCGGTGTACACCAAGCCGTCCTCGTGGCGGGACCACGACGTTCCGGAAATTCTCCTGAGCGGCAACCACGGCAAGATCGCCCAGTGGCGGCGGCACGAGCAATACCGCCGTACCGCCGAACGCCGGCCGGACCTCCTGGCGGAGTTCGACGCGTCAGGCCTGCCCCGCGCCGATCGCGCCGCCTTCGCGGACCTGGGGTACGACGTCGTGGATGGCCGCCTCCGTGCCCGCGGTACTGACGACGACGAAAGCCGCTGACCGCCGTCGAGCTTTCACCCGGTGATTGGCCGGATGCTGCAGCATGTGGCAGAATTAACCCTTGTGTCTACTGGGCTGGCACCTGCCACAGGGGGAGCTTGGCCAACAGTCGGACAACCGGCGACGCCAATCAGTGGCGAAGCCGGCCACGATGAATCTTCGGCGGAAATTTCCGTGGGCCACCGTGCTCCGGGCTTGTCCGCCGTGACCCAAAGTGAATGACCTGTGGCGTTCACCAGGAGTGGATTAATGCATATCCTCGATAGCGTAGATGCAGCCTCGCTGCGTAGCGATGTTCCGGAGTTCCGCGCGGGTGACACCCTCAAGGTTCACGTCAACATCATCGAAGGCAAGAACTCCCGTGTCCAGGTATTTCAGGGCTTCGTCCTGGGCCGCCAGGGTGACGGCGTTCGCGAAACCTTCACCGTACGCAAGGTTTCCTTCGGTGTCGGTGTAGAGCGTACCTTCCCGGTACACTCCCCGATCATCGACAAGATCGAGGTCGTCACCAAGGGTGACGTCCGCCGCGCCAAGCTCTACTACATGCGTGCACTGCGTGGTAAGGCTGCGAAGATCAAGGAAAAGCGCGACTTCGCCAAGTAAGTCCACCAACTTACGCAACGGGTCCAGGATTCGTGCCCGGGGTTCCGGAGCAATCCGCAACGCACCAGGGATTACGAATCATGGACACAACAGAACGCCAGCCCCGGAAACAGGGCTGGCGTTTTGTCGTTCTGGCCCTGGTTCTCGCCGTCGCCATCAGCGGACTGGTCCGCTCGCTCTGGATCGATGTCTACTACATCCCCTCCGAGTCCATGGAGCCTTTGCTGGAGACCGGGGACCGGATACTGGTCTCGCGTACGGCGTTCAGCTCCGCGCCGATCGCCCGCGGAGACGTGGTGGTTTTCGACGGGCGCGGCTCATTTGCTCCGCTCAGCAGCGGCAAAGGCCCTTTGGTTGATGCCGTGGATGCCGCTGGCCAATGGTTTGGACTCACCGGCAGCGATACCACCTACGTCAAACGGGTCATTGGAGTGCCCGGGGACCATGTCCAGTGCTGCGACGCGTCGGGGGCGCTCACAGTGAACGGTCAGGTACTTGCGGAACCCTACGTTTACCCGGGGGACGAACCCAGCAAGCAAAAATTCGATGTGGTTGTTCCTGCGGGGCGCCTCTGGCTCATGGGAGACCACCGGTCACGCTCTGCGGATTCCCGCGGATTGCTCGGGGCTCCCGGCGGGGGAATGGTCCCCATGGACCGGGTGATCGGGCGTCCGGTCCAGATCATCTGGCCTCTTGATAGATTTGCAGAGATGCCTCGCCCCGCGCAGGCCGACCCATCGAAGAACGGACAGTAAATGCCGGACAGAGTTCCAGAGAATCCCGAGAGGCACGACGACGACGCGCGGCTCTTGGACGGAACGGCCAGTGCCGGTGCGGCTGGGCTTGCGGTGCCCGGTGACGGGGCGGAGCCCGAAGGCGATACTGCCACCACCGCGGAAGAGGAGTCCGGGCCGCGTCCCAACGTCTTCCTTGTCTGGCTCAAGGAAATCGTCACAGTAGTGGCCATCGCCCTGGTGCTGTCCTTCCTGTTGAAGACCTTCCTTTTCCGGGCCTTCTACATCCCCTCCGAATCAATGGAGAGCACCCTGGATGTGAATGACCGCATCTTCATCAACCTGTTGGTGCCCGGACCCTTCGACCTTCAGCACGGCGATGTAGTGGTCTTCAAGGACACCCAGGGTTGGTTGGCGCCAACTGAAAAGAAGCCGGCCGGGCCCATGGACTGGGTGGGGGACAGCCTGGAATTCGTGGGTTTGATGGCCGACGACAACGAACAGCACCTGGTGAAGCGCGTGATTGGCCTTCCCGGAGACCACGTGACGTGCTGCGACGCCGGGGGCAGGCTCAGCATCAACGGCGTGCCGTTGGACGAGACCTACATCAACCCCGCGGAGACACCCAGGCCCGAGCAGTTCGACATCGTGGTCCCCGAAGGCAAGGTCTGGGTGATGGGCGATAACCGCAACCACTCCGCCGATTCCCGGAGCCATCAGGAGATGAACGGCGGGTTCGTCAACATTGAGGACGTGGAAGGCAAGGCGACTGTGATCGCGTGGCCCGTCAACCGGTGGACCGTCCTGGACAACTATCCGGACGTCTTCAAGAACGTGCCGGCCGGGGCGTCAGGAAAGTAAATGGCAACCGCTCCAAGCCGGACCAAGGCCACGGCCAAGGCCGGTCAAGCAAAAACCGGTAAAGCAAAGGCCAAGCCCGTTAAGAAGGTCGGCCCGGTCTTCCCTACGCTCGACGTGGAGCGGTCCTTCCTGGCGTCGGGGGCACGCCTGTTGGCCGGAGTGGACGAGGTGGGCAGGGGTGCCCTGGCAGGACCTGTCAGTGTGGGGATCGCCGTGGTGAACCTGGAAGAGCATGGCCTGCTCGCTGACGTCCGGGACAGCAAACTCCTCAAGCCCGAGGACAGGTATCGTTTGGAGCCGCTGGTCCGGGAATGGGCCGTCGCAAGCGCTGTGGGGCATGCCTCATCAGAGGAAATCGACCAGATCGGCATCATCGCAGCACTCCGGCTGGCGGGCACGCGTGCCTGGTTTGAGATACTCGCCGGAGGCGTCACCCCGGATGTGGTTTTGCTCGACGGCAGCCACAACTGGCTGTCGCCGGCGGTCCAGGCATCGCTGTTCGATGCCGCTCCGGAAGGGCCTGCCTGTGACGCCCCGGTCCATACGCGCGTCAAGGCGGACATGAGCTGCCTCAGCGTGGCAGCCGCCAGCGTGTTGGCCAAGGTGGCACGTGACCGCATTATGGTGGACCTCCACGCCGAACTGCCGGCCTACGGCTGGAACGAAAACAAGGGCTACGCCACATCCGCCCACCGCGAGATCATCCGTTTGCAAGGACCCAGTCCGCACCACCGGACCAGTTGGCATCTGACAGGACCCGGCGAGCTCTGACGTTGTAGTCCGGCACGGACTTGCCCGCGTCACAGCTCCGCATGCTGGCACTTTGCGTCCGGCCAATGGTGCAAGATGGAACCATGAGCGCCGAAGACCTTGAGAACTACGAAACCGACATGGAGCTCCAGCTCTACCGCGAGTACCGGGACGTTGTTGGCTTGTTCAGCTACGTTGTCGAAACCGAGCGGCGCTTCTACCTGGCCAACCATGTGGATCTCCAGGCCCGGAGCGCGGACGGGGAAGTCTATTTCGACCTAACGCTGCAGGACGCTTGGGTGTGGGACGTTTACCGCTCGGCACGCTTCGTGAAGAACGTCCGGGTGATCACGTTCAAGGACGTCAACGTCGAGGAACTCCCGCGCAATGAGGATCTTGCCCTGCCCAAGGACGGCGACCTGGGAGACCTCGGCAACTAGGCTTTCACCGCTGCACTACTCCTCCACACCGCCTGTCCCGGCGGCGTTACCCACATAGCGTGGACTGTGGCTGCCTCCGCCGGAAACCAGCCGTGATGCTGGAAGCGGAGGTGGTGCCCATGCGGGCAAAAGACATTCTTGGCAGGGAAGGCGAGGCGCTGGCCGCCGCGTTCCTTGAGGGCCAGGGCATGCAGGTCCTGGATCGCAATTGGCGGTGCTCCGAGGGTGAAGTGGACATTGTTGCCCTGGACGGGAACACCCTCGTAGTCGCGGAGGTGAAGACGCGGCGCAGCCTGGCCTATGGCCATCCTTTCGAGGCGGTGGGTCCGGAGAAACTCGCGCGGCTGCACCGGCTCGCATCACGGTGGGTGCGCGAGCACGGGCACCCGTGGCTGGCACGCCGTATCGATGTTGTGGGCGTGGTCCACGATGGCACCGGCGAACCGCAGCTTGAGCATCTCCAAGGTGTTGGCTGATGGCCGTTGGACGCAGCTACGGTGTTGCCTTGGTGGGCCTGAACGGCTACATCGTCGAAGTCGAGGCGGACATCGGCCAGACGCTCCCGGCCTTTGTGATCCTCGGCCTGCCGGACGCCTCCCTCAACGAAGCCAAGGAACGGATACGTTCCGCCGCGCAGAATTCCGGAATTCCCCTCAGCAGGCGGAAGATCACGGCGAACCTTATCCCGGCCTCCTTGCCCAAGCGGGGATCGGGCTTCGACCTCGCCATCACCATGGCCGTCCTTCGGGCGGCTGAGGACATCCGGTCCATCAGTGGCACGGTTTTCATTGCGGAGTTGGGGCTGGACGGACGGCTGCGTCCTGTCCGGGGAATCCTCCCTGCCGTCATGGCTGCCGTTGACGCAGGATTTCCGGAGATCGTGGTGGCGGAAGCCAACGTCGCGGAGGCCAGGCTGGTGCCCGGTGCCAGCGTCAGGGGGTACAAGACCTTGGCACGGTTGGCCTACGACTTCGGTGCGGACCCCAAAAACCTGGCCCTGGACTACGATCCCGCCGGTGACGGCGCCGCGGAGGACGAGGGGTTCCTTGAAGATCCTGTACCGGACCTCTGCGACGTAGCGGGGCAGGCAGGTGCCCGCCGGGCACTGGAGGTTGCTGCGGCGGGCGGACACCACATGCTGCTGACGGGTCCACCGGGTGCGGGAAAGACCATGCTGGCGGAGCGGCTGCCCGGGCTGCTTCCGGACTTGTCTGACACGGCATCCATGGAGGTCACCGCGATCCATTCACTCGCTGCCATCCGGTCATCCGCGGTGCGGCTGATCCGCAGGCCTCCCTTTGAGAACCCGCACCACAGTGCCACACCAGCGGCCATCATTGGCGGAGGTTCCGGCCTTCCCCGGCCCGGAGCGGCTTCCCGTGCCCACCGCGGCGTCCTGTTCCTTGACGAGGCGCCGGAGTTTGAACGCCGTGTCCTGGACGCCCTGCGACAGCCGCTGGAGAGCGGGGAACTGGTCATCCATCGCTCGGCCGGCACGGCTGCCTATCCTGCCCGTTTCCAGCTCGTCCTGGCCGCCAACCCGTGTCCGTGCGGCAAGGCCTCAGGCAAGGGAATGGAGTGCAGTTGCACGGCGATGATGCGGCGACGCTACTTTGGCCGGCTCTCCGGACCGTTGCTGGACCGGGTGGATATCCAGTTGCAGGTGGAACGCGTATCGCTGGCCGATTTTGGACAAGCCGGGTGCGAGGAAACCACCGCCGTGGTGGCTCGACGCGTGACCGCGGCCAGGGAACGACAATCCGGCCGTCTCGGCCCCCTCGGTTTCGAAACCAACTCCCAGGTCCCGGGCCGCATCCTCCGGGGTGACCTGCGGCTGGGCCCAGGAACAACACGGGTCCTGGACACGGCCCTGGAACGTGGACTCCTCACAGCACGGGGATATGACCGGGTGCTTCGCCTGGCCTGGACCCTCGCGGACCTGGACCAAAGCGACGCGCCTTACCCAGACCACATCGGACAGGCCCTGGGCCTCCGACAAACGAATTCAACAAGCTGATCACGCGGCAACTCCTGAAAGGAAGCAAACCTTGGGCGTAGTGGGAAACATGGACAGGGAACGGATCGCCAGGGCCGCGTTGTCGCGCCTGATGGAGCCCCAGGATTCAGTAGGCCTGGCACTGGTTCATGCCGTAGGAGCCTTGGACGCGCTCGGCATCGCAACCGGTGAGTTGACGGCGGGCGCGGCTGTTGAACGTGAGCTCACGGCGCTGCTGTCACAGGACGGGAACCTGGCCTCGTGGCCGGGCCTGGGTGCGAGCCTGCGCCGATGGGCGCCCAGGGTCCAGGACCTTGCACCGGAGCGTGACCTGGAGACCATGAAGCGGCTCGGCGGGCGTGTGGTTGTTCCCGGAGACGAACTTTGGCCTGGTCAATTGGCGGACCTGGGTTTGCAGGAGCCGCTGTGCCTTTGGTGGCGGGGCCAGGAGGAGCCCGTGGCTCCAGCACGGCAGAGCATAGCGTTGGTGGGATCGCGGGACAGCACCAGCTATGGTGCATCGGTGACGGGAGACCTCGCCTATGGCTTGGCCCAGAGGGGCTTCACGGTGGTTTCGGGCGGTGCGTACGGGATCGACGCCCATGCGCACCGGGGGGCCTTGAATGGCGGGGCAGCGGCGATCCCCACCATCGCCGTCATGGCCGGGGGAGTGGACCGCTTCTACCCGGCAGGGAACGAGGACCTCCTAAGGGCTGTGGCCAGCCAAGGGGCCGTGATGGCCGAGGTACCCCCGGGCTCGGCCCCAACCCGCTACAGGTTCCTGCAACGCAACCGCATCATCGCGGCCTTGGCTTCTGTCACGGTGGTGGTGGAAGCCCGGTGGCGATCGGGAGCGCTGAATACCGCCCACCATGCCGAAACCCTTGGGAGGGTGGTGGCGGCAGTCCCGGGCTCCATTCACAGCGCCAATTCGGCAGGTTGCCATCGCCTGCTGCGCGACGGCGGCGCCGTTTGCGTGACGGATGTAGGCGAGATCGCCGAACTCTCAGGCCGGAGCGGCGAGGAATTGGCCGCGGACAAGGAAGCGCCGCACCAGCCACACGATGGCTTGTCGCTGGAGGACCTCATCCTCCTGGACGCCCTGCCGTTGCGTTCAGGCACGTCAGTGGAGAAGCTCGCCGTCGTTGCCGGGCTCAGTCCCGATGCGGTCAGGGCCGGCTTGGGACGTTTGGGACTCCTGGGCTTGGCGGGTTCCGAGCGAGGCGCCTGGAAACGGACGCGGGGCGCATGACCTGCTGCGGCGGAGGGCATCGTCCTGCGCCGCAAACACGGCGCTGTCTGGCACAGTTGGAGGGTGGACCGAGAAACCTTGCCAGAAGCATTGACGCAGGCCGCCGAAGGATTCGAACGGTACTTGCGGGCGGAGCGGGCGCGCTCCGGGCACACCGTCCGCGCGTACCTGTCGGACATTGACAGCCTGCTGGGGTTCGCGGCCTCGGAAGGGGTGGCGGAACTGCCCCAGCTGGAGCTGGGGACTCTCAGGCGGTGGCTTGGTGCCCAAAGCGAGTCCGGAATGGCCCGGTCCACCTTGGCGCGCCGGGCCGCCACGGCACGGTCCTTCACCAAGTGGGCCCTCCGGGAGGAACTTATCACCAAGGACCCGGCCCTGCGGCTCCAGGCCCCGAAACGCGCCAAGACACTGCCCGGAGTCCTGCAAGAGCAGCAAGTCACCAGGATCGTCGGTGACCTCGGCGAGGCAGCCGTCCAGGGAGGACCCATGGCGGTCCGCAACCGTGCCATGGTGGAACTCCTCTACGCAACAGGCGTACGAGTCGGCGAGCTGGTGGGATTGGACATCGATGATGTCGATCCTGACCGGCGCACGCTCAGGGTCCTGGGCAAGGGAAACAAGGAAAGAACGGTTCCCTTCGGCGTCCCGGCCGCTGTGGCACTCGATGACTGGCTGCGCAGGGGCAGGCCTGAAGTGGCGACGTCAGGCAGTGGTCCCGCGCTTTTCCTTGGCGTCAGGGGAAACCGGGTGGATCCCCGCCAGGTCAGGAGCGTGGTGGGCGCGCTCCTGCAGGCTCTGGGCGATACCTCGGCCACCGGACCCCACGCACTGCGCCATAGTGCTGCCACACATCTGCTCGACGGTGGCGCGGACCTCCGGGCGGTCCAGGAAATCCTTGGCCACAGCAGCCTGGCCACCACGCAGATCTACACCCACGTCTCCGTGGACAGGCTGCGGAAGAGTTACCAACAGGCGCATCCGCGGGCTTGAATGACGGCAAAATGCCGGCACGGGCGCAGGCGCATTACCTGCACTGGCGGAAAAGGAACGTGTACGGCAAAATGAAAGCACCACGGGGGAACCTTCAATTTATGGTTGAGGGTTGAATCTGTGCCAGAATCGAGCAAATGCGTTCATCAGTTTGGGGAATGGCTGCGGATAAGTAAATAGCTAGCACAAAGGGTCTTGAGGGTTCATCGCAAGGTCAACAGCAACATCCGGCAGAGGTCGTTGGGGAAGACGTACCTACAGCTATGGAGGATGGAATGTCTGTTGCAACAACCCGCGGTGTCCTGTTCGTGCACTCGGCGCCTACGGCGCTGTGCCCGCACGTCGAGTGGGCCATTGGATCGGTCGTTGATAAACGAACCGATCTTGAGTGGACCCCGCAACCTGCTGCGCCCGGAATGTTTCGTGCAGAGTTGTCCTGGACCGGCAAGCCCGGCACCGGGGCACAGTTGGCGTCCGCTCTTCGAGGCTGGGCGCACCTGCGCTATGAAGTGACCGAAGAGCCGAGCCAGGGTGTGGATGGCGCCCGGTGGTCTCACACCCCTGAACTTGGGATCTTCCACGCAGTCACGGATGTCCACGGAAACGTCATGGTCACGGAGGACCGTATCCGCTACGCCTATGAGTCCGGCGCGGGTGACCCCTCAGCGGTGTACCATGAGCTCTCGCTTGCCCTCGGCGAAGCCTGGGATGAAGAACTGGAACCGTTCCGCCATGCGGCTGAGGGTGCTCCGGTGCGTTGGTTGCACCAAGTGGGCTAGGCAGCCTCCACCCAACCCCATAGCAAAAAGCAGGGCCCCACCGGAAATGGTGGGGCCCTGCTTTGCGTCGGAAGCTGCTAGGCGTTCCGGACGGCGATGACCGCGTTGTGGCCACCGAAGCCGAACGAGTTGCTGAGGGCGACGATGTCGCCGGCGGGAAGGTCACGCACGGACGTCACGACGTCGAGCGGGATTTCCGGGTCCTGGTTCTCCAGGTTGATGGTTACCGGTGCCTTACGCTCGTAGACGGCCAGGACCGTGAGGACCGCTTCCACGGCACCAGAGGCGCCCAGGAGGTGGCCCATCTGGGACTTCGTAGCCGAGACGGCCACGTTGTCCACGTGTGTTCCAAGGGCAGCCCGCAGCGCCGTGTACTCCGGCTTGTCGCCTACAGGAGTGGACGTTGCGTGCGCGTTGACGTGGACCACGTCTTCAGCCTGGATGCGGCCGTCAAACATGGCGGCTTTCAGGGCGCGTGTGGCCCCCAGGCCTTCGGGGTCGGGAGCGGTGATGTGGTACGCGTCAGCCGTGACGGAGGTTCCGGCAAGCTCGGCATAGATGCGTGCGCCACGGGCGACCGCGTGCTCTTCGGCTTCCAGCACCAAAGCGCCGGCGCCTTCGCCCATGACGAAGCCATCGCGGTCGATGTCGTAGGGGCGGGAAGCCCGCTCGGGTTCGTCGTTCCGGCGGGAGAGCGCCTGCATTGAGGAGAAAGCAGCCAGCGGCATCGGGTGGATGGCCGCTTCCGCGCCACCGCACATGACCACATCTGCCTTGCCTGAGCGGATCAGGTCCAGGCCGAGGTGGAGGGCTTCGGTTCCGGAAGCACACGCCGAAACCGGGGTGTGGGCACCAGCTCGCGCGCCAAGGTCAAGGCTCACAGCAGCGGCTACGCCGTTGGGCATCAACATGGGAACAGTCATGGGCAGCACCCGGCGGGGACCCTTTTCCTTCAAGGTGTCCCAGGCATCCAGGAGGGTCCACACGCCACCGATTCCGGTGGCGAAAGCGACGGCGAGGCGGTCGTGGTCGATGTCGTCGATTCCTGCGTCAGCCCAGGCTTCGCGGGCGGCGATGACGCCGAACTGCGTGGAGGGGTCCATGCGCTTGGCTTCGACGCGGCTGAGGACTTCCAGGGCCGGCGTCGAGCACCTGGCAGCAAAGTGGACCGGGAGGTCGTACTTGGAAACCCACTCGTCCCCGAGCGTGTGGGCACCGGAGACCCCTTTCAGCGCGTTCTGCCACATTGTGGGAACGTCGCCGCCGATGGGAGTGGTGGCCCCCAGACCGGTTATGACTACTTTGCGTGCCATGCGATCACTCTCTGTCGGATGAGCCGACCCGGCTGCAGCTTGGTGCGGGGCGGCAAAAAAATCTTTGGGCGGTAGTGCGGCTGTGCCGGGCGCAGGATCACGGACCCTGGCCCGGCACAGCTGGTATCAGGACTAGGCCTGTGCGTTGGCGATGAAGCTCACGGCGTCGCCGACGGTCTTGAGGTTCTTGACCTCTTCGTCGGGGATGCGGACGCCGAACTTTTCTTCGGCGTTGACCACGATGGTCATCATGGAGATGGAGTCGATGTCCAGGTCCTCGGTGAAGGACTTGTCCAGTTCGACGGCTTCGGTAGCGAGGCCGGTCTCTTCGTTGACGATTTCAGCCAGGCCGGCCAGGATTTCTTCGTTGCTAGCCATGATCGGCTCCTTTTCTTGTTTTGCCGGCTGCTGCCGGAAAGGGGATCAAACCGCGGTTACGGTTTGGGTTTGTAAGTCATATTCAATTGGCTGGAGGGCATGGGGCCGGTCCAGGATTACGGCAGAACGACCACCTGGGCGCCAAAGACCAGGCCGGCGCCGAATCCGATCTGCAAAGCCAGGCCGCCGCTGAGTCCAGGGTTTTCCTGGAGCAGGCGGTGGGTGGCCAAGGGGATCGACGCGGCGGACGTGTTGCCTGCCTGGGCAATATCGCGCCCGATCATGACGGTCTCCGGAAGCTTGAGCTTCTTGACCATCTCGTCGATGATGCGCATGTTGGCCTGGTGCGGAATGAAGGCGGCGAGATCGTCCGCCTTAATGCCCGCAGCATCCAGTGCCTGCTGCGCAACTTTGGCCATTTCCCACACGGCCCAGCGGAAGACCGTTTGGCCGTCCTGGCGGAGTGTCGGCCAAACATCCTGGGTGGCCGAAAGGATGGCCGGGTCATCGATCTCGTCGGAGTGACGTGCGGATTCGCCCAGCTTCTTGACGTCTTCCAGCGAGTGGGTCATGCCGATGGCGTCCCACTTGCTTCCATCGGAGCCCCACACGGAGGGTCCAATGCCGGGGGTGTCGGACGGGCCCACCACGACGGCGCCGGCGCCGTCACCCAGGAGGAACGAGATGGTGCGTTCGTGGTTGTCGATCACGTCCGAGAGCTTCTCGGCACCAACCACCAGCACATACTTGGCGGCACCCGAGCGGACCAAGGCGTCCGCCTGGGCCACGCCATAGCAGTACCCCGCGCAGGCGGCGGAGATGTCGAAGGCGGGTGCCGGCGTCGCGCCCAAACGGTCGGTGAGCGCAGCGGCAGCCGACGGCGTGGCGTAGGGGTGGGTGACGGTGGAGACGATGACCGCACCAAGCTGGGACGGTTCGATGCCGGCCTGGGCGAGTGCTTCGCGGGCAGCGCCTTCAGCCATGTCGATGACACTGACGCCTTCGGCGGCCCGGTGGCGCGTAATGATGCCGGTGCGCTGGCGGATCCATTCGTCGGAGGAATCGATCCACTGGCAGACGTCGTCGTTGGTGACAATGACATCGGGCCGGTAGGCGCCGATTCCCAGGATCCGGGTGTTCTCCTGGACCGGAGCCTGCTTCAGTACGGGCGTGCTCATGCCTCTCCCTCCAATTCAGCGAACAGTGCCAATGCCGCGGACAGGTCTTCGGGGGTCTTGACGGCCACGGTCTTGACGCCCGGCATGCCGCGTTTGGCGAGGCCTGCAAGGGTACCGGCCGGAGCCAGTTCGATGACGCCCGTGACGCCCCGTTCAACCAGGTTCTCCATGCAGAGGTCCCACCGGACCGGCCGCGATACCTGGGCAATAAGGCTTTCGACGGCCGCCGAACCTGCCGTTACTTCCTTGCCGTCGTAGTTGGACAGCAGGGGAACGGTGGGGTCCTGCGGAGACAGTGACGGCTTGAGGGCTTCCAGCGCACTGACTGCGGGAGCCATGTGGGAGGTGTGGAAGGCGCCGGCGACCTTCAGGGGAATGATGCGGGCCTTCGCGGGCGGATTTTCCGCGAGGGACTTGAGCTGTTCAAAGGTACCCGCGGCGACGGTCTGGCCTGCGCCGTTGACGTTGGCAGGGGTTGCGCCGGAGGCTTCGATGGCGGCGAGGACCTCCGCGGGGTCACCGCCCACCACGGCGCTCATGCCGGTGGGGGTGACGGCCGCCGCGGCGGCCATGCTGTTGGCACGTTCGCGGACGAATGTCATGGCTTCCTCTTCGGTGAGGACGCCGGCGAGGGCTGAGGCGGTGATTTCGCCTACGGAGTGGCCGGCGAGCACGACGGGAAGGGTGTTGAGTTCAACATCGAACAGTGACTTCGCCGCTACGAGGCCAGCAGCGACGATCAGCGGCTGGGCAACCGCGGTGTCCTTGATGGTCTCTTCATCGGAGGTGGTTCCGTGGGCCTTGAGGTCGATGCCTGCGATCTCGCTCAGGGCGGCCAACTGGCCTTCAACGGAGGGGAGTTCCAGCCAAGGGGCCAGGAATCCTGGGGTCTGGGAGCCCTGTCCAGGGCAGACGATTGCAAGCACGTATCCAGCTTTCCAAATTGCCACGTGATCCACTGGTGTTTCGGTACACCAAGCTCACTGGGTCAGTTTGTAGGAAGTCTACAACGGTTCAGCTCTGTGAACGCGATGCGTGACGCTCGGGTGCAGCCTTCGGTTGGGCCGAAAGCCGGCCAACCACCAGGGCTGTTTGTAGTACGAATGCCTCCCTGGGAAGCAGTGGATCCCAGCCCGTCACGTCGCAGACACGCTTCAAACGGTAGCGCACGGTGTTGGCATGGACGAACAATTCGCGGGCGGTGGCTTCCAGTGAATGGCCCAGCTCCAAGTACGTGCCGAGGGTCTCCACCAGGCCGTTGGAAGCGGCCAGGAGGGGGCGGTAGATGTTCTTGATCAATGAGCGCCTAGCAGCGTCGTCACCGGAAACAACCCGCTCCGGGAGGAGATCGTCAGCCGCCACTGGCCTCGGTGCCGAAGGCCATGCCCGGGCAGCGGTCAGGCCCGCGAAAGCCGCCTGGGCAGAGCTGCTGGCCTCCAGCAGCGATCCCGCTTCCGGGCCATAGACCACTGCACCGGGGGCGAAAAGCTCACTGAGTTTAACGTAGGCGGTGTCGCGGTCCTGGACCCCGCCGAGGATCAGGATCAGTCGGTCGCCTTGGATGCCTACCAACGCGTCTTCCGCGAAGCGCCCGGCCGTGCGGCGGAGCTCGCTGACGTAGCTGGCGCTGGGTTCCGACGGCGAGTTCCCCACCATCACGGTGAAGCGCTCCTGCGCTTTCCAGCCGAGGGCGGCGATCCGGGAACGCAGGGCGTCGGTGTTCTCGCCGCGGAGGATGGCGTCCACAATCAGGGCTTCCAGGCGGGTGTCCCAGGACCCGCGGGATTCCGCGGCACGGGCGTAGACGTCGGCGGCGGCGAACGCGACTTCGCGCGAGTAGCGCAGCACTGCTTCGCGAAGGGAGGGCTGGTCCGGTTCCGGTGCGATGACCGGTACCTGGTCCTCCACGACTTCCACCACGATGCGGATCAACTGCAGGGCTTTTTGAAGGCTGATGGATCGCGTCAGTTCGGTGGGTGCGTTGCCAAAAACGTCGGTGAGGATCCAGGACGGCGAACTGGGCCGCTCGTACCAGGTCACGAACGCGGCGATGCCGTTCTGGGCGACGAGGCCCAGAGCTGAACGCTCATCCGAGCTCAAGCGGCTGTACCACGGGAGCGATTTCTCGAGCTGCCGCATGGTGGTGGTGGACAATTGCCCCACGTTGGCGCGGAGTTGCCGCAGCGTTTCGGCCTTTTCCGGCGACACTGCCGCTGCTGCCGCCTTGCGCTTGGTTGTGGTCTTGGTGGGCTCTGCCATGGAATGAGCATACGGCGCATCCCGGGCAAGCTCCATTTGTGCGAAGGCTACAACTCAGGCTGGTCCACGGGCCGGTGTGGCACTGCTGTGTTAAAGCCCGACGGCGGCCCCCACCTTTCGGTGAAAGCCGCCGTGCGGTTGGTGCTTGGTGACCTGTGGCCCAGCTTGTGGCTAGGCGTCGCCGCCTGCCCCGCCGGTGGTGCCGGCGTTGACATCCAGGAGCCGGTACTTCCCGATGGCCGTTTCCACCGCGTCAGCTGCGACTTCGCCCTTTGCGGCGAGGAGTTGCAGGGTTTTGGTGACGATGGAGTGGGTGTCGTTTTTGAAGTAGCGGCGTGCGGCTTGGCGGGTGTCGGAGAAGCCGAAGCCGTCTGCTCCGAG